>CAVJWL010000001.1:0-125223 GCA_963653505.1 uncultured Prevotellaceae bacterium
TTTTTTATCCATTCATTCCGGAATGAATGGATAAATATCTTTTACACATAATTTATTCTACTTCCATTGTAAACTGACCTTTTCACAATATTTTTGCTTGTTTGATGTATTGACTCATAGTTATTTTCTTTTTCAATTATACTAGTAGAAATTTGCTGATTGTATAAGCTTAAATCGACACATACACAAAAAAACTTCGTTATAAATTTTTTTCATTTGTGATAAAAGATGACATCTCTTTTCAAATTCTATAAAGATTTTTAATACTTATTAGAAGACAAAATGAAATAGAATTATATGATCAATAACAACTTAATTACAATGTATTTAAGTAAATTATAAATCGATGAGTAATTGATAACTATAAACTTTATCAAATTTTTAAAAATAAAATATTAAAATAAAAATAAAACTAAATAACTTAAATTAAAGACACAAAGTTGGAACAATAATGACACACTATTGAAGCCTTCTTATAATTTAGTATATGTTATAATATAAATGCACTTATTTTAATAGGTGTAGAAACCGTTTTAAGGATTGCCTCTTACTTGGATTCTTATCGTATTTAAGAATTTGAGAAAGGAGGTGACGAGATGGATAGTTTAAAAGAAATTTTAATACTTCTTATTGTCCTTTCTTTTTTGGTTTTATTAATTCGAAAAGAAGAAAATAAAAATAGCCGCCATTGAGGCGGCAACAATCACGATAAGCAATCCGTATACTAGTTTACACGCAAAGTTGCTAGTTAGGGAGGTTAATTCCTAAAACGGATTTCTTGTATTTATTTTAATCAATCTTTTTGGTTTATTCAAGAGAAAATCGAATGTTTCTCGTATTAATATAAGGCAGAAAGAATTTTAATGATTGTCTTTTTACTAGTGACAACAAGGCATATTAACATAAGAATTGGAAAATTATTTTTTTGAGCTTTTCGTTATCTTTGTACGCATCAAAAATTTCTCTAAAACAAGGGGTTGCAAGCATCCAAGAAGTATCAAAATCGATAAAATAAACACATGATTTTAGAAATCTACAAATGAAAGAAGCAGTTTTTTATAAGAATTACTACAATAAAACCCTTTCCAAAATCATTGTTGATTCTTCCTTTATCTATCGACATATTGCCATCAATCCCGATTTTTGAACTATGTGATAAAAGAATATGACCACATTTAATATCTTTTTATAGAACATCTCATTTTGAAAATTTTACTTTAAACCTTTATTTAAAAAATATCTATATTTTTTATCGAAGAGTTCAAATCTAGGATATGTATCCCCGTTTTCAGTTCTAGATAGAGTCAATCTGTCCACTTTTAATTCTTTTGCTAATTATTCTTAAGAAAGTTGGAAGAAATCTCATAATAATGATAAATCATCTTTAATTCTATACTGCATAATAATGTTTCCTTTGAGTTTTTTAATCAAAAGAAAAATTATGATTCAATAATTCTTTTGAAATAAATGTCATAAACAAGTTTTTACAGTAAGGGACTTATGAATAATTTATTCTACTTCCAAGTGATTTAAGCTCTATTTGAAAAAACATTTGTTTTGATAGCAAAAAATAGGTATTATTATTTTAGTGAGGGATAAACATTGGATATTTATATCCTAATGATGTTTATTTAAATGATTTTATGGAAAGAAAAAAGCATATCGTGATTTTGTCGTCATTGTTTAGTCTTGTATGCATTGTTTCGTTATTTTCAGTATTGCCATTGAGTAGTAAATCAACAACGGATAGAGGCTCAGAATGGATGAAAAAACTTGATGATGATGTATCAATATCATCATTATCAATTCCAGGGTCACATGATTCAGGAGCATTACATTCTATTGGCGATGTATCTGGCAAATGTCAAGACTTATCGATCTCTGAACAACTGAAAGCTGGAGTCAGATTCTTTGATATTCGACTTCAACAAAGAAATGATGAGATGAATGTTGTCCATGGATTTGTCGATCAAAAATTTAAATTTATTTATATTTTAGATGCTTTTAAATCATTTTTGAAAGAACATCCATCCGAAGGAATCATCGCATCGATCAAGAAAGAAAGCGATGATGTCAATAGTTCCTCATCGTTTGAAACAACATTAAAGAAAGAACTTAATGATTATTCTTCAATTTTGAATTTAGATAGAGAAGCCCCTGATTCATTAGGATCACTTAGAGGAAAGGTGTATTTAGTATCTCGCTATAAAGATAATACAATCGGATTACCTGCCTATGAAGGATGGATTGAACACGATAAGAATAGCACTACGAATACTTTTGATATTGAAGGAAGTAATCTTCACGGTCAAGATTATTTTAAAATTTATGATATCGAAAATAAGAAAAAAGAAATCACTGCTTGTTTAGAATATAGTAAGACACATACAAATACTCTTACCTTAAACTTCACATCATGTTATTATCTAGATTCATTCCCACCAACTTATGCTGGAACAACTGCAAAAATAATTAACAAATGGATTCTTGAAGTAATTGAAAATGAAAATAATCTTGGAATCCTTGTCAGCGATTTTGTTACAAGTGATTTATGTGAAACTATTTATAAGAGGAATTTAAAATGAAAAAAGCAGGAAAGATAATCACATATATAGCTGCAGCACTGATAATTTTACTTTCTATCGTTTTCATTGTGATAGAAGGAAGAACATTATTAAGCTGTGACTGGCAATTATACGAAAACACACTCGATGGATTTATCAGATATTTCTTCAGGTTATTAATATCTATCTATGCATTATTCATCGGAATAATCACTTATTTTGTGTTGAGAAAGAAACAAATTGATGAAATATTATTTTTATATTATTCTTTTGGAGTCTTTTCACTGATGGCATCGTCTATCATCATAAGTGTGTTCACGACAAATTATATAGATAAATTGATTTTAGCTGTGATTTTAATCTATACCTTTGGAATTATGCTTTATTTTCGTGGAAATAAAGTTGAAAAAGAAGAAGGGCAAAAATAATTATATTTGAGATTTGATTACAAAAAAAACACGGCATATGTCGTGTTGAAATTTTCGATGGCGGAGCGTCAGGGATTTGAACCCTGGCTAGGTTTCCCTACTGCCGGTTTTCGAAACCGGTCCCTTCAGCCTCTTGGGTAACGCTCCAAAAAACTAGATTATTATATATAAAAAAATTGATTTTGTCTTTAATTTTCAAATAGTTTTTTTCAATTGTGATGATTTAATAGCAATTTCGGCATGATTAGAATACAATTTATAAGTGGGTGAAATAATATGAATAATAAAAAAACAAATGAAGATGAAGTAATCATCAATAAAAGTAAGACAAATTTAATTTTTGAAACAATTATATGTTTTTGCTTTATGTGTGCAGTATCAATCCTTGCACCAATATTATATTTGATAAATCCATTGAAATTGAATTTGGGAGAAGTCATTCAAATAACATATTCTGAAAATATGTTTTTCAATATCGATAAAAGTGTTTTGATATATTCATTGATATCAGGAATCTTTGATATTTCGATATTTTCAGCTTTGGTTATGTTATTTTCTCCTTCAGGATTAAAACCGATGTTCAAAAAGAAAAATATCATCAGCTATATCATTTTATCAATATTTGGATTCTTAGCCTTTGTAGTCATCGCATCTTTATGTTCTTCTTTCATTCAAAATAAACCGTATATCGCATTATTTGCTGCGGGATTTTTAACCGATATATATCAATATCTAATATATAAATTATATTTTGAAAATAGAAGTGAATCAAATTTCATCATTTGGGAAATTTTTAGATTCGCAATTGTCGGACTTGTAGCAGCTGTCTTTGATTTTTTGACTTGTTATTTCATTCAATTCATCTGTTTTAAAGGTAACCAAGCGATGTTTGTCACTCTTATATCCACGGCCTGTGGATTTGTAATCGGTGTTATCATCAATTATTTGATGTCAACATATATGGTGTATAAAGCTAGCAAATCGGGATTTTCAAAATCATTCAAAGGAATTGTCATTTTTGTCTTATTATCAGCTGTTGGATTAGGCATTGGTATGTTGATTCAAGCCTTCTTATACGACTTCTTATTCCTTAAGAAAGAAATCAAAATATTCTCCTATCCCGTTGATTTTGTAATCAGAACTTTAATTGTCATGGTGTACAATTACATCTCTAGAAAATTGATAATTTATCGAAAATAAATAAAAAACTCTTGCAATTTCGCAACAAGAAATATATACTTATTAAGCTTGATTGATGCAGGCGTAGTTCAGTGGTAGAACTTCAGCCTTCCAAGCTGATCATGCGGGTCCGATTCCCGTCGCCTGCTCCATTATTCAAGCTATCTCGAATGAGTATATCAATACATCATCAAGATTAGATGTTAAGAACTCGATTATATCTTGCTTAGAGTTATATTAACAACTGCCTTTGGTTCCATAGCCAAGCTGGTAAGGCAAGGGACTGCAAATCCCCAACCCGCGGTTCGAATCCGCGTGGAACCTCCATTTTGCGCCCTCGTAGCTCAGCTGGATAGAGTATCTGACTACGAATCAGAGGGTCAAGAGTTCGAATCTCTTCGAGGGCACCATCTCTTACATTGGGACATAGCGAAGTTTGGTTATCGCGCTTGCCTTGGGAGCAAGAGGCCGTGGGTTCAAATCCCACTGTTCCAACCATTGTAATTAAATAAAGTTTGGTTCTTTCGAATCAAACTTTTTTTAAACTCTAAATGTTTATAGAAAAAGAAGGTTATTTATGAAAAAAACGAGTTGTTCTGGTATCGAAAAAAGCTCAGAAATGGATTTGACAGATGGAAATCTTTTTTGGAAAATTCCAAAATTTGCACTTCCGATGGCATTTACTACTATATTACAACTTTTATATACAACGGTTGATTTGTTTACAGTTTCTAAATTCGGCGGTGGAAATAATTCAATGTCTGCTGTCGGAAGCAATACTCCCCTAATCAATTTGATCGTCACATTCTTTGTCTCCTTTTCAATCGGAGCTAATGTTGTGATGGGAAATGCCAAAGGCGCCAAGGATAAAGATAGAGCTTTAAAAATCCTGAATACCTCAATGATATTAGGACTCATCAGTGGATTATTAGTCGGAATTGTCGGATTCTTCATCTCACCATATATGCTTGTCTGGATGAATACTCCTGAGGGAATCTTAACAAAATCAACTGAATATCTTCAAATATATTTCTTAGGCTTACCATTCTTGATGGTCTATAACTACGGGTCTCAAATTTTGAGAGCTTTAGGAGATTCTAAACGTCCATTGTATATCCTTATCATCTCTGGACTTATCAATGTCGCTTGTGATTTCCTCTTTGTCATCGTCTTTAAACTCGATGTCATCGGAGTTGCTTGGGCAACTGTTTTATCAGAAGTTGTCTCTGCAATTTTGATAGTTCTCTGGTTGATTTTCAATAAAAAAGCCTTTGTGAGATTGAACATTTTGAAGATGAGAGTCGATAGAAGTTCTTTGAGCGATATTCTTAAAATCGGAATCCCAAGCGGACTTCAAGGACTAGGATACTGCATTCCTAATGTCATGATACAATCATCTTTATATAGCATCACTGATTATCAGATAAATGGAGTCAGCATCAATATTTATGAGATTGTCGCTGGTTCTTCTGCTTCTTCAACTATTGAAAATTATGTCTTCGCCTTTGTCGATGCTTTTGCAAGTGCGATCACGGCCTTTGTCGGACAAAACTATGGAGCTAATAACAAAACGAATATCAAGAAAACCTTCATCTATGCAATCTTCTGGAGCATGGTGACATGGGGTATTTGTTCCTTTATCTGTTGTGTCTTCCCAAATCAAGTTCTCTCAGTCTTTATCACTGAAGGCGATAATATCAACTACAATAATGCACTCTTAGCTGGTAAAGAAAGAATGATCATGATGGTACTTACCTATTCGATAGATACTTTGATGGATTTATCAAGCGCATATTTAAGAGGTATGAAACATTCTCTTGCACCGAGTATCAATACAATCACCTGTTGTGTTGGTCTTAGAATCTTCTTCTTAGTTGTGTTATTTCCACTTGATGTATTCCATACGATCTTCTGGTTGTACTTTGTTTATCCATTATCATGGACTTTATGTGTTTTGATCTTCATTCCGATGATCATCATCATTCAAAAGAAAGTCTTCAAAGAGATTGATGAAAGAACTAAGGTTGAAGTAAAAACTTGTTAAAAAATCTAGTCATTGAGCATTGCGCTCAATGACTTTTTTCACATCAAAAAAGCGTATCTACAATTGAGTAAATACGCATGAATGATTATCTTTTTCCGACTATATAAGGGAGTCCGTCAGCTTCTGGAGCTCTGCTCTTTTTAGAAGAGAAAATCAAGATGAGAAGCGTGAAGACATATGGAAGAAGATTGTAAGTATTAGAATCAAGTTTCAAATTGGCGAGGAATGGGAAGTAAGAAACACCATTTGCTAAAGCGGTGAAAAAAGAGAAGAACAAAGCAGCAAAGAATGTTTTGAATGGCTTCCAACCACCGAAGATCAAAACAGCTAAGGCTAAGAAACCATAACCAGAGACACCACCATTGAATTCGATAGAAGTAGCAAAGAGAAGGAAGAAACCACCCATACCACCTAAGAAACCGGAAGCGATGACAGCTTTATATCTTGTCTTTTTGACATTGATACCGCAAGCAGCAGCTGAATACGGATTTTCGCCACATGCTCTTAAATGCTTTCCTTTTTTAGTGTGATATAAATAGAACCAGACAATAAGAAGGATTAAAATACCAAAATAGAAGGAAGGATAGAAATTCTTGAAGAAGAGATCACCGATGACAGGAACATCGCTTAAAACAGGAATGGAATCGAATTTTAATGCAGTATTTGAGATGGTGAGTCTATCGCTAGCTGGTGTGTTACCTCCGTTTAAGACACTTTCAGAATGAACGTGGTTGATATCTAAGACCATATTCAAGAATAAACATATAGCAGGAGCAAGGGTATTGATAGCAGTTGCTGAAATTGTCTGATCAGCGTTCAAAGAGATAGAAGCAAAGGCGTGAATCAAAGATAAAACACCAGCAAAAGCACCAGCGACTAACGAACAAATCAAGAAGATTAAGATCTTATATCCCCAAGGGATAGTTTTAGTTGTGATATGTATGATATCTGAGAACGAATTTGCATATCCAAAGGCGATGAGAAGATAATCCATGACGATGATACCAAGCCAAGCACCGAAAATCATAAAACCTTCAAGAGCGATATTGGTAACACCGCTTCTTTCAGAGACAAGACCACCTAAAGCGACGATGAATAATGCGATAAAAATTGGAAGTAAGATTTGAACGAATGAATATAAATTACTTAACGGCATTTTCTTTTACCTCCATTTCGTTTAATTTATTTGAAGGCGAAGTTTGTAAATCTCTAGTCAATTTGTTGATATTCTTCTTTTCCTTGGATTTGTTTCTCATTTTGATGATGACATTTGATAAGAAAGAAACAGTAGCAGTGGAATAGATGATGACAGAAGTGATGACACCGATGATATTAGAATCAAAGGATAAAGAAGTAAGAGCACTACCTGAAGTTTGAATATAAGAGAGAAGTATTGCAGTGAAGATACAACCAATCGGAGAGTTATTTGCAATCAATGCGACAGAGATACCAGTGAATCCCATGCTATTGACAGTGGTACTAGTTGTGAAGTTAGATGGGTTCTTACTCAAATAAGTGAAGACAGCACCCATACCAGCACAAGCGCCAGAGATAGCCATTGCATAGACTAAAGAAAGCTTATTGTTGATGCCAGAATATTTAGCACAATCACCATTTTGACCAGAAGTTTTGATCTTTAAACCAAAAGTGGTCTTGGAGAAGATGATGCTCAATAAAACACAAACAACGATGGCGATGATGATTGCGATATCTAATCTTGAATTGATTTTGATACCGTTATATTCAGCTGCGAATAATTCATCTAAACCAGCATTTGGAATCATGCTGTTAGAAACATTGGCGATATTGATTCTGCTTTTGAATTGGTCATACCACAAGGAATTTCTAGCTAAGATACAAGAAAGATAAACAGCTATGTAATTCATCATGATTGCAGAGACGACGATATTGACATTGAAATGATTTTTAAGTAAGGCAGGAACAACGGCCCAAATAGCACCTGCTAACATACCGACTAATAAACAGATGATGAATCCAAGAGGCGAAGGAACATTATTTCCAAGAAGGTTAGCTATGATGAGTGCGATACAACCACCCATAGTGTATTGACCGCTGCCACCGATATTGAAAACACCTGCTTTTGATGCGATAGCAACAGCAAGGCCAACTCCGATAAGTGGTGTGCAGTCAAATAAGATATTACCGATACTAGTAAGACCTAGTGGAACACCACCAATGATAAGTTGAGCAAAACCTTCATTAGCTCTGCTTGGATTAGAAGCTAGCATTACTAAATATCCTAAACCTAAACCGATGAGAATTGAGATGATTGAAAAGATAAAGGAGGTAGTGAATTTAGATTTGCTATTAGGTTTGATGACATCTAAACTTGATTTAAATTTTTTGATAAAAGAATCAGTCATGATTAGCCCCCTTGATTGCGTTTCCACCCATGTAAAGACCGATTTCTTCAAAACTGGTCTTCTTAGGGTCGAGTTCTGCTGAGATATGTCCGTTATGGATGACTAAAATTCTATCGGCTAAGTTCATGATATCTTCAAGTTCGACAGAATATAACAAGACAGCAGCACCTTCATCTCTTTTTGAAACGATGATCTTATTGATGGCTTCAATAGCACCGACATCAAGACCACGCGTTGGTTGATTTGCAATCAACAATCTTGGAGTATCACAAGTTTCTCTTGCGATGATGACTTTCTGCTGGTTACCACCAGACATATCACCAACTCTAGTATTCTTACCATTGCTAGATCTGATATCGTATTTTTCAATGAGACGATTAGCGGTATCATTGATGGTCTTATTAGAGAGAATTCCGTATTTAGAATAAGGTCTCTTTGAAAATTTAGTGACAATCAAATTAGTGGCAATATTAAAATTTAAGACTAAACCATCTTTTTGTCTATCAGAAGGAATGAAATTGATCTTATGATTTCTTTTCTCTTTTATTTGGCAAGAGAGCAAATTGATATAATTGGTTTGTTTGATTGAGGCCTTTAAATATTTCAAATCATTATTTTTATCGATGATAGCTTGACGGTAATTGCTCTTTTCTTCCATGAGAGCTAACTTCTTAGCCTTTAATTCTTTATCGATATCATCAGTTGTTTTGAAGATATCTTTGAAGACTGGCTTTAAAGCTTTTCTATCAAGAGTTTCTTTGGTGAGTTTATCATCATAATGAGAAGAAGCTTTTTGAACATTGTATTCTTTTGAGAATTTATGTTTGGATTTCTTATAGGATTCTTTTCTTTCAACTTTCAAATCTTCAATTTCTTGTTTGAGAGTCTTCAAATTGTTTTCATGATCGATTTTGAGAGTCTCCAAATCGATTTTTAACTGTTTAGAATGCTCTTCAACATTCTTTAAGAAAATAGGTTTGACTTCTTCTTTCTTCTTATTGAATGCATCACAAGTTTCTTTGATCTTCGGTTGATATTCTTTATCTAATTTCTCAAGTTCAACTCTCTCTTTATCTTTCTCTGTTGAAATATAGTCTTTCTTTTCTTTTTGAAGCTTTTTGATTTCTTTTTTGACTTTAGAAATCTCGTTATCATCTTCTAAAGAGATGAGTTTATCTTTTAATTCATCTATTTGAGAATTCAAAGATTCGACTTTAGCATTTTTATGGTGTTTAATCTTATAGATGTTATCGTAATATTCATCATAAACCTTTTCATAAGCTGCAAATTCTTTTTCAGTTAATTCATGGAAATTACCAGGAATACCGATATCGAATAAATGAATGGCACCTTTAGTAGATGGATATTTATTCATACCAGTGATGAGATCGATAAGTTCTTGTTGCCCATTTCCTTCAATACCAGCGATAGCGACAATTTCACCTGCTCTGACTTTGAAAGAGACATTTGTCAAAGCTTTCTTTCTTGAGTGTTTGACACCACAAGAGAGGTTCTTGACATCAAGAACTACTTCTTTTGGATTACTAGGTTTCTTATCAGTTTTGAAGTTGACTTGTCTACCGACCATCAAAGAAGCCATCTCAGAAGTTGTCTTTTTATCGACATCATAAGTTCCGACAGTTTCACCTTTTCTCAAAACCGTGAAGACATCACTAGATTTTTTGATTTCATCAAGTTTATGAGTGATCAAGATGATGGATTTATTCTCTTTTTTGAGATTCTTTAAGATTTCAATAAATGAATCAATTTCTTGTGGAGTTAAAACAGCAGTTGGTTCATCAAAAATCAAAATGTTGGCATCTCTAAAAAGAACTTTGACGATTTCAGTTCTCTGTTGCATACCGACAGAGATGTCTTTGATTTTCTTGTCCAAAGAAAGTGCAATCCCGTATTTCTTGCAAATTTCCTGAATCTTCTTATATGATTTTCTCTTGGCGAGAGTGATACCTTTAGTCTCTTCAACACCTAAGACGATATTTTCATAAACAGTGAAATCATTGACGAGTTTGAAGTGTTGATGAACCATACCGATTTTTAAATTGGTAGCATCATTAGCATCGTTCATTTTAACTTCTTTTTCGTTGATGAAGATCTGTCCTCTATCAGCTTTTAACATACCGAAAAGTATGCTCATAAGTGTTGATTTTCCAGCACCGTTTTCACCTAATATGGCATGAATTTCACCATATCTTGCTTCAAATGAAACATCTTTTAATGCGTGAAGTGATCCGAAAGATTTGCTGATATTTTTCATTGAAACAGCTATTTTATTGTTTTGGTCCATTTATTGCCTCCTTAAAAATGAAAAACCATCTCAAGCTAAAAAGCTTGAGATGTGTTCTATCTTACTATTAGATTAGTTAGCGGAATCACCTTTGATAGCATTGATTAATGACTCAGAGCAAGTGAAGTTCATTCCTTCAAGGGCAGTCTTGAAAGTAGCTAAGGAAGTATCTTCAGTAGAATAGGATGGAACTGTGACAGTACCAGCTTTTAAGGTTTCGATGAAGGCTTTAGTCTTGGTGACTGTGTCAGTGCTCTTGAAACGAGCAGTGCTACCTAAAACGACATCACAGCAATCTTCTTTGATACCTAAGTATTCAGCACCACCAGTAAAGGTATTATTTAAAATCTTGTTGCATTCACGATAGACAGCAGTCTTTAAGCCTTTAGTAGCAGAAGTTATGACAGAAGTCTTTTTAGTAGATTCATCAGTATCAACACCGACGATCATACGGCCTTTTTCGGCATCAGAAACTGCAATGATAGAATCACCTGCACCACCAGCAGCGGTGAAGATAACATCAACACCACGATCATACATAGCAGTACCAATAGTGTTGAATTTTGGATCAGAGAGATAAGAACCTGCATAAATAACGTTTTCGGCTTTGATTTCAAAATTAGTTAAACCAAGTTCATGAGCGGCATAGTATGCACCATAAATATAACCTAAACCATAACGGATAGGAGCAGGTTGTGCCATACCACCGAAGAAACCTAAATTTCTATAACCATCGACAACAGCAGCATATCCCGCTAAAACACCAGATTCATTCTCTTTGAAAGTGATGGTTGAAACATTTTTATATGTTCCAGTTGTGGTGAAGTCAAGACCGATGAAGTTGACAGTTGGATAAGTGTTTGCAACTCTATCGAAGACTTCTTGGAAATAATAACCTGGGCAAACGATGGTGTTATAGCCTTGTTTGACAGCAGTTTGAATAGAGTTTTCGAAAGCAGAAGTGTCAGATTTGGCTGGTTGGAAATATTGAACATCCTCAACTTTATCTGAGTTATCAGTTTTGTATGCTTCGATTGCTTCCCATGTTGTTTGGTTATAAGAACCATCAGTGACAGTACCAGCATCAGTGAGCATAGCAATTTTCAATTTGCCAGAAGCAGCAGTGCTGTTATTGGATTTTCCACATCCAGTGAGAGCTAAAACGGATAAAACGACAAGTCCTAATGTTTTCTTCATACTTTTGATTTCCTCCTATGTATGTTAAGAAAATAAAATAAAAAAATGGACACAATGTTAATTGCACCCATTTAATGTTTGCCGTTTATATGTCAAGCATTAAATGGATAGTCCTCTTTACGGTTGAGGCTAGAAAGGGAACCACCATTACCAGGTTCCATATATCCATTTTTCTAACACCAAAATTATAAACGATTTATTTTTTATTTGTATATAAAATATTTGAAAACGCTTACTAGTTCTTTACAATTTAGAAAGAAGCATCGATAGCAAATTTATCAATCAAATTGAGTTCTTCATCACTGAAAGATAGATATTTTCTAGCTAAATCGTATTCTTTTTTGATATTTGTATCAGAAACTGTGAGATTATCAGAGTTGATATTGACTCTTATTCCGTAGTCAAAGAAATCTCTGATAGGATGTTTACTTAAATCAGTTACTTCCTTTGTTTGCAAGTTAGAAGTCAAACAACATTCGATCAAAATACCTTCTTCTTTAACGACATGCATGAGTTCTTTATCTTGTAATAAAGAGACACCATGTCCTAAACGTCTAGCACCGAATTTAATGGCATTTTTGATATTTTCTAAGTCTAAGCTTTCACCAGCATGAATAGTGAAAGGAATCGATATAGATTTTGCAAGAGCAAATTCATCTTCATATAAAGCACAAGGATAATTGTTCTCATCACCTGCTAAATCTAATCCTTTGACAAAGTTATCTTTATATTCATCAGCAAGAAGAACTGTTTCTCTATTTTCTTCTTTGCTACCACCTCTCATAAGACATAAAAGTAATCCGATTTTGATAGTAGGAGAGACTTTTAAACCATCATTGATACCTTCGATGACAAAATCTAATACTTCTTTTTGAGACAATCCATCTCTAGTTGAAAGCTGAGGTGCAAATCTGATTTCAGCATATTCATTTCCTTGACTAGCTAAATCGATGACAAGTTCTTTGCTGACTCTTTTAAGTGCTTCTTTCTTCTGTAAGACTTTTAAAGGAATATTGAAAACTCTCAAAACATCAGCTAAATCCTTAGCTTCTGGATCTGCTGTCAATAACTTCTTCATAGTCAAGACATCATCAGCCGGCGGAAGAATATTCTGCTCGTGATATAAATCTAAAACAGTGCTTGGTCTTAAAGAACCATCTAAATGTAAATGAAGTTCTCGCATAATTCGCTTTATTCCTTTTCAACAGTGATACCACAAACCCCATTGTAATGAATATCCATAGGATCATAAAAGGAATTATAAGTATCAAGTGTCTCTTTGAATGTTACATCACCAAAGCCTAAGGCAGGTCTTCCAAAATGGTTAATCATATAATAAAAACCTTTGAAAACATCAATTTTTTTGACTGTAGTTCTCAATTTTTCATTGGTTGTTTCATCGATGAAAATCAATTTATCTCCCACTTCTAAATCTCTGAAGAAAGAATCATATAAACGTCCTTCAACTGTTTTTGTACCATCTTTTAATAATGTAAAATAAATGTGACGAACTGAAATTTCTTTTTCTTTCATTTTTGATTACCTCAAGAAAATTATATTTTTTTCACAATTAAAAGAAAAGAGAAAAATAAAAAAACTACAATTCAAATGTAGAAATTTAAAATTGTAGTTTTAATAATTTATATAAGTTGTTTTATTTTAATTCAACAATATCATCGTTGATAACTTTGATATCGCTTGATAAGCTCTTTTCAAAGGCATCAACTGTAGATTGGAATCCGATATCATCTTGAGGGCCAAATTCTTTTAACATTCTATCCAACATTTCATTGGTGATAACACCACTTTTACCATCTTTGATATAAAGATTTGAGACATAATGAATTCTTTTACAAAGTCTTGAGACTTCCTTGATGATATATCCATGAGTGATAGGAGTCAATTTTTCGATGGCATCCTTATCTTCAAATTCAATACCTTTTAAACGATCTTGCATCAAAGCTTTTCTGACATATCTATCAGGATGGTGAATTCTCAATAATTCATCGAATAGTCCTTTAGAGAATGCCTTTGGATTCATCTTGTCAGGGCAAGCAGTGCTAGCGACAAATAAGATATTCAAATTCAACTTTTTAGCTCTCTTAATCTCTTTTTTGATGAGTTTCATAAAGAGCTTTGATGTCGCTTTATTGACTTTAGAACTTTCCTTTGGGAAATAGCAAACTGGTTTTGTGAAATAGAAGACAACATTGTCTTTTTCTTCAGCCAATTTGAAAAGATGTTGAATTTGAGCTTTGGTATTATCTCCAAAAGGAGAATAGTTATTCAAAGGATTTAAATAATAAGGAGTTGCGTTCAATTCGTGAATCAATGTTTGAATGAAAACAGATTTAGAACCACCTTCTGGGCCATAGAAAAGAATAGCACTTCTCTCTCTTTGATTCATCTTATGATCTTTCCAATAAGGAATGAGATTTTTAGATAAATAATCCTTTAAGGTTTCTTCACCGATGAATTGATCAAAACTCTTTGGAAGTTTTCTTTTCTTCATCTTAGAAATCTCAGAAGGAGATAAACGAAGCTTAGCAAGATAGGTGTTTGCTTCTTTTTCTTGTTCATCAGCTAATTTTTTAAAATTATCACTTTTAACTTTGTCCAATTCTTTGATTGAGATCTCTTTAGCTAAATCTGAACAGACCAAACAGTTTTCATAGCAAGAATAGAAATCATCGACAGCTTTAGCCATGTTTTTAGCGTCTTCATGTCTTTTATAGTCTCTAGTAAGTTGTTGAATATCATCCATAATTGTTACCTCGTAAACTTTAACTAATTTTATTATACTCCCAAGAATAATGTTTTCAAAATCAAATTGCAATTTATTAATGAATATCAACAATTTTAATGATGTAAGAGATTACAAATATATAAATAAATATGTAAAAATTATGAAATATGTAATAATTACATAAAACTATTATATTAAAGTGTTGACATCAAGAATCTCTTTTTTTTATAATCTAAAATAAAAAAGGAGATAAATATGACTATTGAAGCTATACGATTACTACTATTATCTTTATCAACATTTGCTTCTAGTGTAATAACTATTTATTCGAATAATTCTTCTGAATATTCGATTCAAAAAGTTGATACGACAAAACCATTTGCAACACCTATTGAATGTGCTAAATACATTTGTGAACACTTAAAAGATTTTGAAGAATATTTCAACGAATACAATCCTGATTTAGATCCTTTAACTGCTACTTCTGTTGAAAATTTAATACCTCTTTATATTGAAAATGTCGGAAAACAAATTGACGGAATCTTAATAGATTTAAATGATGAATATGGATATATAACTGTCGGTTATGATTATGAGATATTTGATATTCAGGCAAAAGGCAATCAGCCATTTATTGCTCATTCCGGATGTGAATATTTCTTTTCTACAACCACAGGTTATTCATATTTTAATACTTCTTTAAATGATTGGATTTCTGCCAATAAAGATAGTGTAAGTGAAGAAAAAGATTGGGGAAATATAAAGCTTAATCATGGCCAATATTTAGGCCAAGAAAAAGAACAAAGTGGAAATGGTAAAATTGTTGATCCATTATTATATGTTCAAGATAAGTATGGATATGATTATTACGATTATTTTTCAGCTAGTTTAGATATGGATGGATATGAACAAGGCAATTTATCTGCATATGAAACTATCAAAGAAGATGGCAAATCATATTCAGAAGGTAATTGCTGGATAGTATCTAGTTTTCATATACTCCAATATTTAGCAAAAACTAAATATACAAATATGTATTTTAGTAGTTTTGTAAATTATGATGCGAAACAAAATGAACCGAATATATATTCAAACCATTTTGATAGTAATGGTAATTGCAAAGAAAAAATAAAAATCAATGATGGCACAATTGCAGATAAATGGAAATTAACGAATAAAGAATTTCCAAGACTCTATGCAAATGTTAGAGAATATGTTGATGGCAAATATCAAAAATGTGATGATGGATATATTTGGGAAACAAGAGATATTGTCAAATATATGTGTAATAAATATGGCCATGATATAGATACAAACACTCATTACAATTGGAATTATCATGCTGATAACATTGTTGATGAAATTATAAATGAAAGACCAGCCTTGTGGTTCACATTAAACGATACTTATGGTTCTCATGCCATGGCAGTGTGTGGATTCAGATATTATAAAAAAGAAAGAAATTTTAAATTCTTTACTTATTCAACCTTTAAATTATTTTATGAATTAAGAGACGGACATACAACAGAAAGTAGATTTTTTGATATGTCTGGACATAAGTTCAATGTAGGTTGTTTAGTTTTCTTCAAATATTAAAATTATGAAAAAAAATTTAATTTTAAAACTTTTATCGGTTTTGTTCTTGAGTTCATGTTCATGTAAAGGTTGTGAAGTTATGTCTTTTAGATGTAATACTTGGTATGATTTCAATACAAGAAAACATCATTATTATGACTGTAAAATGAATTTGAGTGTTTATTTAGATAAGGAATATTTTGTTTTTGGAGTAATATTAGGCGAAAACACTACTTGTACAATTCATTTTAAATTTGACTCAAATACGATAAGTAATAGATACAATGATCCAAATGCTACTTTAGATTATGATAGAGTCATATATACTGATTCTACTGGTGAAACAATAAATTTCAATGGTCCACTTGGATATACAATCACTAGTTCGAGAACTATTAAATTTGACTATTCAAACTGGGATGAAGATATCAAGACCAAATTTAATGATTCATCTAATTTTAGATTTGAAATTTATGATACTAGTTTTGTCTATTATAAATCCGATGACGAATCAAGTGCTAATAAAGTTGATTATGATGATGATTTATCAAAAGTAGATAAAGAAAAAATGGTCAAATTAACCAATAGTTAAAATGACCATTTCTATCATAATTATTCCATCCAAGAAGGATCACTTGGATTCTTTTGGAATTTTAATAATTTTTCGATATCTTTTTCTGCAATATAATTTTCTTCATGAGCAATCTTGATCAATGTTTTAAAATTGGAAAGAGAATGATTTTCGCAGTTATCAGCCTTCAATTTTTCGATACCTTTAGTGAGACCATAGGTGAAGATAGAGACAATACCTAAAACTTCAGCGCCTTCTTCTCTTAAGATATCGACAACTTCTAAAGAAGAACCACCAGTTGAAATCAAGTCTTCGATGACAACGACTTTCTTTCCTTTTGGAGAGATACCTTCGATTTGATTACCTCTACCGTGATCTTTATGTCCGCTTCTTACATATCCCATCGGAAGATTCATCTTAGAAGCGACAATTGCAGCATGAGCGATACCAGCTGTTGAAGTTCCTTCTAAAATTTCAACATCTGGATAATAGGTTTCGACTAATTGTTTTAAACCTTCTTCGACAACTTCTCTGACATCTGGATAAGATAATGTCAATCTGTTATCGCAATAAATTGGTGATTTGATACCGCTAGCCCAAGTGAATGGGTCAGTAGGTTTTAAAAAGACAGCTTTGATTTTTAAAAGATTTGATGCGACTTTTTTAGATAATTCTAATTCATTCATATTATTTAAATTCCTCCACACATTTTAAATAAGCTTCTAAGGGATTGGTTGCTTTTGTGATACTTCTTCCAACGACAATATAAGTAGAACCTAATTCTTTAGCAAGGGATGGAGTAGCCACACGTTTTTGATCGTTGACATCATCGCCTAAAAGACGAATGCCAGGAGTTACAGAGATAAGACCCATCTCTTTGATGATAGGGGCTTCAAGAGCTGAGCAGACAACACCATCTAAACCGGCTTTTTTGGCATTTTCGGCATATTTTTTGACAGTATCTTTTAAAGAAGCATCGATCAAAAGTTCGTTTTTCAAAGTTTCTTCTTTGATAGAAGTCAAGATAGTGACTGCGATGAGTTTTGTCTTCTTTCCTTCTTCAGTCATATCAAGACCTTCTCTTGCTGCTTTCATCATTTCGATGCCACCGAAAGCGTGAAGGTTGATGATATCAACTCCTAAACTTCCAAGTTTTGCCATTGCTTGTTTGACAGTGTTTGGAATATCGCAAAGTTTTAAATCTAAAAAGATTTTAAAACCTAAAGCCTTCAATTCTTTGACGACTTCAGGACCTTCTTTATAGAACATTTCCATACCTACTTTGACATAGGGATTATAGCCTTTGAAAGGTTTTAAAAATTCAAACATCTCTTCTTTTGACGGAAAATCTAAAGCGATGATGACGTTACTATTCATTTTGTTCTCCTTATAATTTCATTTAAAGTATTGATATTGTAATAATCCATTCTCTCTTCTAATGATTCAATGATATCTTTACAAGCGTATGGATTGACTAAATTTGCGGCTCCGACTTCGACTAAAGAAGCACCAGCTTCCATCATTTCTAAGACATCATCAGCGCTAGTGATACCACCGATACCGATGACAGGAATATTTACAGCATGAGATACTTGATATACCATTCTCAAAGCGACTGGGAAGATTGCAGGACCTGAGAAGCCACCGAATTTATTGTAAATGATTGGTTTTCCAGTTCTGATATCAATTCTCATACCTAATAAAGTATTGATAAGAGAAATAGCATCAGCACCAGCTTTTTCAACCGCTTTTGCCATAACAACTATATCAGTTACATTTGGAGATAATTTAACAATCACTGGTTTTGTAGAAACTTTTTTGACTTCTTTTACAAGTTTACTAGCGACATTTGGATCAACTCCAAATTGCATGCCACCTTCTTTGACATTCGGGCAGGAAATATTGAGTTCAAGTGCGAAGACCTTATCGACATCGTTGAAAGCCTTAGCAGTTTTTATATAATCATCAAAGGAATGACCGCCGATATTAGCGATGACAGTATCAGAATAGACACCTGATAATTTGACAATCTCTTCTTCGATAACTTTCTTAACTCCAGGATTTTGAAGTCCGATGGAGTTGATAAGTCCTTCTTTGCATTCTGCAATTCTTGGAAGAGGATTTCCGTATCTCTCTTCTAAAGTCGTGCCTTTTAAACAGATACTACCTAAGATATTGATATCGTAGATGGATGCAAATTCATATCCAAAACCGAAGCAACCAGAAGCTGGAATGACTGGATTTTTAAATTTTTTACCTAAAAATTCAATTTCAAATCTATTCATATATCACCTCAAAAGCTTTGAATACCGGCCCTTCTTTACAAACGCGTTTATATCCGTCGGTTGTTTTGATCGAACATCCCATACAAGCTCCGAAACCACATCCCATTCTCGCCTCAAGAGAGACTTCACCATTTGTATTTTCTAAGCATAAGTATTTGAGCATTATAGAAGGACCACATGCAAAATATTTATCAAAATCTATTTTATTTTCTTTTAAATAAGATACAGGATTTCCTTTAAAACCATAACTGCCATCATCAGTTGTGATAATGACATTTCCAAGTTTTTTATATTCATCGATCATCATGATTTCATCTTTGTTTTTGAACCCGAAAAGATAAGTCACATCGATTCCTTTTTCTTTGAATTCTTTTCCTAAGTGATATAAAGGTGCAATACCGATACCACCACCGATGAGAAGTGGCTTGTTAGAGATAGAAGTATCAAATCCATTACCAAGAGGGATGAGAATCGAGATTTCTTCTCCAATCTCATATCTGCTTAGTGAATCAGTTCCTTTTCCAAGGACTTTATATAAAAAAGTGACAGTGTTTTCAGTGTAATCAAAGATTGATAACGGTCTTCTTAAATAATAATCTCTAAGTTTTAAATTTGCAAATTGACCAGAACCACGTAAGCATGTGGTGTCTCCTTTTAAAGTTAAAAGGAAGACATCCTTACCTACTTTCTTATTTTCAATTATTGTAAAAATATGTTCTTTCATATTACTATTCTGCATCGATAGTTGAGACTGACATTGTCATATCTTCTAAGACATCAAGAAGAGCGCTGACAGTGTCAAGACAGGTGAAGACAGGAACGTTGTTATCGATAGCACATCTTCTGATTTTGACACCATCTCTTTCCTTCTTAGTATTAGAATCATTGATAGTATTTAAGACATAAGAGACATAACCTTTTCTGATTGATTCTAAGATCTCTTCGCTATTTTGCGAGAGCTTATGTCTGATTCTTGTCTTGATTCCGTGATCTTTTAAGAATTTTGCGGTTCCAGAAGTTGCTTCGATATTGAAACCTAACTTGTAGAATCTTCTGATCAAAGGAAGAGCTGCTTCTTTATCTTCATCGGCGATAGTTGCAAAGACAGTTCCGTAATTGACAAGTCTTTGTCCAGAAGCTTTGAGAGATTTATAAAGTGCACGATTCAAATTCTTATCATAACCGATAGCTTCACCGGTTGATTTCATCTCAGGAGAAAGAACGACATCCATACCTTGAATCTTGGTGAAAGAAAAAGTTGGAGTTTTGACATACCATCTCTTCTTATCAGGATTGATACCGACATAGCCAAGTTCTTTTAAAGAATGACCAAGCATAACACTAGCTGCGATATCAGCAATCGGAGTCGAGGTTGATTTAGCAAGGAAAGGAACAGTTCTACTAGAACGAGGATTGACTTCGATGATGAAGACCTCTTCTGTTTCTTTCTTGACGATGAATTGAATGTTGAAAAGACCGATCATATTGATAGCAAGGCCGATTTTACGAGTGTAATCGACGATGGTATCCTTGACTTTTTGACTTAAAGAGAAAGGAGGATAAACAGACATAGAATCACCAGAGTGAACACCAGTTCTTTCAACAAGTTGCATGATGCCAGGGATGAAGACATCCTTACCATCACAAATAGCATCGACTTCACATTCGATACCTAAGATATATTGATCTATCAAGACCGGATGTTCAGTATCAAAGGAGAAGACCTGTTTGATGAAGGCTTTAAGACTTTCTTCATCGTGGATGATTTTCATCATTCTACCACCGAGAACAAAGGAAGGGCGGACAAGGACTGGATATCCGATATCACTAGCAGCTTTGATACCATCTTCTAAATTGGTCACAGCGACACCTTTTGGAAGTGGAAGATGTATTTTGTTCATAGCGATTTCAAATAAATCTCTATCTTCAGCGGTGTCGATAGCTTCAACACTAGCACCGATGATCTTGACACCAAGCTTTGCTAAGTCGTTGCAAAGGTTGATAGGAGTTTGTCCACCAAGAGCGACAATGACACCATCTGGTTTTTCAAAATCGACAACATTCATAACATCTTCGATAGTCAAAGGTTCGAAGTAAAGCTTATCAGAGAGAGTGTAATCAGTTGAAACAGTCTCAGGATTGTTATTGATGACAATAGCTTCATAGCCTTCTTTTTGAAGTGCCCAAACGCAGTGAGTGGTTGAATAATCAAATTCAACACCTTGACCGATACGGATAGGACCAGAACCTAAGACGATGATTTTCTTTTTATTTGAAGAGATAGATTCATTCTCTTCTTCATAAGTGGAATAGAAATATGGAATGTAAGATTTGAATTCGCTAGCGCAAGTATCAATCATTTTATAAACAGGATAAATACCATTTTCTTTTCTGAACTTGTAAATATCAATCTTAGATTTATTGAATATCTTACCAAGATATTCATCGCTGAATCCCATACGTTTAGCTTCATAGATAACATCTTTTGTAAGAGCTGAAGATTTTAACTTCAATTCCATCTTGTAAATGTTATACCATTTCTCAAGGAAGAAACGGTCAATCTTAGTTAAAGAATAGATATCATCGATCATGACATCCTTTCTGAAAGCTTCCATGATAGCAAACGGTCTTTCATCAGTGTGCTCTTTGATGATAGCGAATAATTCTTCGACAGAGAGATTTTTGAATTTATCAAGCTCTAAGTGACAGGCTTTGATTTCAAGACTTCTAACAGCTTTAAGCATACTTTCTTCGATAGTTCTACCGATGGACATGACTTCACCAGTAGCTTTCATCTGAGTTGAAAGTGAACGATTAGCATCATCGAATTTATCGAATGGGAAACGAGGAATCTTAGTGACAACATAATCGAGTGTCGGTTCAAAACTTGCTTTGGTATTGGCGATATCGATTTCATCTAAAGTCATACCGCAAGCGATTTTAGCTGAGACTCTAGCGATAGGATACCCGCTTGCTTTACTAGCAAGTGCTGAAGATCTAGAAACACGAGGATTGACCTCGATGACATAATATTGGAATGAATATGGATCAAGAGAGAATTGAACATTGCAACCACCTTCGATCTTCAAAGCGCGAATGATCTTAAGGGCTGAATTTCTGAGCATTTGATATTCTTTATTTGTCAAGGTTTGACTTGGAGCTACGACTATGGAATCACCAGTATGAATACCGACAGGATCGACATTTTCCATATTACAAACGACGATTGCAGTATCCTTTTTATCTCTTAAAACTTCGTATTCGATCTCTTTATATCCCTTGATAGATTTTTCAACCAAAACTTCAGAGACCGGAGATAATTTCAAACCATTAGTTGCAAGTGGTATCAATTCTTCATCATTATCAGCAAAACCACCACCAGTACCACCGAGAGTGAAAGCTGGTCTTAAAATGATCGGATATCCGATTTTATTAGCGGCAGCTAAGACTTCATCTACTGTCTTTGCAGAATAACTTTCCAAAATAGGTTCACCGATTTCTTGGCAAAGCTCTCTGAATAATTCTCTATCTTCAGCTTTAGCGATAGCATCATATCCTGTACCTAAAAGTTCGGTGTGACATTCATCTAAGATGCCATTTTTATAAAGCTTCATACCGAGGTTCAATCCGGTTTGACCACCGATAGAACAGATGATTCCATCTGGTCTTTCGATACGGATGATCTTGGCGACATTTTCAAGATCGAGCGGTTCCATATAAACCTTATCTGCAATCTTAGTATCAGTCATGATAGTTGCAGGATTAGAATTGACTAAAATAGTTTCATAGCCCTCTTCTTTTAATGAGAGACATGCCTGAGTTCCAGCGTAATCAAATTCGGCACCTTGACCGATGACAATCGGACCGGAACCGATGATCATAATTCTTTTTAAATCAGTACGTTTTGGCATTATTTCTTCTCCTTGAATTTTTTCATATTATTGATGAATCTATTGAAAATATATGAGGAGTCTTCAGGACCAGCTGCAGATTCTGGATGGTATTGAACACCGATGACATAGTTTTCCCGGTCTTGAATACCTTCAGCCTCATCATCGAGAATGTTGATGTGAGTTAGTGATAATCCTGTTCCTTCTAAACTTGATTTATCGACAGCGAAGGAATGATTTTGACTGGTGATTTCAATCTTGTTAGTGGTCAAATCTTTGACAGGATGATTAGCTCCACGATGTCCGAATTTCATCTTATAGGTCTTAGCTCCATAGGCTAAAGCGATCATCTGATGGCCTAAACAAATACCTAAGATCGGAAGCTTTCCTTTCAAATCCTTGATGGTTTGAATGACTTCTTTGCAATCGAATGGATCGCCAGGACCATTTGATAAGAAAAGACCATCTGGTTTGTATTTTAAGATTTCACTAGAAGGAGTGTTATAAGGAACAACGACAACATTGCATTTGTTTTGATTCAATTTTCTGATGATATTCAATTTGCAACCACAATCGATAGCGACAACATTGAACTTAGGATCTGGAGTACGGGAATACCAAACCTTTTTAGAAGAAACCTTTGAAACTTGATTGTGAGGATAGGAATATTCTTTCAATTCTTCAAAACACTTTTCATCAGGATAATCTTCATCGACAATCATCGCTTTCATCGAACCATAATCTCTGATGATTCTGACAAGCTCTCTTGTATCGATATTGCTGATACCAGCGGCTTGATGTTCTTCCATGACATCACTCAAGGTTCTTGTATATCGGAAATTTGAAGGAATATCGTTGTATTCTCTGACAACAAATCCAGACATATAAACAGATTTGCTTTCGTAATCTTCATCGGTCAAACCGTAATTTCCAATCAAAGGATAGGTCATAACGACAATTTGATCACAGTATGAAGGATCAGAGAGAATTTCTTGATATCCGACCATAGAAGTGTTGAAAACAATTTCAGCAATTCTCTTTTCAGGGCTACCAAAACCGATTCCGTGGAATATTCTTCCGTTTTCTAAAACTAATTTTCTTTTCATTGTTTATCTCCTTTTAAAGAATAGACAATCTTTCCTTTATATATGGTCATCTGATTATAACCGTATAATGTTTGATTGATAAATGGTGAGTTTTTACCTTTAGATAAAATCTCATCTTCAGTGTAGGTGTGAGGGTTACTGATATCGATGATAGCACAACTAGCTTCACTGCCTACCTTGATTTTAAGCGGTTTTAATCCTGTTAAAATTCTAGGATTATTGCTCATCCAATCCTCTAACTGCTTGTAATTTGCAATGCCAGTTTTGATAAGATTAGTATAGACAAGCATCAAAGCAGTCTCAAGTCCGATGATGCCGTTTGGTGCTTTTGAATATTCTCTTTTCTTCTCTTCAACTGTGTGAGGAGCATGATCTGTTGCAATCACAGTGCTGATACCAGATAATAGAGCATTTAAAGTAGCTTTTTGATCTTCTTTGCTTCTGAGAGGAGGATTCATTTTAAAATTAGGATTATCATTGATATCAGTTTCATTCAAGAAAAGATGATGAGGGGTAACTTCACAGGTGATATTATATCCTTCATCTTGAGCTTTTTTGATGAGAGAGAAACTCTCTTTAGTCGACATATGACAGAAATGATATTTGCAATTCAATTTCTTAACTACTTCAATTTCATTTTCAACAGCCAAGTATTCACCCTTTGGAGCTGTTTTATAAGTTTTATCTTCAGCGTGAGAAGCGATGAATAAATCATATTTTTTGATGAGAGTCAAAGCTTTTTCTAAGACATTATAATCGTGGAATCCAACACCATCATCGGAGAAGTATCTTGTGTGTGATTTTAAAATTTCAATGTCAGAAACTACATCACCTTTTTCGCCGACAGTCACACTTCCATAAGGAATATTTTCGATGATAGCATCGTTTTTGATGATATCTTCTTCTATTTTTAAATTTTCTAAACAATCAGGAACCGGATTTAAATTTGGCATCAAAAATACGGTTGTATATCCACCTTTGACAGCTGCAAGATTTCCAGTTTTGATGGTTTCTTTACACGTTTGTCCTGGTTCTCTAAAATGAACATGGATATCACAAAGTCCAGGAAGGAGATAGCAATTGTGCATATCGATACCATCTTCTGAAATGGAATCTTCAATGCGAGTGTAAATACCATCTTTTATTTCGATATCCTTTTTGACTAAGGAAATACCATCACGGATGAGTACATTTTTCAATATCATTTCAATTTACCATCTAAAACCATCGAAATGACTGCCATTCTCACAAAGACACCATTGGTCATCTGAGTGAAAATTCTTGATTTAGGACATTCGACAACATCATCAGCGATTTCAATACCGCGATTGACAGGAGCTGGGTGCATGATGATTGCGTGTTCTTTCATCTGGTTGACTCTTTCCATGGTCAAACCATATTTTTCAAAATATTCTTCTTTAGTGGTTGATAAAACAGCATCTCTTTCAAATTGAACGCGGAGAAGCATGATGATATCACAGGTCTTAATAGCTTCATCCATTGTGATGACTTTAGCAGTGTCATCTAAGAATTCCTTAGGACCACAGATATATGTTTCCATACCTAAACGATTCATGATTTCAACATCGGTATGGGCAACTCTTGAATGAGAGATATCACCGACAATACAGCATTTTAATCCTTTGAAAGATTTGAATTCTTCTTTGATAGTCATCAAATCTAATAAAGATTGAGTTGGATGAGAACCAGAGCCGTCCCCTGCATTAAAAATAGGCATTTTTATATTTTCTAACTGATTGTAGTATTCATTATCCTTGTGACGGATGACAACACCATCAAATCCGATAGCTTCAAGAGTTCTAACAGTGTCATATAAAGTTTCACCTTTATTGACCGAACTAGTTGAAACATTGACTTGATCGACTTGAATACCGAGTTTTAACATCGCCATCACGAATGAATTTTGAGTTCTCGTTGAATTCTCAAAAAAAAGGGTTGCGAATTTCTTATTAGAATAAGAAAGTTGCAACCCGTTCTTTAATTGTTCCGATAAATTGAGAATATCAACGATTTCTTCAGTTTCTAATCTTCTTAAATTAAATAAACCTGTCATAATGATTTTCTCCTTTAATTTAGTTAAGACCTACAAAGATAAACGAAATCGTCGAAGTGATTAGTTAAATCTTATAAATTTTACTCATAGGGAAAAATAATTCAAGAGAAAACCAGTAAAAAAATCAAAAAAAATATATTTTTATACAAAAGACTAAATAAATTTAGTCTTTATCAACCTGGGAATAATGAAGTTGATAGAGTTTATCAAGTGGCGCTATTTTATCAATCAATAATTTAGCTATCTTATCGATGCTAGAATTTTCCGAATAATCAGCTTCACACATGAAGTTGACTCTTCCATCATCAAATAATTTTTGGGCTGGCTTTTTGTTCTTACCATAAACAGCGATGGCAGTACCGCCATTTCCAGAGACAAGCTTCATACAAGGAACATCAGTCAAACCATCGGCGATATAAATCATATTTTGGAAAGGAATCGGCTTATCTTCATCAGGCATCGAAGCGTTGACCTTATCATTCTCTGATAAATCTAAGACACCTTTATTGATTCGATAGATGAATTGAGTCTTAGTTGTGTAATTGATGACCGATTTTGGCCAGATAGCCTCATCTTCATCATTGTATAAATATTCACAAGCGAAGACCTTTTTAAAGAATTTAAAAATAGAAGAGCCCTCAATTATCTCTTTGTTACCAGATGAGATGACATAATGTTGAACTTCTACATCTTTAGTCTTTCCGTATTCATTGATTCTTTTAAACCAACCGTCAACACCAGGGAAAAACTGAATATCTTTTCCTAAACTAACAAAGTTCTTGCGATTTATTGGAAGATTTCTTTTCTTACTTTCTTCAATCATAAGGTACATATAGGCAAGAAGTGGGTCCATATGTTCTTTTTTGGTGAGCTTATTAGCTTCAGTCCAAAATTCTTTTGGTTCAATATTCAAAGAAGGGATGAAAGAATAATTTTGCATATCAGTAGTGCTTAAAGTGTGATCGAAATCATAAATGAAGGCAACGATTGTTTTATTTCTCATATCAAATTTCCTTTCTTTTTTGATAGTTTATTTATTTTAAACGCTTTTTTGCCATATTTCAAGATAAACAACTTTATTAATATATAAAGATACTAAGTAAATAGTATCAAAATGTGATTTTCTAAATAAAACTTATCCTACTTTCAATAATTGATGTAATTGAGATGGATGTTTTTAATTTAAAATAAAAAAATCAATCATTAGAACATTGCTTGTTTATTTTAATAACATAAGTTTAGTATTCAAATAGTCAAGAAAATTACAATTTTAAGGTGTTGTACATTGAAAGATAATATTTAAAGTGTTAAACTAAACAAGTTGAAGGAAAAAACAAAATGAACAAAAATAAGAAAATATTATTAATAATTGGTATCGCAATCGATGTAATTATAACTATAACTTTGATGGTAATTGCTATTATGATGATGATTAAGAGTTCCACTCTTTCCAATAATGAAATGATAGCTATCAAAAATGCTGGTGGAAAAGGATATGGATTGATCGGATATTTGATTGCACATACTACTTTGTATTTTTGTGCTTGTGTTTTACCATTATTCGTACTTCTTGCTTTGGATATCATTGGACTTGTCGTTTACGTTAGAAGAGAAACTAAACAAGAACCAGTTAAAGTTGCAGATTTGACTGATGAACAAAAAGAAGCTTTAAGAAGAGAAATCTTAGCTGACTTACAAAGCGACAATAAAGACACTGAAAAAAAGGAATAAACTAGAGATGCTATTTGAATGATAATGGTCACTTGAATAGCATTTTTTTAATGCTGAAATACCAATTTTTGACTTCTTACTATGTCTTATATCTATTTTTTGTAAATTTCTTTCTTTTTTTTACATTATTTAATTGAAAAATGCTTATGATTTCGGTAAAATATCAAGCGTTAAAAGCAAAGTTATAGTGATATAACGACGCAAAGCTATAGGGTCTATCTGGACAATAGACAGCCAGTTGCCATACATCGAAGAGTTATTGAATAAGTCTTATGTAATGGACAATAGGCATAAAACAAATATTTGATAATTCATGGGAATACGGGACTAGAAGTTTTGTAGTGTCGATATTTAGAAGAAAATGAAGTCACAGAGGACTTTCTCTTTATGGTGGAATTAAAATATGTAAAAAAGCTTAAGCGCAGGCGCAAAGTCGCCATTGTCACTACGGCATCTTTTGTTGGTTTGAGCATCCTCGGTATTGTCGCTTTTTTAGGAAGACATACTGGTACTTTTACTGTGGCTTTAGATACTGGTGATGTATCTTTGTCTCTCAGTAAAACTAAAGATTTTTCAAATCCAACATCATTTATTCGTTTGGATCAAATCAATTACCTAGATCAATCAACATATCAAGACCAAGATGCAAGTGAACTTGATAATGAAGCATCCAACAATAAAAACTTTGAAGGTGCTTTATTCAAATTGACTTTCTATATCAAAAACGTCAGCAATGTCAAAGATAGTTCTGTCAAATATTATTTGAACATCAATTTGACTGAAAATCACAAAACCGTTGATAGCGATCAAAATGAACACTATCTCGATGATTTTTTACGTATTAGAGTTTTTGAAAATGATGCTGAAAGTCAAGAACACAGTTCAACTACTTATGCTCGAAAGAGAAATCAAATTCTCAAGGATTCTGATGGCTATGCTATTAAAGATTCTTCAGGAAATGATATTTGGCAAGAATACATTCCTCTCTCTTCAACTGAGTTGAATGAAAGAAGAACTGAAAAGCCAAATTCTAAAACAGAAGATCCAACATATTATTATGGACTCGCTCAGAATTTTGAATATTCTGAAAAATCCAGCGATTCTAGAACAGGAACTGTTGCAAGTTACACCACTTACAATTTCAATCCTGGAGATATAAAGAGATATACGATAGTTTTTTGGCTCGAAGGAGAAGATCCCGATTGTATCGGAAATCATGATTCTTGGAGCGCTTCAACTTTAAAATTAGGAGTAACAATTAACGGTTATGAAAATAAATAAAAATAAATTTTTGGTTTTGACATTATCTTCGGCCGCTTTGTTTTCTTTAGTAGGTTCTATCACTGGAACTTTTGCTTGGTATCAATATTCAACAAGAGCTACAGCTGGAATCATTGGTAGCAGTCAAGCTGTTACTAAAAATCTTCAAATTTCTACCGATGGTACTAATTGGGTCAGCGATTTAAAATCAACAGATATTTATAATGCTGCCAAAACCAAGACTGGTAATGAACATGTTGGTGAAGAAATTCAACCATTGACAAGTGGTGATATCGAAAAGGATGGTAAATTGACTGCTCTTTATGATGCTCCAACTTATCAAAATTTTGGTGATTATTCTAAATGGAAAAACGAATTAGGTACTGGTTACACCAAGTATTTAACTTTCGATTTGTATTTTAGATTCACTCAAAATATAAATTCAGAAGAATCATATACTGCAAAAGATGTCAAACTCATTGATTTGACAATCTTAGGCTATGATGAAGACGGAGAAACTGAAAACGGAGATTTGGCAAAAGCTCTCAGAGTTCATTTCAGCAATGTTGATCCTAAAGCAACAGAAGAAAATCCTGGAGACAGCGTTTTTGCCTTAGCAAGTAAAGAAGGCGGTAAAACAGCAACTGTAGGCACCCTTGATTTAAACGGAGATGGAAAAGCAGATACCTCCGATAGATATGAATGGGAAACAACTGGTACTGCAGGAAGTTATGGTAAAGGCGAACAAGTTTGCTACACCAAAGATGAACTTCTTGGTTCTGTTCAAGATGGTGGAACTATCAAAGATGGTGTTGTTTTAACAACTACTAAAGCAGGAACAAAAGCTAACAAAGATACTGGTGCCTCTAATAAGGTTACAGTTACTATTTGGTTAGAAGGTTGGCAAAAAGTTGGGGAAGAAGGTTCTGCCTCAGCAACATGGAGTGAAGATACTTTTAAAAATAGTATATTCAAAGTCGGTATGCAATTTGCTTGTGATGCAGATTAATTTTGATTGTCGAAAATAACATCTTATCAATATGAAATTACGTGGATTAGCAGTTATGTTAACTGCTTTAACTGTCACATCGTCTTTTGGTGTCATCACTGGCACTTTAGCTTGGTTTGCGTATACAACTAGAGCTCAGCTTTCCTTTGGAGGAACTACCATCCACAATTCTGAGCAATTACAAGTCGGTTTTACCTTCGAAAACGATGATAAAACCATCGCAAAATTCAGAGCTAATCTTTTAGAAAATGGCATTGATTTAGATTCATCATCAACTTTTGAAAAGGTTGAAGATACCTCTTTTACGTATTATTTTGTAAAACCAGGAGAATCACTTACATCTTCAATGGTCATGTCATATTCAAAAGCATTAGGACACTCCACTAATTATTTGATCCCAGTCACAAGCAGAGAATATACCATCAATGATGATTTGAAAACTAATGATGATTTGACTTTAAATAGAGCCCCAACAAAGGGTGAGCCAAACTTAGGACAAAAAGCGAGCGATGATAGTTATTCCTATCTCAACTTAGCCTTTAGAGTTTTAAGATCTGACAATTCTTCAACCGGATATAAATATATGCAAAATAGAAGTATTTGGTTACAGGATGCTACTACTCACGCCGGTCTCAATTTAGAAAAATCACTCAGAATATTTGTAAATAGTGAAAATGGAAGATTCATCTTAAATCCTAACGCAACAAGCAAAGGTGAAACTACTGTTGCTGGTTTATTGAACATGGATTATAATGATGATTATTATGATTATGACCCATCAACATATTTCACAAAACCGAAAGAATTGATATATGGTGATTATGAACTAAAAGAAGGAAAAAGCGATAATGCGACTTATTTTGATCAAGATAGTCAATTAGATGACATCAATCAAACTAATTCAACAGTCAAATCTTCTTTCTTAGCTAAACACCAACAAGGACTTTACGGATATCAAAATTATGATAGCTATGATTTGAAAAAAGCTATGTATTATTCTATGAATGATATCAAAGCTAATGATAAATCAGGTTATTTAACTGATGGCGTAGAAATATGTACGACAAGTCAAGATGATAATGCGATTGCTACAGTATCACTCACTATCTATTTAGAGGGTTGGGATCATTCAATAACTGATCAAAGCTTATTCGAACAAGATAATAATGGTGGTACCGGATTCGATTTAGGTCTTACATTCCAAACCAATAGGGTAGATTAGTATGAAAAAAAGAACTAAAATCACTATTTCTATCTTATCTTTAGCAATAGGTCTAACTGCCTTAGGTGTCTCTATCACATATGCATGGACTAAAACTGCTAGTACAAATAATATAAATTACATCTATATTCAAACATCTAAAGAAAAGAATTTATTGATATCTGAAGATAAAGAAAAATATGTTTCAAAAATCAATTATGAAGATGAAACAAAGGATTTATATAAACCAGTATCCTCATATTCTTTCAAATGGTTTGATAATAACACTATCAATACAAATATAAAAGATGGATATTCACTACCCGAGCCTTATTTCTATAATCCTTTCACAGGATTGAATAATGGCGCAATACCTCATGAACCTGAAATAGTTGAGGATGAAACCGGATATTTTACCAAACATTTTTATCTTTCATGTGATGATAATGTTTATGTGACTATCGATCCTGACAGTTTTAAATTAGTCTCTGATGAATCAAAAAATCAAGCTAGAGCTATTGCTTTAGCAAATGAGAAGAGTTTCTCTTCTAGTAGTGAGAGAGAAATATTCATCTCAGAAACTGTTGAAAAATTGAATCATGTCATTGATTCAATGAGAGTATCGATTCTTTATAAAGATGAAAAAGGGTTATATCAATACGCCATCATCGATCCCTATAAGGATGGAGATACTTATTATTTAGGAATACTCAATTCCACTACCTCATGTTATTATGATTCATATTACGATACTGTTTCAAAAGAATGGTATGAATCTGTTTATGGTTACATAAAAGATAGTGGTACAATAATACAAGCTAGTAAAGCTAGTGATTTTAAAGATTATTATTTAGCAAAAGTTGAAGATGATACCATTCAGAATATGGATAGTAAACATCCGATAACTAAAGCTAGTGAAGCGACATCATTCAATGCCGTAACTAGAAAAGATACACATCATTTTAATGTCAGTGATTTCATTTCAAATCACGATGTTATAAAAGAAGAATCTTATTCTCTTGATGACATCAGACCAAAAGAAGTAACTCGTATTAGCCCAATCATGATTCCAGTTTATAAAAACACCAATACAAGTGATTATAATCCGACTGAAATTATCGTTTCAGTTTATATGGAAGGTTGGGACAGAGATTGCATAAATTCGACTATGGGAGCCAGTTTTAATTTTACACTTCCATTTATGATTGCAAGGGAGACTGGAAAATGACAGCTTATTTTGAATATTTAAGACAGATGATAATTGAATTCTTCTGGGACTTTGTAGAATTTTTCTCTACAAGGGTTGTTTCGCCTTGGCAAAAAGTTCCATCAAATTTTTCAAATTATCATTCTCTTTTCGAAGCATTTAAAGGGGAATTTGGCTTTTGGGGTTGGTTCTTCTTTGTCTTGTTTGCAATTTTATTAGTTGCTTTCATCGGTGGTATCATTTTCGGTTTATATCTTTTGATCAGAAAATACATTCGTTTTGTCAAAAAAGAACTCGACAAAGATGCTCTTAGAGAACAAGTAGAACGTTTGAATTATGAACTTTATCAAGCAGTTCAAGAAAAGGATAAGATCTTAAATCTCAAGATGTCATATATGGGATTGAAACCAGATCAAGTTCCTGAACAAGATAAACAGACAATTCAAGAAGTCGCCTCACGTTTCCCTAAACTCACTCATGTCGATTCTCAATACAAAGGACTTTCTACTGATATCGAAAATGTCTCTGATTTATCATTAGAAGAACTTTGCAATAGATTTAGAAATTTCGCTGCTTCTCAATTGAAGCTCTATTATAAAATAGATACTATTCGTCAATTGTTTGCTGGTATGGCAACAAGTAAGCTCATCATTTTAGAAGGTATCTCAGGTACTGGTAAAACTTCCTTAGCCTATGCTATTGGTAAGTTCTTCCGTTTTGATTCTGCAATCATTCCTGTTCAACCTTCTTGGAAAGATAGATCTGAATTGCTTGGTTATTACAATGAATTCACTAAGAAATTCAATGAATCAGAATTCTTAAGAGCTCTTTATACAACTACCTACAGAAAAGATTTAGATGTCATCGTACTCGATGAAATGAACTTAGCTAGAATCGAATACTATTTTGCAGAATTCTTATCCATCATGGAAATGAGAGATACAAATGAATGGCTTATCGATTTGATTCCAGCTCCTCAAGATAATGATCCTATCAATATCAAAGAAGGAAAACTTCTCATTCCACAGAATGTTGAATTCTTCGGAACTGCAAATAACGATGATTCCACTTTCACAATTTCTGATAAGGTCTACGATAGAGCTATCTCTATCTTCTTCGATGATAAAGGAAGAGCTTTTGATGCCGAAAATCAAGAAGCTATGGCAGTTCCATATGAACAGATTCATTCCCTTTATGATGAAGCTTTAAGCCAATATCCAATCAGCGATAATATGAAGCAAAAATTCGAAGATTTAGATAACTTCGTCATTAAGAAATTCCGTCTTGCTTTCGGTAACCGTATTATGAAGCAACTTGAAACATTCATTCCAGTTTATGTTGCTTGTGGTGGTACTGAAATCGATGGTTTTGACTTCATCTTCACCAATAAAGTATTAAAGAAATTTGAATCTTTGAACTTAGCATTCTTAAAAGATCAACTTCATCAACTTCACGAAGAACTCGATACTTTATATGGTAAGAATACCTTCCCAATGGCTCATGCCTATATTGACAATTTAATTTCAAATAACTAATTTTTAGAGTGACAAAAATGGACAACATAAGCAAAGAAAAACAATTATATCTATCAGTTTCCGACAAGGTCAAAGGCGTATTAAATGATAACGAAGATGCCCAAGATATTTTCGATGCTTTATTGTGCGGTAAAAACACCTATTTGAGACTCAATCGTATTGAATCATCAAGTTTTGATAATTCCTGGATTGAGAATATTGAACAGTGCTTACCTGATTTAGGATCTATCATCAACAATCCTAGAATGGTAACAAAGACCACCGAAGATTTGACTCCGGTTGAACTTGCTAAGAAAACAAATGCGACATCAGTCATGCATCTTGCAAGTCATACCCAATACATCAAAGATATCGATGAAAATGGTGATGTCATTCCAAATAAGATTTTATCAATCGGATCCGATGATGATTTGAAAACCTATGAAAATAGATTCATCGCAACCTTGATAAGACGTCTTGTTCTCTTTGTTGAAAAGAGATATGACTTTGTCAAATCCTTTGCTACTTTGATGGACCATGAGCAGTTGTATTTAAAAAATTCATCTGAAGTAAACGGCTCTCAAGTTTCGATTGAAACTAAAATTGTTGTCGATTCTCCTAAAGAAGAAAAGATTAAAATTGAAACAAATGATTACATAAGACGTATTGAACAAGTCAGAGAATTCGTTCTCTACTATTACAATTCGCGTTTTATGAAGATTTTTAAGACTGATAAAAATGTTAAAAATCCGATCTTACAGACCAATATCATTCGTAAGAATCAAAAATATCATCACTGTTATGAATTGTATCGTTTTATCGAAGCTTATGATAAATTAGGTGTCAATTATGGTGTTTTAGAAGAATACCAAGATTTTTCTAGTGATGAATTAAAATCTTTAAATGCTCTCACCTTCATAAATTATCTCTCCTTGCAAGGAAAAGATAAAAAGGGAAAGACAGTCAAAAAAGAAAATGAATATCAGCCGACAATCCTTACATCTAGCGATGATGAGGAATTTGTTTATGGACCGCTTTTAAAAGGACCTATTTCTTTTGTCAGAGTAGATGATGAATATCAAAAGTATTTAGATTCTAAAGTAAATAAAGATTTAAAAGCAGAACCATCCGCAAAAGAAAAAGCTTATTATCAAGAAGAATATGATAAGCTTGAAATGTCACAAGAAGAATATGATGAAAGGATCAAACTTCTTGAAAGAAAGTCAAATGATAAATTAGTCTTCGATGAAGTCACAAGAAGACGCATTGAAAGAAAAGAACAAGAACTTGAATTTTTAAGAGAGAAGAGACTTAAAAAACGTCATGAAGAAGAGGAAGAATATCTCAAGAAATTCCGTCTTCTCATGATCGATGAAGCAAGAAAATTCCAAGTATCCGACCATGATTTCGGTGTTTATTTATCAAACGAAGAATATTATGATTTAAAACATGGAATTGGAATAATCACTACAATTGAAAATGTTCCAACTCCAATCGATAGCTTTGTTCAACCAGTCAGCGATTTTGATGAAAAAATCGATTCATCTTTAGTTTGTGAAGAATCTGTTTCTGACTTAGAAGATAAGATTGAATCCACCTTAATTGCAGCTGAAAATATCGAAGAGAATAAGGTTGTCATCGTCAAAGAAGAAGTCGATGATTTAAGCAAACTTGATGAAATCAAGATAGTTTCAACTAGTGTTGATGAAGTCACTTTAAGCGATGTTGAATACGCTGTTTTACCTGTTGAAAGTGAAGCTGATAAGAAACTTCGTTTAGCCATGGAAGATGAGACTAGAAGAATGCTTGAAGATGCTTCAAAGATTGAACCTGTAAAACCTGTCATCGTTCCTCAAAAAGAAGTTCAAATCATCAATAACTTTGTCCCAGCTACCTTGAGTGATAAACAAGGAAGAATCTTCACTTCAAATACAGATAGTCAAAACGATTATTATTACACTGATAAAGAAAATGTCAAAGTTAAATCCAAGGCTGAAGATATCAAAATCGTAAGTGAAAAGACTTATAACAACTTACACGGAAGAATCATCAGCGATGCTATCAGAAGCGATAAGAAATATCAAACTAGCAAGCCTGTTAAACAGACAAGAAAAGCAAAAGGCCAGGGCTATTTAGAGAAGATGATGAAAAATACTCGAAACCTAAAAGGAATCGATGAAACTAAATATAATTCTTATTATAAGAATGATCAAAAATCCTCAGAGGATGATGATCTTGAGGAATTTGGAAAATGAAAAAGAATAAAACCGAAAAGAAAGAATCATCAAAAGGATTTAAGATATTCAAGAATTGTTTGACAGGTGTCATCATCGCTTTGATAGTCGGATTAGCACTAGGTCCGATAATCGGATTTTTTAACCGTGGAAACAATTACAATCAAGTTTTGAATTACAATTACTACGGTAACTTTGTCGTTCTCACTGATTCTATGGAACCTCTTTATAAAAAAGGCAACGCACTTGTAACAGCTAAGACCGATGTTGATAAGTTATATCAACAATACTTAGATAACGAAAAGAAAAATCAAAGCTTAAAAGAAGAATATTATCAAAAATTAAAAGAAGTCAGCAATAATTATTATCCTACTACTTCTAATACTGAGATGATGTCATCGATTGTCACCCTTCTTGATGAATACGAAGAAAAAAGTGCCCATATCGATATCACCTTCATCGATGGTTACGAAGGATATAATTCGATAAAACCAAAGAAAGAAAATGATCCGGTCTGTTCATTTTTGAATAATCCGATCCAACTCACATATTCAGAAGTGAACCAAAGAGTTATGACTCATAGACTCAGAGAAATTCAAGTCAATGAGAATGTTAAAACCGGAGAAGGAAGATATATCTTCATCGTCTCTGGTATCAATATTTACGGAAATCAATCCGGACTTGGTCAATATCAAGCTTTCACCGAAAAAGAATTCTTAGGACAGGTTGTCCTAAATTCAAGTTTCTTAGGTGGATTCTTCAAATTTGTTGCCTCTCCTTGGGGACTTGTCATTCTTCTATTGATTCCAAGTTTATATTTGATTCTCACTTCTTGTAAAGATATTTATATGGCTTTAAAAGAAAAAGATGATGAAGAAGAGATGGAAACAGCATCTATAGGTGAAGCTCCTAAGAATCCTGTTGCTGGAAGAGTTGATTTTGAAAATATGTCAAAAGACGAAAAAGAAAAATTAAAAGCAGAATTGTTGAAAGAAATGTTAGAAGAAAAGTCGAAAAAGAAATAGGTAATAACATGGATAAAAAGAATAGATATAAATTATTTGCTATCATCTTTGGTCTCAGTTTTCTCATCGTATTAACTATCTATTTAGTTGTTTTATTTATCGGCGATTTGAGTGCGCTGAATAAGGTATTACAACTCGTTTTTATCGTGTGCATGAGCACCTTTATCTCTTTGTTCTTCCTTTTCTTGATGAAATTCTTCAACCACCTGGTCTTATTAAAAACTCTTGAAGCTAAAGATGTTTATGTCTTTGGTAAAAAGCTAGACTTATACAACAGAAACCTATTTGAAACAAGAGTTACCTCACTCAGAGCTAAAAGACATAATCGAAATTCCTATCAGGCCATCATCAGATTTACAACTTCTCATGAGAGTATGGTCAATTTCAACTCAAAACGTGAAGATAGCTTAGCCTTAAACTCAAATCTTGCAAAATATTTAAAAGAGACTTTTGATAAACAACCATCCAATTATGTTTATGCGTATGATAATTCAGGATATTATCTTTATGTCTTTGGTGGAACTAGACTTGATGTTTTGAATATTGTTAATAACATCTCTGATAAGATATATCAAATTGTTGAAGAAAATAACCTTCACTTATACACCTCACCATTCTTTGGAATCGATGAGCCTAAGAAAAATCAATATCTAGTAGAATGCATCGAAAATGCAATCATCGCAAGAAATGCATCTGAAAAGAATTATGAAACCATCACCATTTATCAACCATCTTTGAGAAGCGTTGCTAAAAAAGATGATTCTACGATGATTTTAAAAGCTTTGGAAAATCAAGAATTTGTCGTTTATTATCAGCCTAAATACAATTTAAAAAGTAAGAAATTTGTCTCGGCTGAAGCTCTTATTCGTTGGAATTCTCCTGAGTACGGACTTTTGAGTCCGAGTCAGTTCATCCCTAAAGCTGAAGCTAGCGGTCTTAGTAATGAGCTTGATAAATTCGTTCTTGTTCAGGTTTGTAAAGATCTTCAAGACTCCATCAAAAGAGGTAGAAGAGTTCTTCCTGTTTCCTTGAATTTCTCTCTATTTGAATTCTTCCATATGAATTTCATCAATACCATTGAAGAAACACTTGAGAAATATCATATTCCACCGAGTTTGATCGAAATAGAAATCCTTGAAAGAACTAGTCAATCAAATCCTTTCTTAGCTATTTCGATTATCAAGAAATTGAAAGAAAAGGGAATTCGTGTTTTGATGGATGACTTTGGAGTTGGATATTCAAATATTTCCAATTTGAGTAAAATCCCATTTGATACCATCAAAATCGATCAGAGTTATGTCAAAGATATCGAGACAGATGATAAAGCCCGCAATATTTTAAAATGCCTTGTCGATTTAGGTAAATTGAACGGCTTAGAAGTCATCGCCGAAGGTGTCGATAATGAAGAACAAGTCAAAATCTTAGAAAGCTTCGGCTGTGATACAATTCAAGGCTTCTATTATTCAAAACCGATTAAGAGAAGCGATTATTCTCAATTGTTGATAAAAAATCCGTTTGAAGTAAAAACAGAAGATGAGGAGGCAAAATAAATATGATCATGATTCTTGGTAGTTCACATGATGATGTTCTATATTTTGAAGCCATTATGACTAAAAAAAGGCAGGAACTCATCTTCAATAGATATCCGGTGACTTTTGGAAGAATTTTCAATCAAGATGTTGTCTTAGTCTATGATGTCTATACAAATTATATGTCTAATGCTGTCACCTTACATCTCATCAGCAAATATTTGATTCTTTTAGTCTTCACCGTTGGAACTTGTGTTTCTTATAGCGATGATATCGAATTTGGTGAGATAGCTATTTCAAAACAAGTATTTTTATCTGATGTCGATCAAATCGGAAATAAACCGGTTAAACTCGGTCAAATACCAGATGGATTTCCTCAATTCTATAAGACCGATTCTGGTGTTTTAGATTGTGTCCATCATTCTATATCTCTAAGAACATTTGTCAATCATTTCGATGCTTCTTTTATCTCTAGCAATACTTATTACACAAGACAAGAGCAGATAGATCCTTTTCTCACTTTAGGAGAAATAGCTCCAGTTAAAAAGAAAGTTGTCTTTGATTCTACATATGGTGGGGTAGCCCTCGCTTGTTATTTATCTAATATTTCATGTATATCTCTTAAAGTTGTTGAGACTCACTTCACAACTCCAATGGATTACATCGATTATTCAAAGATCCTTGAATCATTCTCATCATTAGGAAAGATAGTTGTCTCTTCTATCGGTGATATCGGAAGAACAGATATTTTGGAGGGTAACTGAGATGAAAAAGAATAATGTTACCAATTTCAAAAAAAGAAATTCTAAAATTCTTTTATACACCTTACTATTTGTTCTTATCGGTGTTGTCATCATCATAGGTGGTATCGTTCTTCATCTTTTCATCAAGAAAGATATCGTCATTCAGATAACTTTGATTTTATTATTCCTCCTGATGATGATTGGATTATTTGTCGAGTATTTCTTCATCCAACAGAGTTATCGTATGTTTTATAACGATTTTTATCGTATAACCCATATCAATTACGCAAAATTATTGAATCATGAAGTAGTCTTTTCTTCTTATCAAGATACCTTCAAATTTGATGAGATGAAAACACTAAATGAAGATATCGCTAAGATCAATAAGAATTTATCAAGGACAACTCTTGTCATCGATAGCGCTCATTATGATGATTTAAAACTTGTCTTCATCGATGAGAAAAGAAGAGTTGTCGATGGTGATTCTTTCCATGAATATTTCAGAGAAATATTGATGAAATCAGCAAGTTACACCAACGCTTTATTATTCATCTATTATGAATTTGATAAGGGCGGATGTTTGAGTGACGAACAACTTGATAAGATGTACGAATATCTTTTTTCTCAATTTGTCGAATACAGCAATTTCTTGCTTTCACCATCTAGATGGAAGACTGGTGTTTATGTCTATCTACCAATCATCGATAGCATCGATAATATCAAAGAAAAATGCGAATCGATGATCAAAGATTTATCTCTTCCAACTCAAGGAAAAGATGGTGGTGTCGTTTCAATCCCTGTTCAATTCGCCCTTGTCTGTTATCCATTTTCTAAGATTGATGAAATCTTTGATGACTTACATTACGCTAAGCGTTTAGGTAAGATGTTCAACGCTTATTTACCAAAGCGTATCGATAAAGTCACCTCTTCAAGACTTATCAATCATGAATCTTTGAATCTCAACATCATGTCTAAGATTCTCTCATCTTTCTTATCTATCGATAATTCTCCAAAAGATTTTTCAGAGAGCTTAGATAAGATAAATATGAATCTACATGAGATACTTGTCAATTTTGATATCGATGAATGCGGTATTATCACCTTCAAAGATTTGCAAAATAGATTTGAAGCAGATTCCCATTTGACTTTGAAAGATGAATATCAAGATAGATTTAATACAGGAACTATCTTCCCCGATGATTTCATTCATTCCTTAGCCAATATCGCTGAAGATGATAATTCATATTATGCATCAAAGAGAGAAAACATCTCTTCAAGTATCGCAAGACTTGTCGATAAATTTTCTATATCATCTCTTTTCGTTTTTGTCGTATACGGAGAGAACAAAGAAGTTCGTGGTATTGTATATTTCGATAATATCGATAGAGAGATGCCTTTAAATTCTTATCTTAAAGAATGTTTAGCTATTTTCTCATCAAAAATCGGAGAATACATCATCACTAAAATCAGACAAAAACAATTGAATGATGAGACTGTTATCACAAATAATATCTTGAAATTATCCAATTGTTTCCTTTATAAGATTGAATACAATACTTATAAGATTACACAGTTATCATCAGGATGGGAAGATGTAAATCCTGAAATCAAAGTTGGTATGAAATGCCATAAAGCCTTATACGGCTTTGATGAACCATGTCAAAATTGTCCTTTGAAGACAGCTAAGAAGATGAAGACTGTAATAAACGAATATCCAGTTGAAACCTCACTTACTCTCAACATGAATCATGACGATCCAGAAAAGGTGATGTTAGTCAAGAGAATGAAACAAAATGATGATTTCACTGATGATTTATTCGATCAGAACTATCTCATCAATTCTTATTATTCCTTGATTGTTCAAATGAAGAATGCCTTCTTAGCCTCTAGCAACGGATATCTTCTTCTTTTGAAAATCGACAATCGTGATGATTTGATTGAAAAATATGGAAGTGAAAAGTTGACTCAAGCTCTTCGTATTTTCATCAATAAGATCAAGGGCTTAGAGAATATCGATAATATCTTCTTTGATAAACCTGATACCTTCGCTATCATGATGTACAAATATGGTCAGAACGATGTCATCAATGAAATCGAAGCTATTTATGAATTATCGAGAACTTCTTGCTTTGAAGACAAAAAGGAAATCTTCCATTTCACCTACTTACCTGTTTCTTATCCGCAAGGTTATGCAACCCATAAGGATTTCTTAAAACACGTCGAAAGTTTCTATTTCTCAAAGAAATACAAATCCAACGAAGATTCAATGTATTTTGATGAAAATGGATATTCAAGAAGCGCTAATAAGAATGACTTCATGGTCTCTGTCATCGACTCTAAATTCAAGAATAAGAAGTTCCAAGTCAATTTACAACCTATACTTAGAACCAGTGACAAACGCATTGTCGGCGCTGAACTTCTTCTTCGTTTGACAGATGATTATCGTAAGATTGTCTTCAATACTGATCAACTCATCAAAGCTGCCGCTGATAATGGAAGAATCGGTCTTATCTCAGATTCTCTTATAGAATATATCGGTACTTTATATGATGAATTCGGTCTCAACACTTTCAGATTATACGGATTTGAAAGACTTACTATCAATACCGATTATTCTTATTTGAAAGATCCTAATTTGAAAGAGAAACTTTCAAAGCTCATCAAAGAAAAACATTTACCAAAGGGTTTCTTAGGATTTGAAATCGGAGAAAAAGAAATATTCGATCACTATAACGAAATGGTCTCCTTTATGGAATCGATTCGTGATTTGGATATCGTCTTGATATGCGATCGTTATTCTGGTGAATTCCTGACTGTCGATAGAATCAAAAAGCTCGGTATCACTGAGTTCAAGATCGATAGACCGTACACAAGATTTATCGATACTGATAGAAATAAGTACATCATGGTCAAAGATCTTCTCGACATCGCTAAAACTGAAGGAATCAAGGCTTCTTTGATCGGTGTTGAAAATATGGAACAATTCAACATGATTAGCGAGCTCAATAAAGATACTTATGTCCAAGGTTTCTATTTCTTCAAACCACTTGAAAAAGATGCCTTTGTTGAAGCTTTAAGAAAGAATAACACTGTCATCAGAGTTAAGAAATAAAAGTAAAAACGTAGCCTTAATCGACTACGTTTTTCTTTTGGACTTTTTCTTTATGTCTTTGTCTTATCTTATCAAAGATGTTTAGTTTATTTTTAGGAGCTTCTAATTTGTTATTTATTTCAACTTTAGAATCTTCAATACTTTTTGAACCACTTGAATTTTGAATGGCTTTGACTTCAGCTTGAATCTCAGAATTGATATCGTTGACAGTGTTGATATCCATATCCATTTGATAATTTTCAATCATCTTGATACGGAAGACTTCTTGCATATGGTATTGATTTAAAAGAACGTTGATGGTGTATTTACCGACTAAATAAGTCATCGCTCCATTTCCAAGAAATTGAGCTCCGGCGATAAAAGTCTGTGATAATAGTTGAACTAAGAAATTATCGCTTGATTTCTTTAAGGCCGTAGCAAAAAGATTAGTTGAACCTTGAAAGGTATTCAATCCGATTGAGATGCAGACATTTCGAATGACCTTTAAGATGATCTTGTTCATCTCATAGTTAGTAGGACGGAATCCGTATAACCAGATGAGATCTTTTATCATCTGCATGTTTTTGATAGCGACAATCGACATATCGACAACAGCGTTATTTGATAAGGCAGTAAGGCAGCCAGTCGATATCGAATTTTTCAAAATTATCGACTTAGCTTTTTTATAAATGACACCATCTTTTTCCATCGAACCTAGTAAACATTCGGCTAGCTCTTTGCTATCTTGGGTATTTGATTTTGGATTTCCTTTTGGATATTTTTCAGCTAGTTGAATTATCTTTGTAAAATCTTCGACTTTCTTGGCTTCTTTAGCAGGGAGGAATTCTTTATTTTTCTTCTTATCAAGATAATTTAAAACTACACTTTGATCTTTGATATTTCTTGCAATCTCCCACCTCACTTTATTGTTGTTCTTCTCAGAGAAATAATTGTTTTGATTCTTCTTGAATTCTAAATCAAAAGAATGTTTTGAAAAGATTTGAACTAATAAGATGATATATAAGATGGTATAGATGACAAGAAGTGTGATTCCAACGACAATTCCAACCACTTGATGAATTTGATAGATAGTTTGAACAATGGTTGCAAAGATACCAAGCCCTAATAGATAAACAGCCGATGTCAAACAAATTAAAATCAGTCTATCTCTTTTTGCCTCTTTGGATTTAGTTACATTTTCTTGATATTCGATAAATGCTAAATCTTCTTGGTTATCGAGAGATATTTTATTGGCTTTTTCAATGACTTTATCTTCTAATTTATCTTTATTTGACATATCACTCTAATGTCAAAAGCAATGCCATTTTGAATTTGGAAAGAGCTTTGACAGCATGTAAACCATTCTTTGCAAAATGGAATTGATCACCTTCTTTGACCTCAAAATCATTTCCTTCATAAGAGATGACGCCCTCTCCTTCAAGGACGAAGATGATAGCTTCTCCTGGTGCTCTATGCGAAGATAAAGCTTGACCTTTATCAAAGGCCATCAAAACAAATTTCATCTTGTCATTGCTTGCCAAATCCAAATTGGTGATGCTATCTTCTTCATAATCTAATAAACTTTTTAAATGAATGACTTTGCCAGCTTCAATTTTCTTATTCATCATTAAATTCTCCTTTTCTAATTGGATTTCAATATATCCACTTCCATCATATGTTTTAGTGCCTAGATTTGAATTTTCTTTATTGTAAAACAAATCAAAAAGATTTAAGACATAATCATCAAAATCAGTTTCTAATATCAAAGAACCACCGATATTCAAATATAAAGTCGGATTTATATAAGATTCTTTGGAAATGTCTGTGTTTTTACCTAAGGTGAAATAGATACAGGAATTCTTATCTTTGATGAATACAGGCGATGAAAGAGTGATATCATCTTTCGGTTTATGAACTTGAAATAGATTATTTAAATATCCAATTTTCATACTTTCAAATATATCTTTTTTTACTTTTCATTTCAAGAGATAAGATAATTATCATATTGCTTCACATTTAGAAGGTGAAAGAATACAATATGTAGGGCTAAAATTATGAAAGAAAATCGAAAAATATTATTAAAAATCATTTATATCGCATTATTTACAGCACTTTGTTTTGTTGGGACGATGATAGCTATTCCCTTTGGTGCTAGCAAAGTACATCTTGGAAATTTCTTTTGCATCTTAGCTGGACTACTTTGTGGTGGAATCATCGGTGGACTTGCGGGCTCTCTTGGTATGGGACTTAATGATATCGTCTTTGGATATCAACCATCAACTTATTTAAGAACGATGATCTTGAAGTTTTTGATGGGATTCATCGTCGGAACATTGTTCAGAATTCTCTTAAAGAAAAACGCCAATGCAAAATTGATGAATATGATATCAACACTTATATTATTAGCTTTATCGATCACATTACTTACTTTATATTTATTAGGTTATGAAAAGATAACAATCTGGATTGTCGTATTGTGTTTTGTTCTCTTTGCCTTGTTCTTGAGCATATTCATATTCTCCTTCAAATTTGATACCGTCTTAAATTCGATAAGCTTTTCACTGACTATCGCACTAGCAACAAATGTTGTTGGTGAATTTCTTCTCAGATGGTTATTTACAGTCATTCAAGGGATTGAAAGTCAACAAGCACTAGCAACATCAATAGCTAAAATACCAGCTAGTTTGATGACATCGATAGTCACAATCATCTTTGTCATACCTCTATTTTATCCACTTTATAAAGCGACAAGAAAAATCAATGCTTTCAATGATTTGGATGATATCCTAGTCTTGAATAAAGAACCAATTCAAAAAAATAAAAAAATTTAAAATAAAAAATGTATTGAATAACCTCATAAGTTAAACAATACATTTTTTTAGAATATATTAAGTTGTATATTTAAAATTTAAAATTCAAATTTTGCTTTGCATCGATGACAATATTGAAGTTTTTGATTCTCTTTTTCATAATCATAAAAATCATATAACCTAATACTGATACAGCGATAATCTCTCCTAATGCTACCCAACCGAAATTTGTCCAGTAAAGAATTGCACTAGCATCACCTTCAGTGTTAGTTAAGAAGGTGAATTCCCATGCTAATAAAAAACCATTAGATAAAGCTGGGAAAATAGTAGCTATTAATAAATGCTTTGATAAAGAAATCAAAATCAAAGCGATGATTGTTGCTAGAGTTCCGATTACAATATCAAGCGGTGAACAATAAGAAGACATCGCTGGGGAATAAATATTGCTCAAGATACAGCCGATAGTCAAACCATAGATATAATTAGGATTAAAAAATACTAATAAAACTAAAAATTCTGAAATACGAACTTGAACAGGTCCATACGAACAAAAGAAAAATGCGTAAGTCAAAGCTGTGTATAAAGCTGCAATGATCGCATTTTTAGCGATACTTTTAGTGTCTAATTTAAAACACGAAAAGTAATTTTTAAAAAAGTTCTTCTTTTTTACTTCTTCATTCTTTTCTACTTTTTCAATCTTCTCTTCTTCCATAAGTTTTCTCCATTTCTACCAAGAAGGAGCCAAAGAAAAACACTCCTTCCAGAGACAAAAGAGCGTTATATAAATACGTTGTTTTTGTTCCTGGTTTTGTTTATAGACAGGATGGTAACGGCGAACTGTCTTTTACGGTTAGAAATTTTAACAAACTTTATTATCAAATTCAATGATTTTTGTTTATAATACCAGTTTGAAAGAGGAAAAGAAAATGAAAGGCTATCCAATAGATATAAATCAAAGAAAAGAGCATGAGATAATTGTCAGAAAGTATTTAGTAGAACATGATATCGATTATGAATGGATCGATCATAAAGCGTTAGAATCGATGGATGAATACGAAGAATATCAAAAATATTTGAACTGTATGATACCGAAGAACTTATTTTTAGCAAATAGACAACAGACAAAATTCTATCTATTATGTATGCCAGGAGATAAAAAGTTTCTAACAAAAGAGATATCATCACAAATAAATTCGGCAAGATTATCTTTTGGAAATGAAGAAAAACTAAATGAGTATTTAGGATGCTATAAAGGTAGCACTTCTGTCTTTGGTCTCTTATTCGATAAAAATAATGATGTCACTCTTTTGATTGATTCCGATCTATTAAAAGAAGAATATTTAGGATTCCACCCTTGTGAAAACACTTCTACTTTTAAACTTAAAACTGAAGATGTTTTCAATAAATTTCTTAAAGAAATAAATAGAGATTATCAAATTGTAAATCTTAAAGGTGAATGAAAAAGACTCGCTTTGAAAGCGAGTCTATATTTTTTTAGAAGTCGATATCTAAATCGTAATAGCAAGCCTTTAATAACTTGACCATTTCTTCTTGATTTGGTTGTCTTGGATTAGAACCAGTACAAGCATCTAAGATTGCATTCTTGGCAATTTCTTCAACTCTATCGAGGAAGACATTTTCTGGAACAAAACCATTTTCAGTTGGATATGAATCTGGTCCATAGTTCTTGATGCAATGTGGGATATTTAAATCATCATTCATACCGCGGATGTATTTGATGAGAAGTTGAACTTTTTCTTCATCAGAATTTCCACCTAAATGCATATAATCAGCGATGACACCATATCTCTTTAAAGCTTCTGGATCTTTAGCGTTGTAGGCGATGACCTTTGGTAAGTACATAGCATTAGCAGCACCATGGATGATGTGAGCACCATAATCACCGAAAGCAGCACCAGTCTTGTGAGCCATTGAGTGAACAATACCAAGAAGTGCATTGGAGAATGCCATACCAGCCATACATTGAGCATCGTGCATAGTATCTCTTGCTGCCATATCACCATTATAGGATTTGACAAGGTTGGCTTGGATGAGTTCGATGGCATGAATTGCAAGACCATCGGTATAATTGCAATGAGCTGTAGAAACATAGGCTTCAATAGCATGAGTAAGAGCATCCATACCAGTATGAGCGACAAGTTTCTTAGGCATTGTTTCTGCAAGTTCTGGATCGACGATAGCTACATCTGGAGTGATTTCAAAATCAGCGATTGGGAATTTGATTCCTTTTTCATAATCAGTGATGATTGAGAAAGCAGTGACTTCTGTTGCAGTACCAGAAGTAGAAGAAATAGCGCAGAAATGAGCTTTAGTTCTAAGCTTTGGAAGTCCGAAGACTTTGCACATATCTTCAAATGTGGTCTCTGGATATTCATATTTGATCCACATAGCTTTAGCAGCATCGATTGGAGAACCACCACCCATAGCAATAATCCAATCTGGTTGGAATTCTTGCATGACAGCAGCACCTTTCATAACTGTTTCGACACTTGGATCTGATTCGATACCTTCGAATAATTTGACTTCAAAACCAGCTTCTTCAAGATAAGATTGGGCCTTTTGTAAGAAACCAAATCTCTTCATTGAACCGCCACCGACACAAATGATAGCTTTTTTACCCTTGAATGTTTTTAAGGCTTCAAGGGAGCCTTTTCCATGGTAGACATCACGAGGTAAACAAAATCTCATAAGATACCCTCCTTTTAATTGTGCTTAGCACTTTTGTATCTTTGATAATTTTATAAATGGAAAGGCTTACATGCAATAAAAAAATAAAAAAAGTTTATAAAACGCTCATATTTTGCGCATTTTAAAAATTGCTATATATAAACACTTGATAAACGCTTACAATAATGAATCGGTTCAATTATGTTAAACGAATCTAACTTAATTATTGCTATTTTTTAATTCTTTTTTGATAGTATTGATGACATCTTTCATATTTACTATTTCAAATGTTCCTTTTGCTTTCTCATTATCGATAATATGACCTTTGATCAAATATGTTTTAATACCACAACTAGAAGCACAATCACCATCTTCAAGAGTATTATTACCAAATAAGATGACTTCCTCTCCTTTAAGATTGAATTTATCAAGGAGAGTTTGAAAATATTGAGGATTTGGTTTACAAAAAGAAGAATTTGAATAATCAGTCACATAATCAAAATCTGTATCTTTTAAACCAATAAAAGATAATCTTGTTTTCTGCCCTTCTCTTGGAAAGAAAGGATTGGTAGATAAAATAGTTCTTTCTAAATTAGCATTACAAAAATCGATTATCTCTTTGGCAAAGGGATTTTCTTCGCAATATATTTTTGCATCTTTGAATTCGTGAATGTAAAAATCATCAAAGATAGGTTTATCTTTTAATTTTTCTTCACCATAAATAGAAGTAAAGAATGACCAAAAAACTTCTTCATTAGTTTTTGAACCATCATTTTTGATCATTCTTTCAGTACCACCCCAAATGCATTTGGTAAGCTTATCAGTCTCATATCCATAAGGAAGTACTTTTTTAGCAAGTAAAGAAAAATAACCTTTGATAAAATTATTCTCATCAATAGGTAAAAGAGTGCCATCTAAGTCGAAGAAAACTGCTTTTAACATAATAGATACCTCAATAAATCATTAATTTCGATTTATTTGATTTTATATCAAAAAAAGTAGAAAATGTATTTAAATTCAAAAATGAAAGCGCTATAATACAAAAAGAAAAGAGGGTATCAATTATGGAATATTTAAAACTTAAAGACAAGATGAATACGTTAGCAAAGGAAATAGTATATCCTTGTAAAAAACATGACCATTTGGTCTATGCTTTAAAGCTATCAACAACACCTGGACATGTATTTTTCCACTCCGGTTTTGAAGCCGTTGGAAAGAGCTTATTAGAAAGTATCCACACTCATTATTTATTCACAAGAGGTTATTGCACTGAAAAAGAAATCAAGAAAGCTCTTGAAGCATATTTAAAAGATGATACATTGACAAAATTCGTCAATGACCATGAAGTTTGGAAATACATATATAATGATGATGTCTTTGCAAGCGATGACAAATCAATTGTACCTGAGAATTCTTCTGTTGCTTTATTAGAAAGAATCATCGGTGCAATGTATTATGATTCTGATTGGCAAACAGTCAAACATTGGGTCATTAATACTTTAGGTATCAGAAAATATAAGAAAACTGGTTCAATTCAATCTTTAGACTAGTTGTAATTCTTTTTTTAGCTATTTAAATGGTTTTTCTTTATTGAAAGACCATTTTTTTATAAGTTTAAGGTAAAAAATCAACATTTCTTTTGTATAATACAAAGAGATAAATACAAGGTGAAAATATGAAAATCGCAATAATCGAAGATGAAATAGAACAACAAAATATTTTGACAAACTATCTTCAAACATTTATAAGATCTAAAAATTCAACATTTGAATATGATACTTATAAAAGTGGTGAAGAATTTCTTTCTAATTTTGAAAAAGAAAAATATGATTTGCTCTTTATGGATATCGAATTTGGAAAAGATACCATCAATGGAATGGAAGCAAGTGTTAAATTGAGAGAGATAGATGATGATGTTTTACTAGTCTTTGTGACTAATATGGCCCAATTTGCTGTGGATGGATATTCAGTCAATGCTGTTGATTTCATCGTCAAACCTATCTTGTATGATCCATTCAGAATGAAAATGGAAAAAGTGTATAAAATATTGAATTCGAAATTTCATATGACCAATGTCTTGATTCCTGTTGAAAACGCAAGTAAACAAATCTTAGGAAGAGATATCTTATATGTCGAAGTAAATAATCACGACCTTTTCTATCATACAAAAGAAAAAGAATATAAAGTCCATGCATCACTGAAATCTGCTATTTCTCAACTTCAGAGTTTGAGCTTTTGTCAGTGCAACAGCTGTTATCTAGTCAATTTGGAATATGTAGAAAGAATCGAAAAAGATTATGTCGTATTGACCAATAACGAAAAATTAAAAATGCCAAGAACCAGAAGGAAAGAATTCTTAGAAGCCTTAGGTAATTATTTATCTGGTGCTAGGAGATGATATGTTTTTTGGTGAAATAAATAAGATAAATTGTCAACTAGTAATCGAAACATTTCTTGCTAGTTTTTTAATTGCGACACCAGTCTATAAAAGAAGAAATCATTTTGTCGTCAAAGCTATTTTGATGACGATTATATTCTCGGTTTTAGGATACTTTTTCCCCTCAGTATTTGTGACTGGAAATTCAGTGGTGAACATTTTGTACTGGACTTTCATGTACACATGTTTACTCTTGTTTTCAATACCATGTCTATTGATTTGTTATGAGATGAAATTAGTGAATGCTTTTTTAATAGCACTTACTAGTTATACAGTTCACCATATAAATAACATCTTTTCATCTATCATAACAAGTTTTATTTCAATATATTCAGGAATAGATACTTCATCAACTCTGTATTGCATCATAAGCTATTCCATTCAAGCACTTGTCTTAGTAGTAACCTATGTCTTATTCTATTATTATTATTTAAAACAGAGAAAAGAAAATTTACAACTCATATATAACAATACTCAACTCTTGTTCTTCTCACTTATTGTTGTTATTTTCACAATCATCATCTCATCTGGTGTCAGAATCTGTTATTATTCTGGTGAAAATGATGCTGTTTATTTGATAGGCTTAGTCTCTAATTTTGCAAGTTGTCTTTTAGTTTTGATTTTCTTCTTTGTCTTTTTAAGAAGAAATAAGTTACAACAAGAATTGCAAATAGAAAAAAGAATTATCGAACAAGAGAAGAAACAGTATGAGTTATCAAAGGAAAATATCGATTCTTTGAATATCAAATTTCATGATTTGAAATATAGAGTCAATATGCTCACAAATAATAATCAAATAACCAAAGAAGATCTCAAAGATATCTATGATGAAATCGATATTTATGAATCAGTGGTTAAAACTGGAAATCAGGCTTTGGATGTCGTATTGACTCAAAATGCTCTAAGAGCTGAGAATAATCATATCAAATTCACCTCTATCGCTGATGGTAAAGCCTTATCTTTCATGTCAAGCACTGATATCTATGTTCTATTTGGAAATGCCATATCTAATGCTATTGAAGCGACGATGAAATTGAAAGAAGAACAAAGACATATTTCCTTAGTCTTGAAAAGAAAAGGAAATATCGTCTCAGTTGAATTGGAGAATTTCTTCAATCCTGATAATTTGAAAGTCGTTGATGGTAAAATTGAAACTTCAAAATCTGATAAATCCTATCATGGATACGGATTAAAATCGATGCAGAATATCGTTAAAAAGTATGATGGAGTCATGAATACGAGAGTTGAAAGCGATATCTTCTTATTGACGATGACCTTCACCATCGATGATTAAATCACGCCTGAAATATGTAAAAATACGCCTTTTCACTTTGAAAGGGCTTTTCTTTTGATTATATTGTTTTCGGTAGCCCTTACAGGAGCTACACTTACTTATTTTTCAAAAAAAGTAAGGGACAAAAAAGGAGAAAAAATATGTCCAAAAAAAGAATGAAGAATTCGAAGTTTTTAGGTATCTGGGTTCCGTTCTTAGCAGTTGCAACAGGCGCTGTTGTCGCTATTGAATGTGTCGTTCCAAATTTCTCAACCCTTCTTGATACCTATGCCGGTACTGTCTGGGCTCCTCTTGGCAAAGGCGAAATTGTTAAAACCGCTGCTAAAGGAAGCGAAAGTTGGGATTCCAATTATTACAAGTCCTCTTTTGGAAAGGCCACTGAAAGTGGATCTGGTACTGCTGCAGCTAAAGCTAATGGTGAAGAAGTAGTTGAAGAAATTTGCGATGAAGGTATGGTTCTTTTAAAGAATAAGGACAATGCTCTTCCAATCCCTACTACAACTAAAATCGCTCTCTTAGGTAGAGGAAGTGTTGATCCGGTCTATGGTGGTTCTGGTTCTGGTAATGTTGATACAACAACTTGTTCCAATCCAAAATCCGCTTTAGAAAACGCTGGTTACACAGTCGATGAAGGTGTTTATAAATTCTTCAACGATGAAAAAGATAATTATGCCAGACAAAATATCCAAATGGATAATTATGACACTTCTACTTTCTTCATCGGTGAAATTCAACCATCAACTTATAACTTCACAGTTGATAAGCAAGAAGCTGCCGTTGTTTTCATCTCCCGTTGTGGTGGTGAAGGTCTTGATTTATCAAGAGATATGAAGAAAGATTCCAATACTAAAGGATCACAAGATATTTTAACTGGAACTGATGCAAAAGCTGACAATGCTAAGAAAGAAGTTGCCAATTATGTCGACGGACAACACGAACTTGAACTTTCCAAAGAAGAAAAAGAAATGATCTCCTTTGCAAAGACCAATTATTCTAAGGTTGTTATCGTTTTAAACAATTCAACAACAATGGAAATTGGAGATTTGAAAGATGACGATGATATCGATGGTATCATTTGGGCAGGATCTCCAGGTTCTACTGGCTTCAATGCTTTAGGTGATATCCTTGCTGGTAAGGTCAATCCAAGTGGTAGAACTCCAGATTTATATTCTAGAGATTTCACTAAGGATCCAACTTTTGTCAATTTCGCTACTAATAATGTCAATGAATACACAGGAGTTGGCGAGATTGATGGTGGTAATGGTGGTACTAAAGCTGCTCACTTTGTTGAATATGAAGAAGGTATCTATGTTGGATATAGATATTACGAAACTAGATTTGGTTCCAATGAAACATCTTATAACCAACAAGTAGCTTATCCATTCGGCTATGGTTTAAGCTATACAACCTTCTCAAAGAAAATCACAGGATCCAATACTACTGGTGATGAAGTTGAAATTAAAGTTGAGGTTAAAAACACCGGTTCTATTGCTGGTAAAGAAGTAGTTCAAGCCTACTATACCGCTCCATATACTGATGGTGGTATCGAAAAAGCTTCTACTGTCTTAGGTGATTTTGCAAAGACTAAACTTCTTGCTCCAAATGAAACTGATACAGTCACATTAACTATCAAGAAAGAAGATATGGCTTCTTATGATTACAACGATAAGAATAAGAACAATTTCAAAGGATATGAACTCGAAAAAGGAACATATACTGTTGAAATCAAAGAAGATAGTCATACGGTTTCTACCGATGCATCCGGAAATAAATTAACTGTTTCTTTTGATGTCGGTGAAACTAAGACCTATAAACAAAGAAGTTCTGATAAAGCTGAAGTTACCAATCAATTCGATGATGTCTCTGCTATGTTCAAAGATACCAAGACAGATGGTTATGCAACTTTGATGTCTAGAGCTAACTTTGATTCTACTTACCCAACTGCTCCAACAAGCAAAGATGCTGAAGCTGATAAGATCACTATCAATGGAAAGACAATTGCTGAATTATTAAAACCATACACAGTCACAAATAATGACAGTGATACAAATCCAGTTATGGGTGAAGATAACGGATTGAATTTGATTGATTTAAGAGGTATTGATTATGATGATGAAGCATATACTAAACTTCTCAATCAATTGACAGAGGATGATTATAAGAAAGTTAAAGAATATTTAGTCAATGGCGCTTATAATACTCCAGCTATCACAAGCATTGGAAAGCCAGCCACTGAAGATCACGATGGCCCTCAAGGTTTCTCATCCTTAATGGGTAAATACAACAATGTCACCGCTTATATGTCAGAACCACTCCTTGCTGCAACCTTCAATAAAGATTTAGGTAAAAAGATGGGTATTGCAATCGGTGAAGAATCATTATCAATGACTCCTGCTTTCTCTGGATGGTATGGTCCTGCTATGAATACACATCGTTCACCATTCGCAGGTAGAAACTTTGAATATTATTCTGAAGATGGTGTCTTGGCTGGCAAGATTGCTGCTCAAGTCGTTTCTGGTGCTGCTGATAAAGGCTTATATGCTTATATCAAGCACTTTGCCTTAAATGATCAAGAAACTTGGAGAACTTCTGCTTTATGCACATGGGTAGATGAACAGACAATCCGTGAAGTTTATTTAAAGCCATTCGAAATTGTCGTCAAAGAAGCTAAGACAACAATCGATTACATTTGTGATGGTAAGGGAACTCATGCTCAAAAAGAAATGAATGCTTGCACAGCAGTCATGTCTTCCTTCAATAGAATCGGTACAGTTTGGGCAGGTGGTAGCACCAACCTTATGACTAATGTCTTAAGAGATGAATGGGGATTCAGAGGCTTTGGTCTTTCTGACTTCAACTTATATGACTATATGAATCCAAACCAAGGAATGAGAGCTGGTACTGATATGCAACTCACTTGGGCAGCCTTTAAGAAAAACGAAATGGATTTATCTGCTACTGGAAAACAAGCTATCAGAAAAGCATTGCACAATGTCTTATATACAGTCGTAAATTCTAATGCTATGCAAGGCGTTGCTCCTGGTACTATCATTTCTTATAAGACTAGTGGTTGGAGAATCGCTCTTTACATCCTCGATGCTGTTTTATGCACCTTTGTCGTTTGCGGAACTGCTTGGGTTTTAGTAAGAGTTTTAATTCTTAACAAAAAACACAAAGATGAAGAAGTAAAGACTGACGGTGAATAATTGATTCAATAATCAAGTTATAGGTTTGCGAGAAATCGCAAACCTATTTTCATTAAAACATTTTTTAAATATTTCCTTTAAAAATATTTTTATTTTAAGTTAGTTTTAAGCTTTGAAATTTAAAATTGAAATATCAAAGGAGGATACATATATGAAAAAAATGTATTATTCAATTCCGAGTTTAGCAGTTATATTGATTGCTTCTTGTTCTACTAATAATACAAATAGTGGTGTTACTTCTACCTCAAGCTCTGTTTCAACTGAAGGTGATTCTAACATCTCTACTTCAACAAGCAAATTATATGACACCAATGGAAATGAGATTAAAAGCGGCAGTTCTAAAATTTCTTTTAAATACGGAAATCAAACTATAAACAAAACCATTTCAGCTGCTTATTTAATCGATGGAGTGAGTGTCAATATTTCAAGCGGTGAATATATTAGTGTTTCAAGTAATTTTGACCAAGTTGTCTTTTTAGTCGTCAATGGTGGTAGCTTGAATATTACAGGAAATAGCTCAAGCTATATTAATGTTTCAAAATCAGGAAGTGGAGCAAGTAATGGACAAGTGAGCGATGATTATAATTTCTACGGAATAAATTCGGGAATTGTCGTTTCTGGTTCTTCTTCAAGTGCGACAATCCAATATGCAAATATCATAACCTATGGTAATGGCTCTAATGCCGTTATCAGCACTAATGGTGGTAGTGTAAATATATCAAACTCTAAAATCACAACGAAAGGATCAGCTGGTTCAAGAGGCCTTCATGCGACATACGGAGGTAATATCACATCCAGTTATGTAGAAATTACAACTAGCGGTGTCTCTTGTGCAAGTCTTGCAACTGATAGAGGTGGAGGAAGTATCATAGCTAGCAATATGACACTTGAAACCAATTCAAATGGTTCACCGCTTATCTATTCTACTGATTCTATTACAGTGACTGATTCAACTGGTATTGCAAATAACGCTCAAATGGTAGTTGTTGAGGGTGGTTCTAGCGCTTTTTTAACAAATTGTAATTTCTCATGTAATGGTAAAGGAAATAGAACAGGAACTAGTGATTCAAATTCTTCAAATCACACAATTGATGCTGGTGGTATCTTCATATATCAATCTTTCTCCGGTGATTCAAGTGAAGGAACTGATTATTTCACGGCAACTGACTGCACATTTGAAATGACGACAACAAGTGTTCCAATGTTTTATTTGACAAATATTATAGCCGTTGTAACTTTGAGTAACAATACCTTTACTCAAGCATCAACTTCCGATTATTTGATGTTAGCTGAGGCAACTGACCAATGGGGAAAAACAAATTCAAATGGTGCAACTGTAAAGGTTAAACTTTCAAATCAAACTTGGGATAAAAGTAAGACATATACTGGTTCGACTTCAAGCATCACTTATCAATCTTAAGAATTAAAAAAAGGATTCGATTATTTTGGAAATACCATCATAATTGAATCCTGTTTTTTTTAATTTCGGTTAGAAAGCGAATTGAATGATTGAACCTTTGAGTTTTTTGCTTCGATATAAAGCTTCATCTGCGTTTTTATAAAGATAATTGAAATCGATATTTGAATTTGCTTTAAAAGGATATGCTCCACCACTGATTGTGATCTTAAAATCTTCCTTTGGAAGTTTGATTTTTGAAACAGTATCTGCGAGTTTATCAAAGAATTCTGTTGTTATTTCTTTAGAAAGGACACCAGGTAAGAAAACTGAGAATTCATCACCTCCAAGTCTCATTGCTATGCCATCATTTTTTACAATTTCTTTGAATGAGTTAGCAACTTTGATGATGACTTCATCTCCGATATCGTGTCCGAAGGTATCGTTAATTGTTTTGAAATGGTCGATATCAAGAATGCAGAACATTCCTTCTTTGTTCTTAGATATGAAATCTTCAATCTGTTGAGTACCACTACGTCGATTTAACATACCTGTCAAATAATCAGTTTCAGCAAGATGTCTTAAAACATTCTCTTTTTGTTTTTCTTCATTGATGATTTCAACAGTGAATAAGACATGGGAGATATCTCCGTTTTCATCTTCATCTTCTTTGATAAAAGTAGCTCTGCACCAACCATTATATTTTCCGTAGAATTCCATTGAAATGTTATCGCGCGATTTCATTCTTTCACTCAATGTTTTTAAATTTGTAAAATCTAAAACTGGTTTGATGAAATTCTCACTCACAGTGTATTTCATGATATTTTCAAAGTTTTTAGTAGCAGATGGGTTATTATACATCTCCGCTTTTCTTATATTTTCAGTTGCCTTGATTTCATAATAAACATCATTTTTAACATCGATTCTATGCATACATAGATAAATCTTAGACAAGGTTGAATAAGCTTTATAAAGACCGTCAGAATGCAATTTTGTCTTTTCGTTTTTGATTTTATCGATATTTCTAAAACCGCATACAAGCCTTAATGGTTCATTATCTTTTGAAATTCTTGTGTAATTAGCGCTATAGAAATGAATCTCATTGTTTTCGATAACTCGATAGGTGAGTTCGAATTGTTTTTTGTCTGGATTTGAAAACAATAAATTTAAATTCTTTGAAGCCAAAGTATCATAGAACAAATTGACATCATCAGAGAAAACACGATATTTAGTATATGTCTTTAACATGTCATCATATGGATATTTTTTAGGGGCATCTTTGATGCCGCGGGTTACATAGCCCTCGAGTTTTAAAGTAGTGGCTAGATTATCTTCTGGAAATACGATAAAAACATTTAGATAACTATAAGCAAGAGCAGAGATGATTGAAAGAAAGTCCGTATCGTCGTTAGAGTTTACTTTATAGCTTTTCATATTGATATCCTCATTAATATTCCTTAGTTAAATCTTTTAACTAATTATATTAATTTACCATATTTTTGTTTAAACTTAAATGAATTTGTGAGTTTTGGAAAAGAATTTACAATTTTAAAATTGCTCAAAACTTGCACATTTAAGTGAAATACATCAACTAATAAGTAAATTTAGAGCAAATTTATAAAAATTATATAAAAAAATCTAATTTTGATTGATTTAAAGGGCTTACATAATTAAAATGAACTTGTTCATTTAACAAATTGTGAAACAGATATAGTGACATTATTTATAAAATTGAATTTGAAATGTTCAATATCTGATTGTTTCAAAAATTCTTAAAGCAAATTTGTCGCCTATATTTTTATTTAAGACCTGATAAAGGAGGTTTAACTATGAAAAGTGATTTTAAAAATTTAGATCCGAAAGATAATTTTTATCAAACATCATTATTTTTCCCTATGCCAGTTGTCATGATTGGAACTCTTACTGAGGATAATAAAACAACCCTAGGTCCTTATTCTTTATTAGCACCATATTATATCGCCGGAAAAGATTACTATGCGATGTTATTGGAATGCAGAAACTCATCAAATACCGCTCAAAACTTATTGAGAAATGGAAAGTGCACCTTGAATTTCATCACTGATGATTCAAAATTATTCAAAGAAGCAGTCAGAATGGGATGGCCGGGTGATAAACCAGAAGAAAAGATGAAAAATTGTCTTTTTGAATTAGAAGACAGTCAATCTCAAGATGAACATCCAAATGAAGTCTATCCACAAATTGTCTCTCAAGCCTATCAAGTTATCGAATGTACTTGGATGAGAAATCTTGATGGTGCAAGTGATGATAAACCAGGATGTTTAGATGGTTATGAAGGTCCGTATCATAATTTCAATGGTATCACCTCAAAATTCGGTGCTCATTTCATTCTTAGGATCGATCATATCGATATGAAAGAGAAATATTGGAACTCAATTGTCAATGGTGTCAATAGAAATAACTTCCCAAGAGTTCCTGTTGATTATGGATATAGAGATAGCAAAAATTTTTGGTGTTCCAAATTTAAAAAGCCCCATGGAGAGATGTTACCGATGAGAGAGACAAGTGTCTCATCTGTAAGATATGCAGCTGAACGCTTACAAACAGATGTCAAATTCACTGATGACGCTCTTGCAAAACTTGTAAAAGTGCCAAGAATTTTCCTTCCAACTGCTCTTAAAGGATGTGTCAAATGGGCCGAAGAAAACAATGTGAAAGTCATCACTGAAAAAGAGATGGCAATCATCAACGATAAGAGAGCTAAAGAAAAACAAAAATAGAGGTATTAGAAATGAAAATCGCAATTGCAGGTGCCTTTGGACACTTAGGATATGATGTATTAAAACAATCTGTTGAAAAAGGATATGAAGTAGTCGCTTTAGATTTGAATGAAAAAGAAGTACCTGAAAAAGGAAAATATCAATTCTATAAAATCGATGTCACCAATAAAGAATCCTTAGTCAAAACATTAGAAGGAGTTGATGTATTAGTATCAACTGTCGGCTTAGTTTCTAAATCAGCAAAACTGACTAATTATGATATCGATTTGAACGGTAATTTAAATCTTCTGGAAGAAGCAAAAAGAAACGGTGTTAAGAAATTTGTCTATGTGTCTGTCATTCATGCTGAAACAGCGCCTGATGTTCCGATGTTAGATAGCAAATATAAATTTGAAGAAGAACTCAAAAAATCAGGTTTAGAATATGCGATTGTTAGACCTACTGGATATTTCTATGATATTGCCCATGTCTTTATGCCGATGATTGAAAAAGGAAAAGTCACACTTTTAGGAAAGAAAGATTATCCTGTCAATGTCATCGATACTTCTGATTTAGCTTCCTTCATCTTAGAAAAAGTTGAAGCAAAAGAAAATTCTTTCGATGAAATCGGCGGAAAAGAAGTCTATACCTATAAAGAAATCGCTGAGATGTTCTTCAAAGCCGCAAATAAGAAAGTCAAAATCAGCCGTGCTCCTGTTTTCTTATTTGATTTAATCATCAAAAAGGCAAGCAAGAAAAATGATGGTAGTGAAGCAATCATTCGCTTCAGCAAATGGACTTTGACCCATGCGATGGAAGGAAGTGTTAAATACGGAAATAAGTCCTTTAAAGAATATATCAATTCTTTATATTCTAAGGAGGCAAAATGATGTTAGAAAGTACTGGTCCATTTTGGATCTTTGTCGCTATTATGCTTTTTATCGCCCTACTTCTTTCTTCAATTGGGTTTAAAAAGTTTGTATATTTCTTATCAGTAGGCTACGGACTTGCAGTCTTAGGAATCGGATTAGCATTGATGATATTCACAGCAGGTAAGTTTGAGTTTGTTAATATTTATAATAATGGCTTTGTGAATTATATATTAGCTGCTATTCTCATCCTTTACGGAATGAGATTAGCTGGATTTCTTCTTTTCAGAGAAATCAAATCAGCGAGCTATCGTAAGACCTTAGAAAAAGTCTCTGGACAAGATGAAAAGAAAATGCCGTTTTTTGTCAAAGTTACTATTTGGATATCTGTCGGTGTTCTTTATGTCATGCAAACATATCCAGTCATCTATAGAGTTGGTGGTTCTTTTCCTAGTGAGAAACTTGGAATCATAGCTCCTCTTGTCGGTGCTATTATCGCACTTATCGGATTAACTATTGAAACCACTGCTGATTTACAAAAGAGTGCTGCTAAAAAGAAAAACTCTCACACATTTGTCTCAATTGGATTATTCAAATATGTCAGATGTCCAAACTATTTAGGTGAAATCATCTTTTGGACAGGAATTTTTGTCTCAGGATTTGATATCTATAAAAGAGACTGGGCTGCATGGCTCATTTCAATCTTAGGATACTTGCTCATCATCTATGTCATGGTAAGCGGGGCAAAACGATTAGAAATACGTCAAAAGAAGAATTATGGAAACGATCCAAAATTCCAAGAATATTGTAAGAAAACACCTATATTAATGCATATCATCCCTATCAAATCTTTAGAAAATGTAAGTTGGATAAAGTGATATGACCTACATAGTTGAATTCAAAGATGCACCTAGAAGTGGAATGATATTACAAGGAATATATGACCTTATTCCTGTAATCTTATTCATGATTGGAAGTGTTATCTTGCTCAGAACTTTGTATTTGAAGATGGTCAAAGGATGCTACTGTCTTTTAGCAGCAGGAAGCATCATGGTCTTCTTTGCAGGAGTATTAAAAGCATTCCATAAAATCATCATGGGAATCTTCCAAGTCGATTATATAATCTTAGATAAACAGTTCACACCAACTCAATCTATCGGATTCTTGCTTCTATTTTTAGCCTTGCTTGGCATGTTCACTAATCATAATACTGATTATATAGGAATTAAAGCTAACCTAATTTCACTTCCTATTATCTTCATTTTCTTAGCTGAAGAAACAAAAGTTGGTGATAGTGGATTAAAAGCTTATACTAATATCTGGCCATTCCTCATTGTCATGATCATCGGTGCTGCTGGATTTCTTATCATGTTATCAATCATCTCATTTAAAATAAAACAAAAGATAGAAGGAGTATTATTCATCGTCGCTTTAATTTTCATGATAGGTATGGGTTATCTATCGACAAGAAGAGGGTATGATGGAGCTTGGCTACAAATTACTTGTAATATCATTTATCAAGGCGTGTATTTAGCCGGTTGTTTGCTTCTTAAAAAACACGGAATCGAACAAGCAAATGTTTTTAAGAAATAAAAAAATTTAAAACATAAATACAGTTTCTGATGTTTGGAGACTGTATTTTTTAACCGCTTTCAAAAAGGTAAACTAAATACTTGTTTATTAAATATCAAAAGCAAATTTTAAATATTTTTAAAAATGGTAATTGAACTTATTTCCGAATATAAATTTATTTAAAAATTTACTATTAAGACTCGATTTTAATTATTGTTTTTAAATTATTCGATTGATTTGATTTTTATATGAAATTTAATGTAAAATGAGAATATCTTTATAATAAAATAAAGCAAATGAACTGGAGGGTTATATGAAAAAAATATCTGCATTAGTTGTTTCTTTGATATCCATTTGTTCTCTTGTTTCATGTGTGAATAAACAAAGTTCTATTTCTAGCGCTGAATCTAAAAATAGTGTTGTTTCTATAACTTCTGATAGTGATAAGAAAGAGGAAGATATTCAAGTGGTAGTTGAATTGAATTCTAACGGTGGATATTTAGATTCTTATTCTTTGACATTGACTTATGGTTCACCTTATTCTCTTCCGATACCAGAAGTGACATCGGACATGGGAAATGTTGTCTTTGATGGTTGGTATTACCAAGGAAATAAGGTTAACAATCAAGGAGAATCATTTCCTTATTCAACTAATATAACTCTTATAGGAAAATGGACAAGTAACGATTTTGAATTCAGATTAGATGGAATTGATTCCTATATATTAACTTCTTGTAAAAATAAAAGTGAAGATGTGATAATTCCTTCATCTTACAATGGATTAAAAGTTACATCTATTGGTAAAAGAGCTTTTTCTAATAATAAAAAGATCAAATCTCTATCTTTACCATCCAGTATTTTAGCTATTGATGAATTTGCCTTTTACGGATGTTCTTCTTTGAAAAGTGTTTCCTTTTCTTCTTCGATTGAGACCTTTTATACTTCGGCTTTTGAAGGATGCGAGAATTTAAAAAATGTCTTCTTTGATGGTGATATCAATCAATATTTAAACATCGATTTTTATGAGAATGGAAGCCCGTGTTGCAATAGTACTTCGTTGTATTTTAAAAATAAATTGGTCAAAAAAGTAGAAATTAGTAGTTCTATTACAACTATTAAAGCTAACGCTTTTATCGGTATCTCTTCTTTAGAAGAAGTGACACTACCTACTACTATTGAAAACATTGAGAATTCAGCTTTTTCATATTGTAGAAATTTAAAAAGTATCAATCTTCCTACAAATCTTAAAACAATTGGAGAATGTGCCTTTAATAATTGTTCTTCCTTGACATCAATTACTATTCCAAATTCTATTGTAACTATTCCTTATGGATGTTTTAAGAATTGTTATACATTGAAGAATGTGACTTTCTCAGATGATCTAGAAGTAATTGGAGAAAATTCCTTTGAAAATTGCATTGAGATTGAAAATCTAACATTACCATCTAAATTGACTGATATTCAAAGCAACGCTTTTTATAAATGCTCAAAATTGAAGACAGTTTCATTTCCGGAGTCTTTAGTCAATATTTCAGCTTCAGCCTTTAGCTATGATACTTCTTTAACTTCAATCTCATTAGGAAAGAATGTTACAAGTATCGCTTATGGCGCATTCTCAACTTGCAATAGTGTAGAGACAATTACAATTGCTGAAGATAATACTACCTATAAAACTGTCAATAATTGTTTGATCAATAAAAAAGAAAATGAAGTCATTTTAGGATGTAAAAATTCAACGATTCCTGATGGTATTAAAACGATTGGGAAGGAAGCTTTCTTTGGATGTTCAAAATTGACACAGATAGAATTTCCAAGTTCTGTAACTAAAATAGATAACTACGCATTTTCAAATTGCTCAAAATTATCATCAATTCATATAACGAATAATATATCCATCATCGGAAATAATGCCTTTACAGGTTGTATCAGAGTAGAAACTATCCTTGTCGATAGTGATAATCCTACTTATGCATCACTCACTAATTGTTTGCTAAGCAAAGATCAAAAAGAACTTCTCTATGGCTGTAAAGCTTCAACAATACCAAGTACAGTTGAAACAATCGGAACTGAAGCCTTTTATTACTGCTCACTTCTTGAAACTATAAATATTCCTACTACTGTTAAAAAGATTTCTACCCGTGCTTTTGCTTATTGCTACGGATTAAAAACAGTGACAATAGGAGATGGAGTTGAAGAATTAGGCGAGGAATGCTTTTCAAATTGTTCATCATTAGTTGAAGTCACCTTACCAAACACGATAACAACTATTCCTAAAAAATGTTTTTCAACCTGCTTTGCTTTGAATGATTTGACGATCAAAGAAGGAGTTGTTGAAATTCAAGATAATGCCTTCTCCTATTGTATGGAACTGAAGAATTTAAATCTTCCATCAAGTTTGACAACTATTCAAGAAGGCTGCTTTATTTCTTGTCAAGAACTAACAAATGTAGTGATTCCAACTTCAAATACATCATACAAATTTATCAATAATATGCTCTTGGATTATGACTGTACAAAATTGATTCATGGATCTCAAAATATAATCTTGCCATCAACTCTTATTGAAATAATGCCTTATGCTTTATATAGCAATAACTATATCGATACATTAGAATTCAATGAAGGATTAAAAGTCATCTCTCATGATGCTTGTTCTTATATGTGGAGCTTAGGTAAAGTAGTCTTACCAAAAAGCATTGAGAAGATTGAAGACTATGCTTTCTATTATGATATGGGACTTTGTGAAATTGAATACAAAGGTACTAAAAGTGAGTTTAAACAAATTGATTTAGGCTATGGAATTTTATCATCAACCTATATTTATGAAATTGTTTGCACTGACGAAAATTATCAATTGGAAGAACAATTCTATATCTAATAAAAAAGGTAATTGATCATTCATTTGACCAATTACCAATTTTTTATAATGATTCTTTTGTTTGAAGACTTTTCTTATGTTTGATTTGAATGACAACAATCATCGGAATTGAGATAGCTAAGAAGAAGATAGAACCGACAATGTAATCCCATGTTTGAATTGAGTTATTAATATATAAAGGATAAATGCTAGAATTGATGAACATTGAGATGACAGAACCGATGATCAAACCAAGAATGGCATAGAAAGTTGAGACTCTGTGATTTGAAAGAAGGACTTTCATAACTTTTGAAGCTAAGAATAAACCGATGAGAGCTCCGATGACTAATAATAAGAAGATCAAGATACCGGTTAACATATATGATGTTCCACCATTATCCTTGTTGAAAATGCTATAATCACCTTTAGTTGTCATAAAGGTATTCAAGATTGGAAAATACATACCGATGACCATCAATGACATACTTCCAGAAATTCCAGGAACGACACAAGCGAAAGCTCCAATAACACCAGATAATAAAGCAAGAATATAGATCCACCAAACTCTCTGTTTCATAAATTCAGCTAAGTCTAATTTTGTCAAAGCAGTGACAATACCTAAACCTGCTGCTAATAAAAGACATAATGAGAAGGCAAGGATGTGAATTATCAATTCTTTGCTATCTTTATGTTTCTTTAATTCATAACAAGCAACTGGAAGAGATCCTATAACAAGACCAGCAAAGATACCAGTGATTGTAAACGGGGCACTTTTATATCCTTTTTGAATACCAACAAAGGCAGCAAGAGCACCGATTAATAAACCGATTAAATATGGTAAGAGGATGAGAAGATTTTTACCAAAGGCTTTTTTTAGTCCAGTGATAGCATCGATTATCGTATCATAACATTTTTCAGCAACGGCGATAGTTCCAGCACTAAGTCCTGGTATTGCAACAGAAATACCGAGAGTTATTCCTTTTAACGTATCAAATAAGAAATTAGATTTTTGTTTATTTTCTTTATCCATAAATTTCTCCTAACTACAACATTATATTTTTTTGTCTGATGAAATAAAAGAACTATAGAAGATAAATTTGTTAAAGCGCTTAATTATTTTTAAATATTCTTTTAAATTTTGATAAAAATGTATGATAATTATATGTATATAGAGGTGTGCGATGAACTATATTTTAGAAGCTAAGAACTTAAAGAAAGAATTCGTCGATGGTGAAAGAAAAATAACGGCTTTAAATGATGTCAATCTTCAGATCAAAGAAGGAGAATTGGTCATCATCTTAGGACCTAGTGGGGCTGGAAAGTCCACTCTTTTGAATATGATCGGAGGTATGGATTCTCTAACTTCTGGATCACTTAAAATCGATAAAGAAGAAATATCTAAATACAATTCAAAACAACTCACTGACTATCGAAGAAATAAAGTCGGCTTTGTTTTTCAATTCTATAATTTGATGCCAAATTTGACAGCAATCGAAAATATCGAACTAGCAACTGAACTCAATAAGGATGCTTTAAATCCTGAAGAAGTCTTAAAGATGGTCGGATTAGAAGAAAGAAAAGATAACTTTCCTAGCCAACTAAGCGGTGGAGAACAACAAAGAGTCTCCATAGCTCGTGCTATCGCTAAAAATCCCAAGATTATCTTATGCGATGAACCAACTGGTGCTCTTGATTATCAAACAGGAAAAGAAATCTTATCACTTCTTTCTAATTTAGTGAAAAATGAAAAGAAAACCGTCATCATCGTCACCCATAATTCTGCACTCAGCAAAATGGCCGATCATCTCATCAAAATAAAAAATGGAGAAGTTGTTCTCGATGAAATGAATGACTCTCCAATAGATATAAAGGATATCGAATGGTGAAGAAAACATATTTTAAAACCATCATCCGCTGTTTTTTACACAATAAAACAAGATTTTTAACAAATCTGTTTATTGTCTTTTTATCTATCGCATTTTCTTGTGGATTATTAGCATTCCCGGCTTCCTATAAAAATAGTTTTTCACAACAATACACAGAAAATAATGTCTCTGACTTGATTGTTAAAACCAAAAAAGAAGAGGGATTAGATGAAGAGAAAATATCAAAATTAAAAGAAGATAAAAATGTTGAAAGCATCACTACGATGATGGCATTTGATTGTACAAATGATGACGGCGATATTTACCGCATCTACATCTATGATTATTCTTCAACAGTCAATAAGTTCACACTTATTGATGGTGAATATCCTCAGAAAGAATTTGATTTATATTCTGATAATGAAATATTAGTTGAAAAAGCGAATAAGAATCGAAAAGAATTTAATGTCGGTTCAAGGTTTGCTTTAGACTTATCATCTTTTTTTACAAGTAAAAACACTTCTTCAATTCCATTTAAAATTAAACCGCTTGTCTTTGAAGTTAAAGGAGTAGTCAAAACTCCACTTTATACCTCAGTTCAAGAAGAAGAACCGTGGCTAGAAGAAAATCCTGATGATAAAAAAGTCCAAGCTATTTTATATATAGATTCAAAATTGCTTCCTAAAACTATAACCTATAAACAAAACGGAATTTCAATAAATGATATCAGTACGGATAAGTTTTTGAAAACAACAGATATCTATATCAGATATAAGATGCAACACGATTATTTCTCATCCTCATATAAAGATCAAATCCAAGAAAAACAAAATAATGTCGAACAATATTTTGGAAGTGAGAATGTGTCGGTGTTATCGTTATATGAAAATACTTCCTATGCCACTTTTGATAACTACAACGATAAAGTAACTAAGATCACCCTTGTCGTTCCTATTTTCTTCCTTCTTTTGTCAGCTCTTGTCAATTTAATAACGATGACAAGACTTATCGATGATGAAAGAAAGATAATCGGATGTTATGTCTCTTTAGGAATTCCTAAGATAAGAATATATTTCAAATATTTGAGTTTTACATTTATATCTTCACTTTTTGGTATCATCATCGGATATTTATTCGGCGTTAAATTATTACCGATTATCATATTCCCTGCTTATAAAACCGTCTTTGATATGGGAAGCTTATTTGTGTCATATAATCAACCTACTAGTTTAATTGTCTCTTTGATATTATTATTGGTTTCTTTAGGTGTCACTTTTATTTCTAGCTATACGAGAATGAAAGAAAAACCATCTGATTTGATGAAAAATAAAGCACCAAAGCCAGGTAAGAAAATACTTCTTGAAAAAATCAAAGTCATATGGAAACCACTGCCTTTTAAATATAAATCCTCAATTAGAAATATTTTTAGACAAAAGAAAAATCTCATCTTGACATCTCTTTCTATTATCGGGTCAACTATTCTTTGTCTTTTGGGATTTGGTTTATATGATATTTCAAATTCATTATTGAATGATTCTATTTTCTCAAATGTGGCTTCTTCGATGGGAAGTATTTCAACTGTCATTGTAATATTTGCCCTTTTGATGGCAGTTGTTGTCATCTATTCTCTCACTAATATGAATATTCAAGAAAGAGAGAGAGAATTAGCGACTTTAAAAGTCTTAGGTTATCATGATATCGAATGCTCTTTTTACACCTTTAGAGAAATGTTGATGATAACAATCCTTGCAACCTTATTAGGACTTCCTATTTCATATCTTGTGATGTTTTTTGTCTTTGATTATTTATCTTTTGGCAATGTCAATGATGTCAAATTCACTAGTTATATCTTAACTTTTGTGATAATTGTTTGTTCGACAGTTCTAGTCAATTTATTACTTTATCCAAAAGTAAAAAAAGTCGATTTGAACGATTCCTTAAAAGTAATGGAGTGATATAAACATGAAAATAATGGTAATAAGTGATACGCATAACGATACTAGTTATGTAAGAGAAGTTATCGATATCTTTCAAAATGAAAAATTCGATAAATTATATGTTTTAGGTGATATCGGGGTTGATTCTTTATCGATAATCAATGAAGTCTATGATAAAGTTCTTGCAGTCAAAGGTAACTGTGACTCCTATGATGAAGAAGATAAGGCCTTATTCAATCTTCCTTATTTGAATTTTGATTATCAATTTGGAAAATTGTTTGTCTTAAGTCATGGAAATTATTATAGTCCTTATAATTATGACCAGGATTACAATGTCTTCTTGTTCGGTCATTACCACACTTCGATCATCAAAAAGATAGATGAAAATAAAATAGCTGCCAATCCAGGATCGCTTAGTGAACCAAGAGATGGCTATCATTCCTATATGACAATCGATGAGAATGGAATTAAAATAATAGATATAAATTCAAAATCAGTGATCAATTCATTGAAATTTTAAAAAGGAGAGAATATGTCAAATATATTGATTGGATCTGATATTCACGGATCATATTATTACGCAAAGAAATTCTTTGAAAAAGTTGAAAAATATAATCCAGAGAAGATATTGTTATTAGGTGATTATTATTATAATGGTGCAAGAAATGTTCCACCGCTTGAATATTCACCAAAAGATGTCGTAGCTCTTTTAAATCAATATTCATCTAAAATTATCGCTTGCAAAGGAAATTGTGAAAGCGAAGTCGATAGCTGGGTCAGTGAATTTACAATTTGTGATATGGTCTATCTTCATTATTTTGATAAAGATATCATTTGTGCTCACGGACATCACGCAAGTTTTGATGCTCTTCCAAAAGGAAAATATGATATCTTCATCCAAGGACATACTCATATCGGAGTCTTAAAAAAAGAAAATGATATTATTCTAGCAAATCCAGGATCGATATCATTACCTAAGGATAATCGACATTCATATATAGTCATGAATGAAAAAGGAATCAAACTCTACGATTTATTGACTGATGAAGAATGCTTATCCATCGATTTTTGATTTTTACTTAAAAACTTTTTCAATCTCTTTTGATAATATTTTGGAAAGAGAAATTTAGTCAGTTCATATCTAAGACCTTCGTCTTTCTTTCTTAAATACTGATAGTATTTTAAAGTAATAAAAAGAAGAATGAGAACTCCGATGATACAGATAAATATGAATAAGAACCAAATGAGCGGCGTAAATTTATCGAATGGAATGAAATTACTGCCTAAGAAGGTGATTGTAAAAACACCAGTCAATCTGAATAAGATAGTACAGACAAAGTTATAAAGAAATGACATATCAGTCATCCCGACGACTAAAGCAAGAGTATCATCTGGAAATCCAGGAAGTAAATACATAAGTGGAAGGGAAGCTTTACCACCGATAGTCAATAAGTGTTTTGATTTTTCAATCTCCTTATCATCAATTAAAAGAGAAATCAATTTCTTACCACCAAACCTGCCAATCAAAAACATCAAACTAGAAGTTGAAACAACACTGATAGATAAGACAATAAATGTTCTAATCATACCGATGACTGTTTTATCATTGAAAATCAAATTACCTAAAGAGATGAAAAACATCGAAGAAATACCAGGAAGAAGATTGACAAGTGGTGAGATGACTAAAAAAAGAAAATAAGTTAAAAATTTATTTTTTTGATAGAAATCAAAGAAAAAATTATTGAGTTTTGATTCACCTGAAAATGTTCTGAAGATAAAAAATCCGATGACGAGAAGTGAGATGACAGTCAAGACGATTGTTAAAAATTTGATGAGATTCTTACTAGCACTTTTCTTTTTCATACAAATATTATCAAATAAAAAAATAGAACTTACAAGAAATAAGTATTCAAAAAGCATATTGATTTTAAAAATATCTAAAAAATCATAAAATATATGAAGTATATGGAGGCTATATGAAATTTATAAACGAACATTTTGAAGGTGAGAGAGCTCTTTTTAAAATAAAAGATTCTACCATTGAAAATTGCCTATTTGATAATGGAGAATCCCCATTAAAAGAATCAAGAAATTTGATAATAAAAAATACAACATTCGGGTATAAATATCCCTGTTGGTATTCTTCTAATTTAGATGTTGATAACTGCACTTTCTTAGAAATGTCTAGATCAGGAATTTGGTATACAAATAATTCAAAATTTAAGAATCTCAATATCATCGCTCCGAAGGAATTTAGAAGATGTGATATGATAGAACTTGAAAACATAAATTTTGAAAATGCAAGTGAAACCTTGTGGAACTGCACTGATGTCAAATTGAAAAATATCAAAGCAAAAGGTGATTATTTCATGATGAATTCAAAAGATGTCGAAGTTTTTAACCTCCAATTAGATGGAAATTATTTCCTAGATGGTGGCAAGAACATTCATGTTAGTAATTCAATATTGAAATCTAAAGATGCTTTTTGGAACTGCGAAAATGTTGTCGTTGAAGATTGTATTATTGAAGGTGAATACCTTGCCTGGAATTCTAAAAATGTGACCTTCAGAAGATGTAAAATCTATTCTCATCAAGGACTATGTTATATAAATAATCTCAAGATGGAAGAATGCGAACTCATCGATTCAGATTTGACATTTGAATACTGCTCGGATATCGATGCAATACTTTTAAATGAGGTCGATTCAATCAAGAATCCGATATCAGGAGTTATCAAGTGCAAGAATGTCAAAGAACTGATAAGAGAAGAAGATAGCCTTGATTTTTCAAAGGTGAAAGTGATGATTGAGGAGAACTCTAAATATGTCGAAATATGATTTTGATAAAGTTGTAGATAGAAGAAATACTGATTCTATAAAATGGGATTTTGAAGATGATATGCTACCGATGTGGGTTGCCGATATGGATTTTGAAGTAGCAACTGAAATTCAAGAAGCTTTGAAAAAAAGAATTTCCCATCCAGTGTATGGCTATACTTATCCAAGTGATAAATGGTATGAATCATATATCAATTTCTTTAAAGAAATTCATGATTTAAAAATCGAAAAAGGCTGGCTATTATTCTGTACTGGTGTTGTACCTACTATCTCTTCTAGTGTTAGAAAATTGACCAAACCAAAAGAACACGTTGTCATCACAACTCCTGTTTATAATATTTTCTTCAACAGTATCATCAACAATGATAGGATTCCATTAGAAGTTCCTCTTATCAAAAAAGAAGATGATCAATATTATTTTGATTTTGATAAGTTAGAAGAAGCCTTTAAAAGAGATGATGTCTCTTTATTCATCTTATGCAATCCTCAAAATCCAGTCGGAAGAATTTGGAGTAAAGAAGAACTTGATAAAGTAGGACAGTTAGCTAAAAAATATAATGTTACAGTATTGAGTGATGAAATTCACTGTGAAATAACAAGACCTGGTAAAGAATATACCCCATTTATCAAAGCCAATGATATCAATAAAGATATCTGTGTGATGGCAATATCTGTCACTAAAACTTTCAATCTTGCTGGAATTCAAACAAGTGCGATAGTCATACCAGATGAAGAACTTAGAAAGAAAGTGAATTGGCAAATCAACACTGATGAAGTAGCTGAACCAAATATTTTTAGCTGTGTTGCTGCAATTGCAGCACTAAATGAAGGTAGAGAATGGCTTGATGAGATGAGAAAAGTAGTCTTTAGAAATAGAGATATTGTCGAAGAATTCATTCAAAACGAAATCAAAGAATTGAAAGTCATCAAAGGAGATGCCACATATCTCCTATGGATAGATACCAGTAGATTATGCAATAAATCAAGTGAATTTGTTCAATTCTTAAAAGAAAAAACAAGACTTATAGTCAGCGATGGTTATGTCTATGGTAAAACTGGTGAAAATTATTTTAGACTCAATGTCGCCTGTCCTTTAAAAACATTAAATGACGGACTCAGTCGACTAAAAAAAGGTGTTGAACTATTTAAACTAGAAAAAGGAATCTAAAACTAGAAAAGGTCTTGCGTGCTGCAAGACCTTTATTTATTTAGTTATCCTTATAAATATCTCTGATCAAATCAGCGATATTTTTTGCCATCTGTTTGATGTTTGCGTTGCTAGTGTTGATCATCAAATCATAAGAGGATTTATCTCCCCATTTTTTACCGGTGTAGAATTCATAGAAACTCTTTCTTTTTTTATCAGTCATCTTGATATTCTTGATGAGTTCTTTATCGGTGATAGTTTCTCCATCTTTCAATCTTGATTTACAACGATTAACTTTGCTATCCATATCAGCATAGACAAAGATATTGAAAGGCTTGAATTCTCTAAGAGTGTAATCAGCACCTCTACCGATGATGATACAACTAGATTTTGCTGCGATCTCTTTGAGGATATCGTTTTGTAATGAATGAACATCGATATTCTGTTCAAGTGCTACATCCTTATAATATAAGAAAGAATTGCCAAAATGTAAGGTTGGAATTGAATACGGACGTTTTTCACTCACTTCTTCAATATATGTCATTCCATATGGCGAACGTTTTTTCACTTCTTCTAATATTTCCTTATCATAATAAGGAATGTGCAATTCATCAGCTAATCTCTTACCTAATTCTCTACCTCCAGAACCGAATTCTCTACCAATTGTGATTATATAGTTCATCTTAAGTTCTCCTTTTTTTATAATGAATTAGTTTCTTATTTGTTTAAGAAATCTTGAATATCTTTAATAACATCTTTTTTCTTATCTTCATTTAGGATTTCATGTCTCATCTTGGTGTGAACTTTTAAGGTTACATCTTTGACACCTAAATCTTTATACATCTTATAAAGGGCTTCATTACCTTTTTTACCGCCGACTGGATCTTCATCCCCGCAGATTATCAAGATGTGTTCATCTTTAGAAATCTTAGCTTTGTAATCACTCTTATAAAGTGTTGCCATTCCTTTTAAGAATTCATGATAGAAACCGTTGGTGTTGCTAGCTCCACAATAAGGATCAGCTACATATTTTTTGATGTTTTCTTCGTTGTATGATAACCAATCAAGCTTTGTCTTTTGACCTTTTACCTTATAACCACCGACAGTCAATTTATTGATGAAATGACTTGGTTTATCCCAATTTGCTTTGGTTGTGGTGATATGAGATAAGAATTTAGCGAGCCAATAAGGTGCTCCTGGACCATTTGATGACATGATGATTATTTTATCAACAGTATTTGGATAATTCTCTAAATAGCTTTGCATAAAGAAAGAACCCATCGAATGTCCCATCATATAGACAGGTAATCCTTGTTTTCTAAGTTCTTGAACTTTTAAATTCAAGGCTTTTAAAGTCTTTACCCAAGCATCACGTGGCCATTTTTGTTGATCTTCGACACTTTTTGCATTTTCTCCTTGCCCGAAATGATCCATGACATGAACTGAGAAACCTTCTTTATTCATCTCTAAAGCAAAATCTTTATATCTAGCTGAATATTCTTGCATACCAGTTAAGACTAAAAAATTAGCTTTTGGATTTTCTATCACATAATCATTTCCGAATAATGTATGTTCATCATTTATCTTCACTTGGAATTTTGCCATAACTACCTCCTTATTTAATTAAATTTTACCACGGAAAGCCCTTTTTTATAAGATAATTTTAAATTTTATTTTAGACAATTTTAAAATTTTGATAAAATTTCTCTTTTTGAATTAGAAAACACCGTTTTTATTATAGATTTTTTAAATTTTTGTTTAAAATAGATGGAAACTTAAAAATTTTTTTAAGTTTCTCTTGAAAGAGCTTTCAATTAGTTATTTAATAATAGCAGTAGAAAAAGAGGTAAAAAAATGAAATATGATATCTTGATTATTGGAAGTGGAATCACCGGTGCTTCTATCGCATTCGAATTATCAAAATACGATTTAAAAGTTGCTGTCATCGAAAAAGAAAATGATGTCTCAATGATGACTACAAAAGCTAATTCTGGAATTATTCATGCTGGATATGATCCAAAACCAGGAACTAAGATGGCAAGACTCAATGTCTTAGGAAACAAAATGGTTCATGATTTATATCCATTGATGAATTTTTCTTTTTCACCATGCGGATCATTAGTCATCGGTAAAACTGAAGAAGAACATGAAATGATTGACACTCTTTATAAAAGAGGTGTTGAAAATGGAGTTCCTGAATTATATGTATTGAAAACTAAAGAAGAAGTTCACGCTGTTGAACCATATTTAAATGATGACATCGATTATGCCTTATATAGTAAAACAGCAGGTATTGTCTCTCCTTGGGAACTATGCTTAGCCCTTGCATATAATGCTAAGGTCAATGGTGTCGATTTTTATTTTGATTCCAAAGTCATCGATATCGATTTAAAAAATGATACTTATTTAGTAAAAACAACCAAAGATACTTTTGAAGGAAAATATGTCATCAACTGCGCTGGTTTATTTGCTGATGACATTTACAAGATGGCCTTAAAAGGTAAAGCTGAAGGATTTGAAATCAAACCTTGTAAAGGTGAATATTTCCTCTTAGATAAAGAACAAGGATACTTATCTAAACAAGTCATCTTCCAATGCCCTACTAAATTAGGAAAAGGTGTATTAGTCACTAAAACAGTTCACGGTAACTTATTAGTCGGTCCAAATGCCTCCTATGACTGCGATAAAGAAGACACCTCAACAACATCTGATGCTTTGAATTTCATCAAAGAGAAATCTAAATACAGCGTCGATAAGATCAACTTCATGACCAATATTCGTAATTTTACTGGAGAGAGAGCATCAATAGATGGATATGATGATTTCCTCATTGAAGAAAGCAAATATTTAAAAGGCTTCATCAATTTTGCAGGTATCAAATCGCCAGGACTTTCTTCAGCTGTTGCCTTTGGTAGTGAAGCTAAAGAAATTCTTTCAAAAGATGGAGTTGTCTTCAAAGAAAAAGAAAACTTTGAATATTACAAGATGGAAACTCATTTCAGAGATTTATCCTTAGAAGAAAAAGAAGCTAAAATCAAAGAAAATAAATATTATGGGCAAGTCATTTGCCGTTGTGAAACTGTGACAGAAGCTGAAATATTGAATGCAATTCATGCTCCAATTCCTGGAACAACAATCGATGCTATCAAGAGAAGATGCAATGCTGGAATGGGAAGATGTCAAGGTGGTTTCTGCTCACCGAAGATATTGAAAATATTGATGAATGAATTGCATTTATCATTTGATGAAGTATATCAAGATAAAACTGGAAGCAAAGTCTTGGTCGGTAAAACAAAGGAGAACTAGTTAAATGGAAGAAAGAGATTTAGTCATCATCGGTGGTGGACCTGCTGGACTTGCTTGCTGTTATGGTGCTTATAAAGAAGGAATTAAAGATATTCTCATCATAGAAAGAGATGAGGTATTAGGCGGTATTTTAAATCAATGTATTCATAATGGTTTTGGACTTCACAGATTCAAAGAAGAATTGACAGGACCAGAATACGCCTCTAGATATATCGATATCATCAAAGAGACTTCAGTTGAAATAAGAACTAATACGATGGCAATCGATTTATCTGAGGATAAAGTCATCACCATCATTTCCGCTAAAAAAGGATTAGAACAGATTAAAGCTAAAGCAGTAGTTTTAGCTATGGGATGTAGAGAAAGACCACGTGGTGCAATTTTAACACCAGGAGATAGAGTTGCCGGCATTTATACAGCTGGTACTGCTCAAAAATATTGCAATATCGATGGATATCTTGTCGGAAAAAGAATTGTCATTTTAGGATCTGGTGATATCGGACTTATCATGGCAAGACGTATGACACTTGAAGGTGCAAAGGTCTTAGCTGATGTCGAATTATGTCCATATTCAAACGGATTGAATAGAAATATCGTTCAATGTTTAAATGATTATGATATTCCTTTATATCTCTCACACACTGTCACTGATATCAAAGCAGATGATGAACATCACAGAGTTAAAAGTGTCACTATCTCTAAAGTTGATGAGAAAAGAAATGTCATCCCTGGAACTGAGATTACCTTTGAATGCGATACTCTTCTTCTTTCTGTCGGTCTCATCCCTGAAAATGAATTATCTAAAAAAGCCAATGTCCAATTAGATTCTCGCACTAAAGGACCAGTTGTCTTTGATAATTTAGAGACAGAGAAAGAAGGAATCTTCGCCTGTGGTAATGTCTTACAAGTCCATGATTTAGTCGACAATGTTTCCAATGAAGGTGAAAGAGCAGGAAGAAATGCTGCTTTATATATCAAGAATGGTGAAAATGCTAAAGATAGTATCAAAATCGTTCCTGGAAATGGCATCTCCTATTGCTGCCCTCAATATTGTCATAAAGATTTGAGTGAAAACAAATTCAATGTTTATTTCAGAGTTCGCGCTCCAAAAGAAAATGTCAAATTAGTCGTCAAGAAAGATGGAAAAGAAATCTCATCTATCAAGAAGATTAGATTAGCTCCATCAGAGATGGAAAATTTCGCAATTAAAAAAGAAGATTTACAAGATGCAACTAGCATTGAAATATCTTTGGAGGAAAGCTTATGATCAGAGATTTGATATGTATCAATTGCCCTAGAGGCTGTCATTTAAAAGTTGATGATGAAACTTTAGAAGTCACTGGTAATTTCTGCCTTCGCGGTAAAAACTACGGTATTTCTGAAGTCACTGCTCCAAAAAGAACCATCACAAGCACAGTTAAAGTAGTTGATGGAACTATCGATAGATGTTCTATTAAAACTGCTGCTCCAATCGATAAGAACAAGATTTTTGAAGTGATGGAACTTATCAATAAGGTAGAAGTCAAAGCTCCGGTTAAAATGCATCAAGTGATCATCGAAAATATTTTAGGAAGCGGTGTAGATGTCATCGCAACTAAAGAAGTGGAGAAAAGATGATGGCAAACGAAGAAAGTGTTAAAACAGGAGTTGATACTGCTAAAAAAAGAAGATATATCATCGCCCTTGATCAAGGAACTACCTCATCTCGTTGTATCATTTTCGATAATTTTGGTGAGATCATTCAAGTAGTTCAAAAAGAATTTAAACAAATATTTCCACAATCTGGATGGGTAGAACATGATCCGATGGAAATCTATGCAAGTCAGTATTCTGTCATGACCGAAGCTATCGCTCAAAGCGGTATTAAGCCATATCATATCAGAGCTATCGGTATCACCAATCAAAGAGAAACAACGATTGTTTGGGATAAAAATACTGGAAAACCGATTTACAATGCTATCGTCTGGCAATGCCGTAGAACTGCTCAGATTGTCGAACAGATGAAAAAAGATGAAGAGATGGCAAATTATATCCATGAGACAACTGGTCTTGTTATGGATGCTTATTTCTCAGCTACCAAAATCAAATGGATTTTAGATAATGTTGAAGGGGCTAAAGAAAAAGCTAAAAATGGTGATTTGTTATTCGGAACTGTCGATACTTGGTTGATGTGGAAATTGACAGGTGGAAAAGTCTTTGCCACTGATTATACAAATGCCTCAAGAACGATGTTATACGATATTCATAATCTCTGCTGGGATAAGAAAATCTGTGATTATTTAGATATCCCGATGAATATGTTACCTGAAGTCAAAGATAGCTCAGGAATCTTCGGATATGTATCTATCTTTGATACTGAAATACCGATAGCGGGTGTAGCTGGTGATCAACAAGCTGCCTTATTTGGTCAAACATGTTTTAAAAAGGGAGAAGTTAAAACCACTTATGGAACAGGTTGTTTCTTGCTTATGAACATCGGAAATAAAGCTGTATTATCTAAAAATGGCTTGATCACAACCCTCATTGCTAGCCGTGATTCTAAAGGAAGACCAGAATACGCCCTTGAAGGCTCGGTCTTTGTCGGTGGGGCTATCATCCAATGGATTAGAGATAAGATGCGTTTTATCGTCGATAGCAAAGATAGCGAATATTTCGCTACTAAATGTGAAGATAACGGCGGTGTTTATTTAGTGCCAGCTTTCACAGGTCTAGGTGCTCCATATTGGGATATGTATGCTAGAGGTACGATGTTTGGAATCACTCGCGGTACTACAAGAGATCAAATAATCAGAGCAAGTTTAGAAAGTATTGCCTATCAAGTCAGCGATGTCATTGAAGCGATGAAAAATGATACTGGCTTAAAAATAAAATCAATCAAAGTTGATGGCGGTGCTAGTAAGAATAATTTCTTGATGCAATTTCAAAGCGATATCGCCGATGTCAAAACAATAAGAATTCAAACCAATGAGACAACTGCCTTAGGTGCTTTCTATCTTGCCGCTCTTGCAATCGGGATGTTCAAATCAAAAGAAGAAATCAAAGCCTTTGAAAAGAAAGATAAAGAATTCAAGCCGATGATGAAAGAAGAAGACAAGAATAAATATCTCAAAAAATGGCATAAAGCCGTTAAAATGTGCCGTGGATGGGAAGATGAGGATTGATGTTAAGGGGTTTCATACATATTCTAAAATATTAAATCAGTTAAATATCAGAATATAGATAGCGCTTTCATAAAATCGAAAATTCAAATTTTTGCAAAAAAAATACTCAAAAAAGCCGATAACTATCGGCTTTTTTAAGAAAATGATACAAAATTTATCAAAAAAATTTTACTTCAATAAAAAAATTTAGATAGTTATATTTTTATTAGCCTTTTTTAAAGGGAGGATTTATAAATGAAAAAACAAAATTTAGTCGCAATTGCATCACTTGCTATGCTTCTTGCAGGCTGTGGCAATGACTCTAACAGCAAAGCTTCTGCTTCAACTGCTCCATCCGCTTCTACAGCTCCTACTTCAACAACTGATAAGACTTCTACAAAGCCAACATCAACAACTAGTACAAAACCTGAATCAACAACTCCAACTCTCCCAGATGAACTCACTGAAGATGATTTAGGTTATTTGAGCACAAATGATTTGACATTTACTGCTACTTCCACTACTAAAGTTACTGGTAAATCTTCTAGTAGTAGTTCAACTATAATTACTTATAAAAAGAATTCAGATATTAAATTAGGTGAAGATTTATATTTAGAAAATGGCACATTAACTGGAACAAATTCTTCTGGTTCTTCTTCAGCAACCATTAATCGTGGTTTTTGGAAGGATGATAGTGGTAATGCTTTCTACAATACCGACCCAGATTTAAATAATCAAGTTTCAACCGAAGATACTAAAGTTGAATTTGATTCTATGTTTACTAATCCATTCGACTCAACTGATGAATTTGAGGCAATTGATGTTGATGATTTCGGTTATAGTAAGAAAAAATCAAAGAAGAATACATATTCTGCTTTTGTTTTAGATGAAGATAAATTAGATGATGAAGATATTGCTACTTTCCTTTTATTAGTCGATAATTTCAACACTGCTAATACTTATGGTGCAAGTTTAGATTATTATTATAGCTATCTTACTTATAGTATTAATGGTTCTGCATCATATGTAAGCGCTGCTGATCTTTCTATTGATCATTTATATCTCTATGCTGATACTAATGGTCTTATCGGTATTGATTATGAAATTTCAGCTACTGTAACTCAAACTTCTACTACTTATGGAACAATTACTTATACAATTACTTCTTCAGTAAATCTTTTAGCTTCTAATGTTGAGGAAACCAATTTGACTAAAGCTGATGTAACTAAGGTTCCATATACAAAGACAGCGGGAGCAGATACTCAATATACAGCATTTGATAAGGCGATTACTGGATTAAAGACTGCTACTAACTATTCTCTTTTAATTACTGTTGCTGAAGGGAAAACTAAAATTGGTGGTTATGACCTTGCTTTTGTAACTGATGAATATTCAGCAAAATCTTATAATTATAATTCTTTAGGAACAGCTATTGATCAAGATTCTGTTTCTTATTCTGGTGTTCATAAAGTCAGCGATGGTGTTTATGATGTTTATGAATCAGATACAGCTGCTGTTGCAAAAGGTAGTAGTCGTGGTTCAGCTGCAACTATGCCAACTGTTGCCTTCTCTAGTGGAATTTTTGAATATGATGCAACAAAATCTACAGCTGATGATTATGTCTTCACTTTAAGAAGTGCTTATTCTTCTTCTGAAGTCTTAAAGTTGATGAGTAACCTTTTATATATTTCTATCGATGGTACTTTAAGTGTTACTATTTCAAAAGATGGTGTCTTAAAGAATGTTACAACAGTTTACACTGGTTCTGCTAGTGCTAATACTAGTTTGACTAATACTTATACTGCTTCCTTTGACTTCTCTAATATTGGAACAACCACAGCTTTATATACAACATTTGAAAATTATGTTGCTTATAAGACTCCAACTACATATAAGGAAGTCACTTCTTCAATTTATGATTATGATAATTCAAAATATTTGACTAATACAAATCTTGAAGATTGCTTAAAGACCTTACTTGGTGATACTACTTATGCAAATCTTCCAGACATCTTCAGCTTATATGATTTAGGCGATGACTATGATTATACTCTTTATTCTCCAACAACTTATAAACTTGCTGAAGTTTGTTTCTCTTATGAAACTAGAGATGATGTTGTAACTGCATTAACTGGAATTCTTACAGCTCTTCAAAATGCCGGATACACCGTTACACAAAGTACATATGGCTATAATGTTTCATTTACAGGTGGAACTTTATCTATTGGTGCAGGTGCTGCTGATTCAAGTGATGCAAGTGCTGGATACCTTATGTATATTGATATTGCAGCAACATCCTCTTCTTCTACAACTACTTCTCTTTAATTAAAATTTTGATTTCAACTGCTCCTTTAGTGGGGCAGTTTTTTAGACATTAAAAATAGTTTAAATATTGATAAACTAATATTTATAGAAAAAATTAAATATTAGAATTGTTTATTTGACTATTTTGCTTAATTTTTTGAAAATTGAAAATTATTTTGTTGAAACCTATTTCATAAATTACTATAATTAAAAGGCTTGTTAAATATTTTTAAGGAGAAAAATATGATCAATACAATTAAAGAAGAACAAGGTAAACTTGTTGTAAATTCCAGTTATGCAAAAGATGAAATCAGCGCTGCAACAACTAAAGCTATCAATCGTTTAGTTCTTGATGTTACAGTTCCTGGATATAGAAAAGGTAAAGCACCAGTCTCTGCTGCTACTCGTTATTTAAAGGAAGATGCAGTTGTCAACGAAACCATTCATCAACTTTTCAAAGTTCTCGATAAAGAACTCTCTAAGAATGATGAAGTTAATGCTTATTTCAAAGATAAGAAGGTTTATGGTGGAATTAGACCAGAAGCTAATGTCACAGCTTTCTCTGCTGACAAAGCTGAAATCGTCGTCTCTTATGTTTTAACTCCAAAGGTCAATAAACTTGGCGAATATAAAGGCATCACTTCTGATGCTGAAAAGAAAGTCATCAGTGACGCTGATGTCGATGCTGAACTCAAGAGACTTGCTGAAAATGAAGCTGAATTAGCTCCAAAAGATAAGGCAGCTGAAAATGGCGATACTGCTAACATCGATTTCGTCGGTCTTATGGATGGTAAAGAATTCGAAGGTGGTTCTGCTAAAGGATTCGATTTAGTCTTAGGTTCTAATCAATTCGTTCCTGGATTTGAAGCTCAAGTCGTCTCTCATAAAGCAGGCGATAAATTTGATGTTGCTTTAACAATGCCAGAAAATTATCCAGAACCATTGACTTCTAAACCAGTCGTTTTCAAGGTCACCTTAAATTCTGTCAAAGTTAAGGAAGTTCCAGAAATCAATGATGAATTCGCCACAACCTTAACTGGTGAATATGCTTCTAAAGATTTAGCTGAATTGAAGAGCAAAGTTGTCGCTCATTTAAATGATGCTGCTGAAAAAGAATATTTCAATCATATCGTCAATGAACTCTTATTGAAGGTTCGTGATGCTTCTGAATTTGTCATCGCTGATGATTATGTCAATTATTTCGTCAACAACAAAGTTGATGAAGATAAGAACAATATCGCTAACCAAGGCCTTTCTTTAGATGAATACTTAAAGCTCATCAACAAAGATATGGATTCTTATAAAGCTGAAATTAAAGAAGGAATCCTTTCTCAAATCAAGACTGGACTTGTCTATGAAGGTATCTATGCTGCTGAAATCAAGACCCCAATCAACAGTAAAGATCTTGAAGCTCTTCTTGGAACTTCTGTCAATGATTTCATCACCAACTATACTAACTATTTGAAAGCTAGCAAGATGGGTGATGATCAAATCTCCGCTCAAGTCAACGGCTATTTGAATCAACTCTATTCTTCTATTCTCTCTCGTAAAGTTCAAGACAAACTTCTTGTCTTAAATGGATATAAAGAAGAAGTCAAAGAAGATAAAGCTGAAGAAGAAAAGACTGAAGCTAAAGAAGAAAAAGCTGCTGAATAATCAAGTTTTAATTAAGCCCCCTTTCGGGGCTTTTCTTCTCTTTAATTTTTTTAAGTAGTGATTTCTCTTGAAAAAATATCTCATCCGTATTATATTATTCATACCTTTTTAGCACTCAATTAATAAATGTGCTAAAAGTGCTATTCATAAGGAGGCTTATTTATGGATTATGTCAATCAAGAAAGATTATATGTCTTGCCAAATTCTAAAAGTGTTGCACTTCCAAGTGTCACAATGACAATCACCGCTAGAAATGACTATGATACAAATCTTCTTTCTCAACTCAGAGCTGGAGATAATATCGTCGTAGCTTATTCCAATAAGGAAAATGTCTACGGAGATTTTGATAATTTAGTTTTACCTGGAGTTAAAAGTATCGGTACTCTTTGCACTATCACCTCGATAGTTTCTGATGCTGATGGATATGTTTGTAAGGTAGAGGGGAAAACTGCCTTGGATTTATCCGATTTTGTCGTCGAAGAAGATAAGAAATTAGTGTCTTGTAAAACAGCAATTCGTCCTCTTTATGATAGAGATGATGATAAACTCAATGAAATGCTTACAAGATTCTCAAATAACTACGCTTCTTTGAGAAAGAAATATTCAAAACTTCCTGAACTTCCTAATTTCTTAAATGAAGGTCTCGATTTGAGATTGATTCCTTATCAAATCGCATTGTTCATCAACACATCCAATTTGAATCGTCAAATCATCCTCGAAGAAAAAGATCCGGTTGAAAAATACCGCGTTCTTATCAATGACCTTGAAAGATTTAATCTCGATTCTAAGATTGAATACGAAATTCAACAAAAAGTTTCTGAATCCATCGATAAGAATCAAAGAGAATATGTTTTAAGAGAGAAGATGAAGGTTGTCAAAGATCAACTTAAAGAATTCGATGGTGGCGATAAAATCGACAACTACGAAAAATTCTTAAATGAAAATAAAGACATCCTTCCTGATAATATTCAAAAGAGAATCAGAAACGAAATCACAAGATTGAGAGCTATGCCAAATGGTTCTCAAGAGATTTCGATTTTGACAACCTATTTAGATCTCATCACTACTTTACCTTGGAAGACTTCTAGCATCGATGATGATGATTTAGATCATGTCAAAAAAGTCTTAGATGAAAATCACAACGGACTTGAAAAGCAAAAAGATCGTATTTTACAGTATTTAGCTGTCAAACAATTGACCAATTCTTTAAAAGCTCCAATTCTCTGTTTCTATGGAGCTCCAGGTGTTGGTAAAACCTCTCTTGCTGTCTCAATCGCAAAAGCCTTAGGTAGAAAATTTGTCAAGGTCGCTTTAGGTGGTGTCTCTGATGAAGCAGAAATCAGAGGTCATAGAAGAACTTATATCGGAGCAATGCCTGGTCAAATCATCTCTTCTCTTGCAAAATGCGGAACTAATAACCCAGTCTTCTTGCTCGATGAAATCGATAAGATCAACGGTGGCGGTTATCACGGAGATCCAGCTAGCGCCCTTCTTGAAGTCTTGGATCCTGAACAAAATCAATTCTTCAAAGATAATTATCTTGATGAAACCTTTGATCTCAGCAAGGTCTTATTTATCTGTACTGCCAATGATATCTCCAAGATTCCAAGCGCTTTATTCGACCGTTTGGAGATGATCGAACTCAATACCTATACTAAGTTTGAAAAGATTGATATCGCTAAAACTCATCTCATCAAGCTTGAAGAACAATCCAATGGAATCAAACCAGGTATGATGGAATGGAAAGATGAAGCCTTAGATTACATCATCGAATATTACACTATGGAAGCTGGTGTGCGTAATCTCAGAAGAAAGATTGGAACTATTGACCGTAAATTCGCTGTCGATTATTTGAAAGATAAAGAGAACAATAGTAAAGTCACAGTTGATGTCGCTCTTGTCAAGAAATATTTAGGTGCTGAAATCTTCTATCATGAGAAAGATTTAGCCGATTCTCAAGTCGGTGTCATCAACGGCTTAGCTTATACTGATGCTGGCGGTGAAGTTTTGAAGATCGAATGCAATACTTTCCCAGGAAAAGGCGGACTTATCATGACAGGTAACTTAGGTGATGTCATGAAAGAAGCTACTGAAACTGCACTTTCTTATGTCAGAAGTATCGGTCCAGAACTTGGAATCGATCCAGAATACTTTGCAACTCACGATATCCACGTTCACTTCCCAGAGAGCGCAACTCCAAAAGATGGACCAAGCGCTGGTGTTGCAACAGCTTGTGTCATCCTCTCTGCTATCACCGATACTAAGATCAGAAATGATGTAGCTATGACTGGTGAAATCGATTTGAGAGGTAATTCAATGCCAATCGGTGGTTTAAGAGAGAAGACAAATGCTGCAGTCAGAGAGCATATCAAGACTGTCTTCATCCCATATGAAAATCACAAAGATAGAGTTGAACTTCCAAAAGAAATCACCGATAACCTTGAGATTGTCGAAGTCAAGAAGGCTAAAGACTTATTCTCTGGTGTCTTCTTAGAAGATATTTATAAGAAGAAAGATGAGATAGCTAAAATCACCTCTACTAAGAAAGAAGAACCTGTTAAGAAAGCAAAAAAGGCTTCTAAATCCGATGCAGAATAAACAATTGTTCTATAAAGCAGAATTCATCACCAGTGCGGCAAGGAAAGATCAGTTTAAAATTGATCATTTTGCCGTCACTTTGATGGGTAGATCTAATGTTGGAAAATCGACTTTGATCAATTCTTTGACGAAAAATGGCAATTTGATGAAGACCAGTAAAAAACCTGGTCGCACCCAACTTGTCAATTACGCACTAATCAATGATAAATTCTATCTTGTCGATGTTCCAGGATACGGCTTTGCTTCCTTTAAAAGAGATACCTTTGAAGGTTTGATGAAAGATTTCATCGAAGATAATAAATGCTTGAAAAAAATTTATATCTTGATAGATTCTCGCCGCCTTCTTCAAGATGGCGATATCGAATTCGCTGATTATCTTGAAAATCTTGGAATTAGATACGCATATATCTTCACCAAATGCGATAAACTCAACACATCTGAGAAACATTTCTTGGATTTACAAATTCAGAAAATCAACGAAGAAAAAAGTGATGTCAAATGTTTTATCTCATCAATAAAAGATGATAAGAATCTCGATTTGATAAGACAGGATATGATCAAGGTTTGTAAAAAATGATATTTATGACGGGTGTTTTTTTAAAAACATCCGTTATTTTTTTAAATTTCTTTAATTTTTATTCGAATTTATTTATACTATTTGCGGCAATGAAAAGAAGGGATGAAGGTAAGGTTATTTTTAGAGAATCCTTGGTTGGTGAAAAAGGATAATAACTGCTTCTGAGTCGTCTTGGAGCCGATTTTAAAAGAGAGCGGTTTAGCCGAAGAGGGGTGGTACCGCGCAACTTGTTGCGTCCCTTCGTCTTGGAGGCACTTTTTTTATGAAAAAAGAAATGAACAAGGCTTATGAAGCCAAAACATGTGAAGATGGAAAAGAAGAATTTTGGGAAAAGAATGGTTATTTTGAAGCCATGAGAAAAGAGAACTTGAATAAGACTCCTTTCTCAATGATCGTTCCTCCGCCAAATGTTACAGGTATTCTTCATATCGGTCATGCCTTGAATACTACGATTTTGGACATCATCGCAAGATATAAGAAAATATCTGGATACGATGTTCTCTTTTTAGCTGATATGGATCACGCCGGTATTGCAACCCAAGCTAAAGTTGAAGCCAAACTCAAAGAAGAAGGTAAGAACAAATACGAACTCGGAAGAGAAGAATTCCTCAAAGAAGTTTGGAAGTGGAAAGAAGAACACGGCGATTATATCTCTAAACAGTGGAGAGCTCTTGGTTTATCCATGGATTATTCTAAAGAGAGATTTACCCTTGATGATGGTATGATCAAAGCTGTTAACACCGTATTTAAACGCCTATATGATGAAGGCCTCATCTATCGCGGTGAGAGAATCATCAACTGGGATCCAGTTTTAAAGACTGCCTTGAGCGATATTGAAGTTGTCTATTCTCAAGATAATGGCAAATTCTATTACTTCAAATATTGGTTAGAAGATCATTCTCGTTATCTTGAAGTTGCAACCACTCGTCCTGAAACTATGTTTGGTGATCAAGCAGTCTGCTTCAATCCTGAAGATGAGAGATATAAAGATTTAGAAGGAATGAAAGTCATCAATCCTGCAAATGGAGAATTATTACCTCTCATCGCTGATCGATATGTCGATAAGGAATTCGGAACTGGTGTCATGAAATGTACACCTGCTCATGATCCCAATGACTTTGCTATCGCCAAAAGACATGATTTGAAATTTGTCAAGACCATGAATGATGATGCTACCATGAACGAAAATTGTCCAAAGGAATATGTCGGACTTGATCGTTATGCTTGTAGAAAGAAAGTGGTCGAATATATCAAAGAAAACGGCGATCTCATCAAGATCGAAGATATCGTTCACAATGTCGGACACTCAGAAAGAAGCAAAGCTGTTGTCGAACCGATGCTTTCAAAACAGTGGTTTGTCAAGATGGATAAATTAGCAAGTGCTGTCATGGAAGTTCAAAAGAGTGATAAAGCCACTGTCTTCTTCCCAGACAGATTCAAAGATATCTTCTATCAATGGTTGTCAAAGACCGATGATTGGTGTATTTCTCGTCAACTTTGGTGGGGACATAGAATTCCTGTATACACCAATAAGGAAACTAAAGAAGTCATCTGTTCAACTGAAACCTTAGATCCAAATGTATACGACCAAGATCCAGATGTATTAGATACTTGGTTCTCCTCTGCTCTTGCTCCATTTGCATTCTTGGGATGGCCAGATACTGATAACGAACTTTATAAGAGATTCTATCCGCTTGATGTCATGGTAACTGCTTATGATATCATCTTCTTCTGGGTTGAAAGAATGGCCTTTGAAGGGCTTCACTTCACCTCCATCATGCCATTTAAAAAGGTTTACATCCACGGAATTGTGAGAGATAACCAAGGAAGAAAGATGTCAAAATCATTAGGCAATGGTATCGATCCTTTCGATGTCATCGCAAAATACGGAACTGATTCTTTGCGTTATGCTTTAGCTACAGGTGGTACTCCAGGTCTTGATATCAATTTCTCCTATAATAAAGTTGAAACTGCCCATAATTTCTTGAACAAAGTATGGAATGCATCTAGATATATCATCTCCTTACTTCCAGAAGATTTCAAACCGAGCACCATTGATGAATCTCGTTTATCTTTCTTAGATAGATGGATTTATGATGAAGCTGATAAGTTCTTAGTCAATGTCAAAAATAACATGGACAAATATGAATTAGGACTTGCTGCTGATTACGCTTATAGATTTGTTTATGATGAATTCTGCTCCGAATATCTTGAATATTCTAAGGTCACTTTAAACCTTGAAAATTCTGATAAAGAAGTCGTTTACAACGTTCTTTACGATATTTTAAAGAGAGTTCTCATCGTCTTATTCCCATTTGCACCATTCATCACCGAAGAGATCTATTCTTATTTACCAAATCATAAAAAATCAATCTACGAAGAATCATATCCAGAAGTCAGCGCTTATAAAGCTGATAAGAAATCATTGGATTTAGCTTCTTCTTTAAAGGAAGCTATCAGAGTTGTGAGAAATCATAAATCACAATTATCCTTAGCTCCTAATGCTCCGATTGACATCAAAGTCAAAGGTGAAAAAGAGAATTATGATTTAGTACTTCCATATTTATCTCGTTTCACCTTCTCAAAGAATATTGTTTTGACTGATGAAAATAGAGATGATTATCTCTACTTGAATAGCTTTGCTTTCGCTCTTGATGATTCCAATGACGAACAAAGTCAAGAGAAGATAAAAAAGCGTGTCGAATTCTTGACTAAAGAGATTGAAAGAAGCAAGAAAATGCTTGATAATCCTAACTTTATCTCTAGAGCAAATCCTGAGAAAGTCAAAGCTGAAAAAGAAAAATATCAAGCCTTTGTCGACGAACTTAAAAAATATTCTAAATAATAGACAAAATATCTTTTAGACCTCCATATTTTATAGGAGGTTAAAAAATATGGAATCTAGACTACTTACTGATGATGAGATGTTAGAGACAAAAGGTGGGGAAGCAATCACCTTGACTGCAGTCCTTGCCCTTTTATCAATCGGACTTGTCGCCGTTGTTTGTTACCGTCTTTTCATGTCTAAAAAGGGTAAGACAAAATTGCCTGGTGGATTCGAATTTTCTTGGGAATGATCGATATCAGAAAAAAAGCTATCCTCGATGGCTTCTTCTCACTTGATGAGAAAGAGTTGCTCGCTTTGATATTAGAGACAGGTTCAAGTGAGGAGAATGTTGAAGCAGTATCGAAAAAACTGCTTGATAAATACGGATCACTTGAGAATATCATCATTGAAAAAGAAGGAAAAGTTGAGATGAAAGGAGTCGGTTTTGTCAAAAGAATCAGACTACTTTCATCTTTGGAAATTTTTCGAAGATTTTCACTTCTTTCTATCGATTCGATTCACGATGATAAGGAATGCTTTTTACTCACTAAATCATTCTTTTATAAAAGAAAAAGAGAATGTTTACTCATTTTTGTCCTTGATGAAAATAAAAATGTCATCAAAATATTCAGATGTGATTCTAAAGGATCAAATAGGATCACCATTGATATCGACCAATTGAATCAGGTCTTAAAATACCGCTATTCCGGTTTGATATTAGTTCACAATCATCCAAGCGGATGCACTCTTCCTAGCGAAGACGATATCGCATCATTTGAAAAAATATCAAAAATTTGTTCATTATATTCAATCAATATCATCGATTTTATGATTGTTTCTGATAAAAAATGGTATTCGATGTCTAATAAAAAAGAAAAATAGCTCTTTTATGAATAAAATATTATTTCTAATATTGAAATAAATTCATTTAAAAACTATAATGTTTATATCTTTGAAAGTGAAATGGAGGCTTTTTCATGGCTTATACAATGGATTCAAAACTTGAGGCAGGCATTGAGCTTGTTAAAGAAGGTAACTATAAAAAAGGCTTAAGACTTATCAACCTTTCTGCAAGAACTGGTACAACTAAAGGCAAATCCTACTTTGAAGTCGGTAAGATTGTCAGAAATGGTTGCCCAGGAATCAGTCCAAACCCTGAAATGGCAAGAGAGTTCTACGATACTTCTTGTTTCTTCTTATTCCAAGGAGATTGCGATACTCTCGATTATCACTATTTAGGTGATTATTATTACTATGCTTTAGGCACTGAACCACAAGATGTGGATCGCGCTTTAGAATATTATCGTTTAGCTTGCAAAGATAATGATGATCCAGTCGCTCAAAAGATGGTCGATCAAATCGAAGGTAGCAAAGTCAAGGATGCCGAAGAGGCTAAACCTGTTGAAGCTGCTAGTGAAGTTGCTGCTACACCTGTTGAAGATAGCTATGATAAAGATTATGAAGCTGTTGTCAAAGAAGAAAGTGCTGATGACATGCTCTTACAAGCTATCCGTATGATCGACAACCCAGCTTCTACTGAAGAAGAAAGACTCGATGGTGTTGAACTTGCAAAAGCCGCTTGTGAAAAAGGTTCAGCTCGTGCTGCTATCTTAGTCGGCTTCTTATATGAAGGTAACAATTCACTCCTCACCAGAGATCTTGAAATGGCTAAGAAATATTATCTTGTCGGTATCAGCCGTGGATCTGCTAGTGCTGAATATCGTTTAGGCTTATTATATCTCGATAGAGATTGCCCGTTCAGAGATGATGAAAGAGGACATGACTATATCGTTTCTAGTGCAAGAAAGGGTTATTCTTATGCTCTCAACTATCTTGGAGATTGCTTTAGAGCTAGAGTCAACGATCCAAAGAACTTAGCTGTCGCTTATCGTTATTATTCTCTTGCTGGAGAAAGAAAGCTCGGTATCGCCTATCACAATATGGCTGAAATCGATGCTTCTAGACAAAATATGGCCTTATCTAAAGAACATGAAAATTATGCTACTAGATATGGTTATGATCCTGCCAAAGGACTTCAAGATCCTTTATTCTTCTTAATGCATTAATCAAAAGAGGCTTCGGCCTCTTTTTTTTAAAAATTCAACAAAAAATCATTGAAATTATTATCGTTTTAAGATAAACTATTCAACGTTGTATGGCCTCCGTAGCCTACAACCGCATCAAAGTGGTAATAAACACCTAATTTGGGACCACAAGAGCGAGTACTTAGAAATTTGATAAAGGAGGCAAAAAGCACATGTACGCTATCATTTTAACTGGCGGCAAACAGCTCAAAGCCGAAGTTGGTCAAACTCTCTTCGTCGAAAAACTCGATGGTGAGAAGGATCAAGAAATCGTTTTCGACAAAGTTCTTTATGTCGAAGATGGTGATAATGTTCAACTCGGAAAACCGTTTGTCAACAATGCCACAGTGAAAGCCAAGATTGTCAAGCAGGGTCGTGAAAAGAAGATTCATGTTCTTCGTTACAAGGCCAAGTCTAACGTAAGAGTCCATCGTGGACATCGTCAACCTTATACTGCTGTTTCAGTCGAAGCTATTGAAGTTAAGTAGTTTATGATTGTTGTATCAGTGAATGAGCATATGGGTTCTATATCTTCTATCTCCATCAAAGGACATGGAAATATGGAATGGGGTAAAGACATCGTCTGCGCAGCTGTTTCATCTTGCTTTATCGGTGCTTTAAACGCACTTAAGAATGAGAAATCATTTGAGTTTAAAGTTGAAGAAGGAGATGGGCATGTCATAGCGATATCTGAGCTTGATATGCATGATAAGATCGTTCTGGAAACGCTTGTCATCCAATTGAATACCATAGCTGATAGTTTTCCTGATATTGTAAAAATTAAAGTTTCCAGGAAAGAAGGATAACATGGAATTAAGATTTAAACTTAACATCCAACTCTTTGCATCTCACAAGGGTGTCACTTCTACTAAAAACGGACGTGATTCTAATGCTCAGAGACTTGGTTGCAAATTGTTTGATGGACAATGGTGCCATTCTGGTTCAATCATTTATCGTCAAAGAGGAACTAAAATTCACGCCGGCAATAATGTTAAAAGAGGCGGCGATGATACTCTCTTTGCTTTGATTGATGGATATGTCAAGTTCGAAAGACTCGATAGACATCGTCAGAAGGTTTCTGTCTATCCGACAAAGCCTGAAGTCAGCGCAAAATAATTAAGCTTGATGATTATTAGCTTCGGGTGATTTCCCGAAGCTAATTTTTTTCTTTTTGGAGGTCAATATGAATGATAAAGTTAAAGTGACACTTGTCTCAGGAAAAGGTGGCGATGGTGCTATCGCTTTCAGAAGAGAAAAATGTGTCGAAGCCGGTGGACCTTATGGTGGTAACGGCGGAAAAGGTGGTTCTATCTACATCAAAAGTTCTTTGAGTGTCGATACCCTTGCAAATTATCGTTTTGGTAAAACTATAAAAGCTGAACCTGGCGATAATGGCAGAACTAAATTACAATACGGAAAAGATGCAAAAGATATCACTCTTCTTGTTCCTGTTGGCACTGTCATCGAAGATGAAAATGGAAAAGTATTAGCTGATTTATATCACGAAGGTGATGTTTATTTAGCTTGCAAAGGTGGAAGAGGTGGAAGAGGTAACGCCGCATTTAAAAATGCTCGTTTGAAGACACCTAACTTTGCTGAAAACGGACTTCCAGGAGAAGAAAAGACCTTTTATTTTGAACTCAAATTATTGGGAGATGTCGGTCTTGTCGGTTATCCAAATGTCGGGAAGAGTTCTTTTTTAAGTGCCGTTACAAGAGCTAATCCTGAAATTGCAAATTACCCGTTTACAACCTTAGAACCGATGGTCGGTGTCTGTTTTGTCTCAGTCGATAAACGCTTTGTCGTCGCTGATATCCCTGGACTTATCGATGGTGCTAGTCAAGGAAGAGGTTTAGGTACGCAATTTTTAAGACATATCGAACGCTGCCTTGTCTTGCTACACATACTTGATGTCACGAAAGATAGCGATTTATATGAAGATTTCACCAAGATCAATTCTGAACTCGACACCTATTCTTCCAAGATGAAGGAGAAGAAGATGATCATCGGCTTGAATAAAATCGATGAAGAATACGACAAAGAAAAAGTTGAAGAATTCAAGAAGAAAATTGATGGTAAATATGAGATTTTTGAATTCTCATGCAAATCTGAAGTCGGATTAAAACCGCTCGAAAGAAGACTTTACACCCTTGTCAATCAAGCCAAGCTCAAAGCTATCAAAGAGAAGACTGTTGATGACAAAGAAGAAAAGGTCTATTCTGCCAAAGCTATTGATAACGGTAAGATTCCAGATTATGATATCGTAAGACTTGATGATTCCACCTTTGAAATCAAAGGTGAAAGAGTTATTAGAACCTATCATCTCATCAACATCAAAACCGATGAGGGTATGGATAGATTATTAGCATACTTAGATAGAATCGGAATTGATGAAAGACTTAAGAAATTAGGAGCGAAGACAGGAGATACTGTCTATCTTGAAGACTTCGCTTTCGAATATTTTGAATAGTAGACAAATAAATGAGATATTGTCCATTTTTATCAGGGGGTAAAAAATGTATTATTATTTGCACGGACTCATCAGCATGCATTTAAAAAATAGCATTGTCATCGAATGTTCTGGCATCGGCTATGATGTTCTTGTAAGCCATGTCGATGAATATCCAATCGGTGAGACTATGTTTGTGTATACGACTTTTATTTCCAATGAAAATGAACAATATCTTGTCGGATTCAAATCCCAAATGGAAAAATCTCTCTTTGAATCTTTGATTTCAGTCAGCGGAATCGGTGTCAAAACGGCTTTAAAAATGTTTGAAGCCACTAATGCTGAAAGAATCAGAATCGCTATTGAAAATAACGATACTATCTTTTTGATGAAACTTCCAGGCATCGGGAAAAAGAGCGCTACTCAGATCATCTTAGATCTCAAAGGACACATTCAAATTGATAGCGTCGATAGCAAGACTATCGATAAAAATCTCGATGAAGCCTGTGAAGCTTTGAAATCCTTGGGTTTCAAAGAAAAAGAGATCAAAGAAGCTATCTCTAATATCTCAGAAAAAGGATTGAGCGTAGAACAATACACCTCCTTAGCTTTGAGGAATTTAAATAAAAAATGAACAAAGAAGAAAACGAATTGGAAAAAGAAGGTACGGTCTTAAAAGAACTGAAAGAAAACCTCGATGATGTCGATGTTTCTTTAAGACCGAATAAACTTTCTGATTACATCGGACAGGATGCTATCAAAGAAGAACTTTCAATCTTCATTTGGGGTGCAAAAAAAAGAGAGGAATCGCTTGATCATGTCCTTTTTTATGGTCCACCTGGACTTGGAAAGACAACTCTTGCCAATGTTATCGCTAATGAGCTTGAAAGCGACATCAAAACGACCAATGGTTCTTCTTTGATAAGAACTGGGGATTTAGCAAGCATCTTATCATCACTCAATCCTGGGGATGTCTTATTCATCGATGAAATCCACAGAATGCCAATAATCGTTCAAGAAGTCTTGTATTCTGCGATGGAAGATTTCAATCTTTCTTTGATCGTCGGAAAAGGTGCGGATGCGAGAACTTTGAATATTCCCTTACCACCATTTACCTTAGTAGGAGCTACTACTGATGCTGGTAAATTATCAGCTCCTTTAAGAGATCGTTTCGGTATCATCTTCCGTTTGAATTATTATTCACCGGAAGAACTTTTGACTATCATCGAAAGAACGAGCAAAGCCCTTCATTTTCCTATCTCTTTAGATGCAGCTTATCAGATAGCTTTAAGAGGTAGAGGAACTCCAAGAATTGCCAATAGGTTATTTAGAAGAGTCAGAGATTATGCGACTTACGAAGGAAAAGATACCATCGATTTAGAATCGACAAATCACGCGATGAAATTTTTGAATATCGATGATTTAGGTTTGGATGAAACTGATCGCAAGTTACTTGAATGCTTGATATTCCGATACAACGGCAAACCGGTTGGACTTTCAAGCATCGCCTCAGCTATCGGTGAAAGCATCGAAAATGTCAGTGAAGTATATGAACCTTATCTTGTTCAAATCGGGCTTATAAATCGCACTCCCAAAGGGAGAATTGCAACAAGAAAAGCCTATCAACATTTAAATATTCCCTACCCTGATAACGCAATTTGATTGCAATTGTTTAAAATGTCGATAAAAACTTTAAAAATACCTTTTAAATGAGCAATTATTTCTTGTAAAAAGTGCTCATTTTTGTTAGATTATACGAGTATATTTTTTTATTAAAAGCAATGTGTGCTTAAATATAATAGGAGGAATTCCTCAATGCGTCGTTTCTTAGCTTATAGTATTATGATGTTGACAGTTGTCGGCACGTTAGTTTTTAATACCCAAACAGTATTAGAGTCCACAACCGATGCAATGGAGTATGGCAAATCCACTCAATTGACTTTCTCTTTGACTAGCAGAGATCAAGCTGATTATAATGTTGCTAATTATCCGGACTTGAATCCTTATCTAGCTAATAATGATTTAACAAATATCGATATCAAATCAAAGATTATGGATAGACTTGATGCCATCGGCGTCAGAAATGCTGATGTAGAAATTGTCAACGGTATCACTTCCGGAAGTCAAAAAGGAGAAGGATACAAAGTTAATGTCACTTTCTCACCTCTCTCTGATACTGAACTTAGCAATGTCAAGCAAATCTTGAGCTATGATGGTTCTTTATCAATCGCAACCGTCGGTGATGATACTGTCAAGTATCAAGATCACGGAGATTTCTTCGCAGATACTGCTGCTAAAATTGTCTACAGCGGTACAACAGCCTATCCAGCTATTTGTATCGATGATACAACTGAGATGGATGAACTTGTCACTGCTGCTAAAAATGCTTCTGATGCTCATAAAAATGATAAGAAGACAGAAGAGACAAAATCAGCCAATCGTAAATATGCTGATGATTCTAGCGATTCTAGCGAATCAGAAGATACTTCCAATGAAACAAAGCTCATCTTGTGGCAAAATAAAACCACTGATGATACTTACAATAAAGCGTACGGATATAACGGTGAAGAAGTCGATGATAAAGTCTTAGCTAAAGTTGTCTGCACCTTGGACACTTCTAACTATTCATCCGACAATAAAATCATCACTATCACCAGTGATAAGGATGGAAATGCCTTCACAGTCTCAACAGCAAGAACTATGGTTGCTATGTTGAACAGTTCTGATTACGGCTTCGATATTCATTATTTGTATTCCAATACTATCTATGCTGGCTTTGGTTCAAAAGCATTAAAGAATACTTATATCACCTTTGGCGTTTGTTTAGCTGCCATTGTGATTCTTCTCATCTTGTTCTATGGATACAGCGGTATCACAGCTGGCATCAATTTATTAGCCACTGTCTTCATGTCCTTATTCTTATTCAATTTATTAGGATTTGAATTCTCAATCGCCGGTATCTTAGGTGTTTGTGTCGCTGCTTGCCTTTCTATCTTCTTATCTTGCAATTATTTCGAACATATTAAAAACGAACTCAAGAAAGGTAGAGATATCGAAAAGGCCAACAAAGAAGGATATCGTAAATCCTTCCTCATCGGACTTGACACTTCTATTGTCTTATTCGTCGCTTCCTTATTCAGTTTCTTATTAGCCTTAGGTTCTTATAAGACCTTCTTCGGCGCTGTCTTAGTCGGTACTCTTGTTTCTTGGGTTATCACAACCTTCCTCAACAAGTGGGCTACTTACTGGCTTTGCAAAGATGTCAAAGATAACAATAAACCATACTTCTCATTTAAGAAACCGACTAAAGAAAATAAGAAAGTCACTTATGTCAAATCAGGTAAAAAAGGCAGAATGCCACTTTATATCTCTGTTGCTATTGCCGTTTTAGCTCTCGGTATCGGATTACCTCTTAACTATGCAACCAAATCCGGTGATGCTTCATTCTTCAACAATTCCGGTTCCTATACTAATTCCTATCAATTGACTATCGCCTTTGGTACATATAACAAATCTTATAATCAACTTGAAAGTTCTGATGCTTACATCGAATACATCAAGAAAATCGGTGAAAATTCCGATGACAAATTCTCCTTTGTCACTAAAGATGAAGCTAGTAAACTCACAACTACAAATTATGTAACTTATGATGCTTCTAGCGCTTTTGTCAATACTGTTGAAGATAAAGATGATGATAATATCACCTATTACATCAATTACTTCAGCGTTCACACCTATCAAAATCTCAATGATGTCAAATCATCTAATGAGAATAAATCTATCTTAGAAGCCCTCAAAGATGGTATGGATGGTTCAAGCGCTTTGACTATCACTCTTGATGATAATACTCTTATCAATCCTTTGAATGATGGTAACTATAAGAGCTCTTCTTATTCTATCTATTCTCTTTCCACCTCACCTTTGAATCTTAAACACGATGTCTTAAATCTCTTCTTAGTCATCTTCTTAATCGCCGCTTTCGCTTCTATTTATGCCTTTATCAGATACGGATTGAACACTTTCTTAAGCGTCATCACTTCTGGTTCTGTCTTTGCAACTTTGAGCGTTGGTGTTCTTGCTTTATCTCAACTTGCCTTCACTCCGTATGTCGCCTTTGTCTTATTCGCTTTCAACCTCATCTTCGACTTCATGGTCATCCCTACTTTGAGCGAAAATAAAGCTACTATCAAAGAAAAAGGTTTGAAGGGTAAAGCCTTAGAAGAAGAAAGAGCTGATATCTTGAATGAATTGACAAGCAAGAATATCACTATCTTAGCTTCTAGTTTTGCTGCAGGTATCATCTTCTCCATTCCATTTGTCTTCATCGATTCATCTTTACTTTCAACAACTGTCTATGGAATCATCTTAGCTGTCTTAGGATTTGTTCTCATCATCAGTTTCGTTCTTCCATTCCATCTCCTTTGTTCTTCTCATATCAACTTCAAGCGTTTCAACGATTGGTTTATGAGTAGAAAGACAAGCAAGAAGGAAGAAAAAGAAAAGCTTGAAGGAAGCAAAGTCGCTGAAGCAAGCAAATCTAATAATCCAAATGAATTTGCTCCTGATGGAACTCGATATGTTGATAGTGAAGGACCACATGAAACTATCATCATCGGTATGAATGAATTCCGTCATCACTGATATGAAAACGATATTAACAAAATTACTTGAACATTATCGAATGACTTTGGAAGACCTCAGGGAGAGAAATCTCCCGGGGTCTTTTATTCATTTAGAAGATCCTTTTTCAGATGATAGATTCAATGATGTGATTTCAAGAATTAAAAAAGCCGTCGAAACAAAAGAGAAGACAGTCATTTACGGAGATTATGATGTCGATGGTTTGACTTCTACTTGTATAATGAAAAAAACTCTTGATAAGATGGGGTTAAATCCTGGTTATTTCATCCCTTCAAGATATAAAGAAGGATACGGACTTGTCAAAGAGAGAGTTAGAGATTTTAAAAATAAAGGCTATTCCCTACTCATCACTGTCGATAATGGAATAAGCGCCTTTGAAGCTATCGAAGAAGCTTATAAACTAGGGATGGAAGTTGTGATAATCGATCACCACGAAATTCCTGAGGAGAAAGTGATGACAGAACATATCTTTCATCAAAATATCTCCAAGTTCATCACTTATAATTGTTCAGCTGCTAGCCTCTGTCTTTTTGTCTCTGCTAAACTATTAGGATATTATGACGAATATTTATCTACTTTAGCTGGCATTGCTGTTTTCTCAGATGTCATGCCTTTAGTTGGTAACAATTTAGAACTTGCTAAGATCGCTCTTTCTAATTTAAAAAAGAATCTCTATCCGAATCTTTGTTCTTTGATTCCGTATAAAAATAGTCCAATCTGTTATGATGATATCAATTTTTATATCATTCCAAGTCTCAACTCTGTTGGTAGAGTTGAAAGTGATGTGATGGCGACAAATAAAGCCTGCAAGCTTCTTGTTGAAGAGGATGAAAAAGAGATTCAAAGATTAGCTAAATATGTCTCAGATATCAATTTGAAAAGAAAAGAGCTAATAAAAAGTGCTGCCATCGATGAAAAACTATCCTTTGATAGCACTCATTCTTATAGCGGTATCTTTCAAACCTCTTCAGGACTTGCTGGATTATTTGCAAATAAATTGCTGAGAGAAAAAGATAAAGCCATCATGTTATTCGCTGTTGATGAGAAAAATCCTGAATGTCTTGTCGGTTCTATCCGCGCTAAAAAAGGTTATGACTTGATTTCTTTTTTAGAGAAGAATAAAAAATATTTCATCAATAGTGGCGGACATAAACAAGCCTGTGGAGTTACGATACTTAGAAAAGATTATTTTCAAATTGCTATTTTATTTTCAACTGAGATTGAAAAGCAAGCATTGTTTATCGAAGATGATGATGAAGATGTGATTGAAATCGAACTTTCTGATTTGAATAAAGAGAATTTTGAAATCTATCAAAGTTTTTATCCTTTCGGTGAAGGCTTCCAAGCTTGTAAATTTAAAATCAATGTAGCTAAAAATGATGTCAAGATAGCACCTTCAAATAAGGTTAGTTATGTTATCTCTAAAGATAGAACTTCGAAGGTCACTTATTTTGGAGTTCCAAAGCAATTAGCTGAAGAAAAAGATATGATTACCTTCATCGGTGACTTCAAAAAAGAAGAATTCAATTCGCAAATTTCATATTGTTTGATAGCTAATGAATCAAAATAGTTTCATTCTTGTTTCTATTTTGTTTCAAAGGGAAATATTTGTTTATTTTTGAGTGAAATTGCGTTATGCTCCTTTTAATTAAGGAGCATTTTTTATGAAGGAACTTTATATTTTTAATCAAGAAGAGAAGATTAGAAAATTGTTATTTAAGAAGAAAGATATCGATACTTTTTTACAGAATGAGAGCATTTATTCTCTTTTTTGTTCTAATTACAAAAAAAGACTTGAAGGATATGTCATCAAATGTTCAAGTCTTGATATTGAAGGGGATGATTATCTTTTTGTCATCTTTGAAAGCGATGGGAAGAAAGTGTATGTTTTCAATTCTAAATTATACGAAAAGAGAAATGAAGCCATTTTAGAAATGAAGAAGTTGATCAAGTATTTTCCTCTCTTTGGATTTAACTCCAAATACCTTTTTAAGAAAGCTTAGTTTCATCTTTGAATTTTTTGATAAAATCGAAGAAAAATCAACGTTTTATATTTCTATATTTATTTATTTAAGCTAAAATATTATAGAGGATATAAAATGGTTCAAGCTACGAATAATAATAGAGAAAAAGATGCGATTACCACTAACTTTGTCGGTATCGGTGACGAACTTATCAATAAAAGAAAAAAGTACCAACATAAGAAGATGATCTATTTCATCTTGTTATTATTGGAGATATTTTTCACTTTTTTATATTTGAGTTTACCTCTCTTTCATCTTGAGTCACTCTCAATCACTGGACTGAGGAATTTATCTAAAGATTCCCTTTATCAGATGATGAATGTCAAAACTAATTCTTCTTATTTGACATTTGATAAAAATGAAGCCGAAGAAAATCTCAAAAAGAATAGCAACGGCCTCTTTTTAGATATCTCTTTGAATGCAAACTTATTTTCAGGCAGCTTAAATGTCAAAGAAGATTTTCCTCTTGCTTATTATAATGATGAAGTATATTTTGCTTCTGGAAGAAAAAAAGAGGAGATGGAAAGTCTTATCAATGGTATGAATTTTGATGTTGTGACTAAAAACGAGTATTTGAAAGCCGTAAACGATAAATGTGAAGAATCAAAATTGTTACATTTCTATTTCAAATACGAAAACCCAACCATTGATAAAGCTATCTTCACTAATTTCATCGATGTCAAAGATACGATCTTAGATGACATGAAAGATGTCATCTATAAAGGTGAGACAAATTCGACTCTTGATATCACCTATTATGATACTGCCTCCTCTAATTATTTTGTCTTTGAAGATGTTTTATACGATAAAATCAGTAAGATTTTTAAAAACGATATCTTTGAAAATGAGACAGTCAACGCTTGTAGAAGTCATTTTAAAAACAAAAATAAATCCGAATATAAAATCTCTGATAGCAATATCAAAGAAGTATATAAAGTCAAAATCATCTACAGTTCTGATGGAAGTTATAATTTTGTAGATGCTGATGAAATTGCAATATAAATTTAGGAGGTAAGAAGATGAATGATAATATTGTCTCAGTAATAGATTTCTCATCCAGCGGCATAAGATTAGTCACCGGATATCATTTTAAAGGGACAGTCTATATTCTCAATGCATTAGAAGGAGATTCAATCCCTTTAGATGAAAACGGATATTTGGACAAAAAATCAGCAGAAGAGAGTTTGACCACTTTGATTTATAAAGCTAAGGAAACCTTAAAGAATAATTTAGGTGTCTTTATCGCTCTTCTTCCTCCCGATGGCTTCACCGTTGAAAGCATTGATGAAAAAAGTACCACTGTTGATCCTTCCAGTAAAATAATTCAAAGAGATTATAATAATTGCATCAATCAAATCAATAAACAAGTCAAAAGTAAAGGTAAGTCAATTGTCTATCATGATCCGATTTCATTTGCTGATGATAATAGACAAAGTTATGATACATTCCCGATGGGTTCAAGCTCTAAAGAGCTACAAGTTTTCGCTGATGTTCATCTGATCGATGACAAAAGTTTCAATCATTATAAATCGATACTTGATGATTGTAAAATACCGATATATATGACTTTAGTCGCTCCTTTTGCCACTGTCAGTTTCATCAGTTCTTTGAACATTCCTAAAAAATTCTTATGTTTAGATATAGGAAAGGATTATTCTTATTTTTCTTATATCTTCAAACGCAGACTCAATGTTTCCACTAAATTTCCTTTTGGAATAAATGCAGCTGTCAAAAAAGCTAGTGAAATGTTGAATTTGAGTTTTGATAAAACTATGGAATATCTTCAATATTTTGGCTTCCACAGAGAAGAAGAAATCGCCTTTATCAGCGAAGAGGATAAACCGCTTGATGAGATTGTCTCTGCCTTTGAGAAGAGTTTTGAACCCTTGGTCGATCTTATCAAAATGTCTATCAACAAATACCAAGTCGATGATGATACATTACTTGTGATAACAGGTACGGGAGCTGATATTGTCGAATTTGATAATTATCTTGTTCATCAATTGAAAAGAGATAATAAAGTCTTCATTCCGAAAGTCATCGGAGCTAAAGACAAAGTCTTCACAAATTGTATTGGGGCAATCCTTATCTCCGCTTTGCCGTATCAAAACCCAATCACTGAAGCGATAAAAATGGGAGGATATCATGATTTTCAAAATGAATCCTTCTCTAGAGGAAAATAACGAGGTGGAAAATGTCTGAATTTAATGAATTATTCAATGATGAAGAAATAATGGCGACAAACGCCAAAATCAAAGTTATCGGTGTCGGTGGTGCTGGTTGTAATGCTGTAAATCAAATGATCAACGATAAAAAAGATCTCATCGAATATATCGTTGTCAACACTGATGGCCAAGCACTTGCCAATAGCGAATGCAGAAATAAATATGTCTTAGGTAAGAATATCACCAAAGGCTTAGGGGCTGGGGGTAATCCAGAGGTAGGAAAACAAGCTGCTGAAGATTCATATTCTGATTTACAGCTTCTTGTCAAAGATTCCGATATGGTCTTCATCGCTTGCGGTGAAGGCGGTGGTACAGGTACAGGTGCTGCTCCTGTTGTTGCCAAAGCTGCAAGAGAAATTGGAGCCTTGATTCTTGCAATTGTCACCCGTCCTTTCAATATGGAAGGAAGAGACAGAAGATTGAATGCTATCCAAGGAATTTCCGAACTCAAAAAGTATGTCGACGCTTTGATCATCGTCTCCAATGATAAATTAGTCTTCAATAACGGCAATGGTTCTTTAAGAGCTGCTTTTAAAAATGCCGATGCCGTCTTAGCTGAATCTGTTAAAACCGTCACTGATATCATTCTCAAAAACGGAATCATCAATCTCGATTTTGCTGATGTCAAAGCTACTCTTTCAAATCGCGGAGTTTGTCTTATCGGTATCGGTACTGGTACAGGCGAGAAAAAAGCTATCGATGCCGCTAATAACGCCATCAATTCTCCATTCTTAGAAGCTAGCATCAAAGGCGCTAAAAATATGATCGTCAACTTCATCACCGGAGATGATTGCTCACTTAAAGAAATCAATTATGCCATCGATTATATCAATGAACAGGCCGGTAATGAAACCAACATCATCATGGGACTTCAACATGATGATTCTTATAAAGATAAAGTCACGATTTCCATCATCGCCACTAATTTCCCTGATGATTTAGATTTGACAAGCGATCATCAAACCTTAGAGAGAACAACTGACTTTGATATGATCAAAGAGAAAGTTCAACCTGTTTCTAAAGCTGAGAGCAAATTGAAAGAAGATAGAACTTCTTCTCCACTTCCAGATTATCTTAAGAGCGTGTTCAGTAAGAATAAACCTTCTACTTCTAGTGTTGTTGAAGAAAACATAAAAGAGAAGAAAGAAGCTGAATTCAAAGTTGAAAGCATAAAAACAGCTGATGAACCTAAGAAGGTTGTCTCCGATAATGATTTTGTGATCGAAGATAAAAAAGAAAAAGCAGTCGAAGAAGATAAAGAAGATTATTTTGAAGATGATGACACTGTCATCATCCCGATTGATTGAGGTGTGTTTTATGACAATTAACGAATTTAAAGAAAAGAAAGAAGAATTGATCTCCAAAGCTAAAAATTCCATCCATGAAGTCAACGATAAATTATCTTTGAACAATTTCAAAGGTCAATTCTTAGGAAAGAAGAGTGAATTAACCTCTTTCTATTCCATGATGAAAGATATCAAAAATGAAGAGAAGAAAGAGTTTGGTCAATCTCTTGGTGAACTCAAAAACACTCTCACATCCATTTTTGAAAGCAAAGAAAAAGAACTCAATGATGCTGAATTGAAGAAGAAATTAGAATCATCCAAAGTTGATATCACTCTTCCTGGCAATGGTAATTTTGATGGCAGCAAGAATCCATTTTATGCTGTTGTCGATGATATTTCAGATTTCTTTGCTGGCTTAGGATATATTGTAGTCAATGGTCCAGAAGTTGAATCCGATACCAACAATTTCGAACTTTTGAACATTCCAAAAGATCATCCAGCAAGAGATATGCAAGATACTTTTGTCATCGATCCTAACACTGTTCTTCGTTCTCAAACCTCCGCTATCCAAGCTCGTTATATGGCCTTTGCTAAAGGTCAAGGACCGGTTAAAATCATCTCTCCTGGTAAGGTTTACCGCCGTGATAATGATGCCACCCATTCTCATCAATTTGGACAGATAGAAGGTTTAGTCATCTCTGAAGATGTGACCTTTGCTAACTTGATGGAAACATTAACTGCCTTACTTCGCCATCTTTTCGGTGAAAAGAGAGAAGTCAGATTCCGTCCGTCTTTCTTCCCATTCACAGAACCGAGTGTTGAAGCTGATATTTCTTGTTTCAACTGCCAAGGAAAGGGATGTTCTCTTTGCAAACACACCGGCTGGATTGAAATTCTCGGAGCTGGTATGGTACATCCAAATGTTTTAAGACTCAACGGCTTTGATGATACTAAATATCAAGGTATCGCTTTTGGTATCGGTATCGATAGAGTAGCAATGCTCAAATATGGTATCGATGATATCAAACGTTTCTATACCGGTGATGTCAAATTCTTAAAACAATTCAGAAAGGAATAAGACCTATGTTATTTTCATATAAATTATTATCTGAATTAGTCGATTTATCTTCAACCACTGTTGAACAAGTTAGAGATAGACTCACCTTTTCGGGTTTTGAAGTTGAAGAATTATATCCCCTTGCTAGTGGCACAAAACTTTGCATCGGTGAAATTTTAACTTGTGTCAACCATCCAGATAGCGACCATCTTCACTGTTTAACAGTCGATTTAGGTCCAACTCTTGGAATCAAAGATATCGTCTGTGGTGCTCCTAATGCAAGAGCTGGTATCAAAGTCATTGTCGCTTTAGAAGGATGTTTTCTCCCGGCTTTGAATGAGACCATCAAAAAAGGTGTCATCAGAGGTAAAGAGAGCAATGGTATGTGCTGTTCTCTTTTAGAACTTGGAGTCAAAGAAGATTATTTAGATGAAAATTCTCCATCTAAAAATGGAATCGAAGAACTTCCTTTAGATGCTGAAGTAGGAAATACTGAAGTATTGAAATATTTAGGACTTGACGATTATGTTTTAGATATCAATGTCCTTCCTAATCGTCCAGACTGTCTTTCTTATTACGGAATGGCAAGAGAAATCGCTGCTCTTTTATCTTTGAAAATGAAAGAAGCCCCGACCTTTGATTTCTCTAAGATTGAAAAGAAATTGGATGTAAAAAGTTCAACTGATGCTTGCTCTAGATTCGATATCTTGAGAATCACTGATGTCAAGGTCAAAAAGGAAACTAACAAGAGAATTAAAAATTATTTGACTGCCTCTGGTATAAGACCTGTCTCTCCGATTGTCGATATCGGTAATTTCTCAATGCTTCTTTCTGGCCAACCACTCAATATGTACGATGGTAAGGTCAACGAAAAAGGTGATTATGATGTTATCGATTCTTTAGATGGTGTCAAAGTCAAAACCTTTGATGAAAAGGAATTAGAACTCAAAAAAGACGATCTTGTTGTCACTTGTTCTTCTATTCCAACAAGTGTTGGCGGTATTATGGCATTAGATAGTGCTTCAATCACTTCAAATACCACTGATTTTGATATTGAAGCTGCTTGTTTTTATCATGTCAATATCCGTCATACATCTGCTCGTCTTGGATTATCAAGCCCATCAAGTCAATTGTTTGGCAAAGAAAGAAATCCTTTGATGATCGATGAAGCTCTAGCTATCACTATCTCTTTGCTCGATGACTTCCTCGATGAATATAAAATCACAGCTTACGGCAGTTATAACGCTGTTAAAAAATCTGATACCGGAGTCAGTTTCTCCCTTGAAAAACTCAACCATCGTTTAGGTGGTAGTTACACTCAAGAAGAAGTTGATGCTGTTTTAAAATCTTATCGCGTTGAGAAAAAAGACGGACTTTTATATCCGCCAGTCGATAGAGTCGACTTATTAGAACAATGCGATTTTGAAGAAGAAGTCTATCGTTATTACGGTTCTAGCAAGCTCATCCCTACTTTTGAAAATTATCCGATAACCACAGGTGGATTATCTGAAGAACAAAAGAAGAGAAGAGAACTCAGAGAAATGCTCATCTCCTTAGGCTTTGATGAAATCATCTCTTTCACTCTCATCGATGAAAAGATGGATAAGATGATTAGAGTTTTCAATAACAATGAAAGTTATCGTTTGAAAAATCCGATGACCAAAGATCATGAAATCATCCGTTCTGATCTTCTTTCTTCTATGCTTCAAACTATGGATTACAACCTAAATCATAACAATCCTGATTTGAGATTGTTTGAAATTTCCAATGTCGATAATCCAAAAGCTGGAAGCCATTTATATCTCTCTTTAGGATTATTAGGAAAGAGATATGAATGCGAAAATTATTCTGGAAAAGAATACGATTTCTTCGATATGAAAGGAATCATCACTTCTATCTTCAATAAGATTGGAATTCCTGAGAATAGATACCGTATCAATTATTCGAAGAATCCAAGTTTCCATCCGTATTCTAGTGTCGATGTTTATATCGGAAAAGATTTGGTTGGAACTTATGGTAAGATTCATCCATCCCTTAGAAAAGACAATGTCTATCTTGCTGAACTTGATTTAGGATATCTTCTCTCTTTAAAGGGATTAAAGACTAAATTTACTAAGTTCTCAAGTGAAACCATCGTCAGAAGAGATATATCTTTCAAGATGAAAGAAGATATTTCTTATAAGAAACTTCTCGATACTATCAAAGGAGTCAAAGACACTTATTTAGATCATGTCTCTCTCTTTGATAAATTTGTCGATGAAAAGACCGATGATTCTTATCTTGGTGTCTCTCTTTATTTCCAAAGAGAAGGAAAGACATTAAAAGGTGAAGAAATCGATGATTCCGTTTCAAGAATTGTAAATGCAGTCAAAGCTAATTTAGGACTTTCTAGAAGAGGTGAATGATGATCGATGATATCCGTATTCCTCTTGTATTAAATAACGGCGATAAAAATAACCAACAAGTAGAACTCGATATTGAGTTGACTGAAGATGAAAAGAAAGCTTTCAGCAATACTGTTGATGAATTTCAAAGCATCCATGTAAGTTATTCTTTAAGCGGCAATCAAAGTTGCTTTGTTGTTTATCTTTCGTTAAATGCTGATATCGATTATATCGACGCTCATGATACAACTAGAATTGATGAATTAGAAATTGAAAACGAAATCGAACTTACTATACTTCCAAATGACGAAGAAAATAGCGATATCGTCAAAGATAAAGACGGAATCTACGACCTCCGTCCATCGATTTTGGGACTTCTTTATTCTTCGATTCCAAATAATTACAGCGAGATTGAAAATGATTCGAATTCCGAATTCAAAGTCATGAGTGAAGAAGAATATCAAAAAGAGAAGAAGGCTTCTAATTCTCCCTTTGCTAGTTTAGATTCTTTAGATTTAGAATAATTTGATGCATCAAGTCATAGTCATTATGATTTTGATGCATTTTTTATAAAATCGAATTTATGAAATTAGTATTTTTAAAAATATATCAAATGGATTATACTATTACAAGTTTTATTTAAGATAAAACTTCAAATACTTATGGAAAATAAAGTTAAAAAAATTGATTGGGAACGACAAAAATATTTAGCGATAATCTCCTTGATTCAGCTTGCTTTATCAATCGGTTTATTTTCGATTGGAAAATATGTTCCGAATTTGCATTTTGAATCTGGCGGATTTTTAAACCTTAGCTTGATTCCTCTCATCTTGAATTCTTTGATCTCTGGACCGATATACGGGACTTTGACTGGGCTTTTATTCGCTTTGTTCAATATCATCCTCGACACGGCTTTTTCTTTCAGTTGGTATGTCCTTGTTTTTGATTATATCTTAGTATCGGCATTGGTCGGATTTTGTTCATCCTTCAGAAAGACATATTACGAAAATAAACCTCGCTGTTTCTTCTTTGCTTCTTTATTATATTTCATTTTGACGATGGTCTGTCATATCGTCTCTGATTTGATGGTCAAGGTCTATACTAACGATAACTCTTTCAATTTCAATGTCTTTTTGAGCAGCAACGATTATCTGAATATCTTCTTATATAATCTTGGATATTTAGTGCCGTCCTTTATCTTATCTATTGTCATCTTGTTTTTCTTATCATATCCCCTATTCATGTTCAATTCTCATCCTATAATGAGAAAAGTGAGATATAAGAAAGCTAAATACGACGAAGAAGAAATGAAGTTGAATTTGAGAAAGACTGGCGATGTTTCCAATATGAATATCTTGGTTTTGAATACTCTCTATGCTAGTTTATTATTCATTCCGATGTTTTTAAAAAATCATTCGAGATTTTTAGGACTCAGCATCCTTTCTTTCTTGATAATTTCGACGATGGGAATTGTCGCAATCAGTTTATATAAATTTATGGAAGATAAAATCAGCAACAACACTTTGAAGAATTTTTCTCAGTTGCAATTAAAAATCTTCAACAAATCATATAAATATGATATCTTTGTATGTGTTTATGCCTTAGTGCCTTTGATTTTATCAATCATCGGCTTTATCAGATTTGCAGTTTATTTGTCATAAAGGAAAGGAAAAATTATGAATTTAAATAAAAGACAAAATGGTATCTTATTACCGATTTCATCACTTCCATCACCTCATGGCGTTGGAACGATGGGTAAAGCAGCCTATGACTTTGTTGACTTTATGTATAAAAGCAATGCTCAAGTTTGGCAAATGCTCCCTTTGAATCCGACAAGTTATGGAGATAGTCCTTATCAATCATTCACTAGCAATGGATTGAATTATTATTTCATCGACTTAGATATTCTCGTTGAAAAGAAATTGTTGAAGAAAGAAGAAATCATCGATAAAGATTTTTATTATGATGAGAGAAAAGTTGATTATTCATTGCTTTTCAAAAATAGAATCAACTTATTACAAAAAGCCTTTGCAAGATTTGATGTTGAAAATCCTGAATTCAAACAATTTGAAAAGGAAGGAAAATATAAAGATTTTGCTTTCTATATCACCTTGAAATCATTGATGAATTATCGCCCATGGTATGAATGGGATGAAGAATATAGAAAATACAGTTTTGTCATTGAAAATAAGGTTATCAAAGAGAATTATAAAACTTATTTATTCTATCTCTGGACCCAATTTGAATTCTTGAATCAATATAAGGCCTTGAAGAAATACGCCAATGAAAAAGGAATCTCTATCATGGGAGATATGCCTTTATATTTGGCTAGAGATTCTGTTGAAGCTTATAAATATCCATTTATGTTCCTTTTTGATAAAGAATTAAAACCGACCTTAGTCGCTGGTTGTCCTCCTGATTATTTTTCTGGGAACGGACAATTATGGGGAAATCCTATTTACAATTGGAAATTGATGGAAAAGAACAACTATCTCTGGTTCCGTCAAAGAATTTTGAATAATCTTGAGATTTTCGATATTTTGAGAATCGATCATTTCCGTGGATTATCTGGATATTATGTCATTCCATTCGGGCTTAAGACAGCTAGAGTCGGTCAATGGAGAAAAGGGCCTGGTATAGCCTTATTTAAAGGTCTCACCGAACTTCCAATCATCGCTGAAGATTTAGGTTTGATCGATGATGATGTAAGAAAGCTACTTTTTGATACGGGATTCCCAGGAATGAAAGTCTTAGAATTTGCCTTTGACGGCAATGATGCTAACGAACATTTACCATCTAATACTACTAAAAATTCTGTCGCTTACACCGGAACCCATGATAATGAACCATTATTAGGATATCTCAAAGGTTTGAATTCAAGTGCTTTGAATCTTTATAAGCAATCTCTATTGAGACAATGCAAATTATTTAATGTGGAATATGATGTTGAAAATCTTGAAGACATCGTCAAGACCACTATCAAATTGACTTATGCTGATGTTTCAAATACAGCTATCATTCCTTTACAAGATCTTCTTTGCTTAGGAAATGAAGCAAGAATCAATACTCCAAGTCAAGTAGACGGTAAAAACTGGGTTTGGAGAAGTGTCAAATCCGATTACAGCGATGAAGTGTCTAATTTTATCAAAGAAAATACCACTAGATACAAACGTTAACGAATATAAGAGGAGCGATTTTCTAACTCCTCTTTTTTTATGTTTAAAGAAGAGTAAAAATCAGAAGTTAAAGAGTTGATATCATAATATAAATAGATATCATTTATTTTTGATGTGTCAGTATATGAAGATTGAATATCTTTAAAAGAAAGGGTTCGTTTGATATCTAAGAAAAGAGTTTTATCACTCGAGGAAATCTCAGGGTAAATTATACTTTCATTTGAAAGATCGTAATTTGAAAATTTGAAACAGTTGATGAGATTATCAGATGTATCTTTGATAAAAGGAGTCACTATTTTTAACTTTGTATCATAAGTGTAAGTTTCAATTATTTCTTTTACTTTTTCAATGCTGACATTATCTTCTCTTATATCGACTTGCTTGAATAGTTTTCCTTCTTGGAAGAACAGAATTGCATTCTCTTTGATTGAAGGAAGAATTGAAGATTTTATAGTATCATAAATGCTTTTATTCATATAAGGAATAAATACATCATTTGAATTTGCAAAAGCGTAAAGACTAGCATCGAACATCGAGCAAGAATCTGAACAAGATTCTGAATAGATAGATAAGAAAAAAGAAGCTTGTTTATCAATTAAAAGAGATAAAACATCTTTATCAAGGGAATACAACAAGTGATAATATTTTTTATCAATTTTAAAATTGATACCTTCGATATGATATAAAGGTATTTTCGTCTTGCTTTCTTTACAAGAAGGAAGGATGAATAATAGTGGTAAAATAAATTTTATAAATTTATAAGATTTCATTTAAAAATTTGGTCAATAAATTCTTTTCTAAAGAATCTCTTTTTTCATTCAATTCTTTCAACGCTTTTTGATAGGTGGAATTTGCGCTATCTAAAGATGATACTGAAGTGTCGCTTCTGAGATTTTTTACTTCATTATAAATGCTTGTTTTGTAATAGAGTTTATCATCTGAATCGATATCGATATCGGTATCGTTTCTGAAGGTTTTTGTCGTGTGAGAAGTGCTTGTATAATAGATGATGGCCGGGGTAGCTCCTGTTTTACCATAAACATTTGAATATCCAGGAATATCGTTGATATGGTATTTGTTTGAAAATTCATACCAAATTTTTTGCCCGTAGTCTTTTTTGGTTTCATCCGTATTTCTTTTCTTTAAGAAATAACCATCGACTTCATAATAATAGGCTTTTTTCTTGTTATTATACAAAAATGGTTCGATGACTGTATTTTTGAATTCTTTGCAATCATCACATCTTTTCCAGGTGAAAACGATGAGTTTATCGTTTTCTTCATTTATTTTTTCATCTAGAGTTTCTGTATCAAACCCTAGAGTATCATCATCTTCATCACGGGATTGGACATAGTAGGCTTGAATTGTCAAAATGTTATTTTCAATTCTTTTCAAAGTATTCAATGAATAATATTCATTATTCAAAATATATTTTGAAAGAATTTTTTCAGTATTTTTATAGTTTTTATCATCATCTGATCTATCGATTTTATTCGGAGATACATCATAAAAATGACCAGTTCTAGAATTGACAAGTTTTCCAGAATCATAAAATAACATGGTTGGAGTTCCACTGACTTCGGGATATAATTTTGCAAAAGAACCTGTTTGATTATATGATGCTTGATAACAAGGTAAGTAGGTATAAGCATCGACAACATAAAAGATGGTCGATGTCTTATAAATATATCCGTTTGTATACTTGCCTTCTGAATCCTTATTTCCTCTGAAAGAATAATAAAGAGAATCACAGTACGAACATCCTTCTTTTGTCACGATGATACAACAAGAATCATATCTTGCGATTTCATTGAGTTCGTTTTCTGTTTCGATGAAGACAAAAGAGTCGATGCCTTCTTTTTTGGGTAGGATTACTTTCCCATTTTTATTTATGGCGTTGCTATTTTCTTCTACTTTTTTACAACTTGGAAGAAAACAAAAAAAGGAGGTGAAAATAGGAATGAACAACAATTTATTGATGTTTTTCATATTCACCTCCTTATTAATTTAGATTAGAGACCTAAAACACGAACAGTATCAAGAGCGATCATAAGTTCTTCATCAGTTGGGATGACAACGACTGGAATCTTACTATCACTTGTTGAGATGATACCTTCTTTACCGCGGGTCTCAGCATTCAATTTTTCATCGATTTTGACACCTAAGGCTTCTTTGACATAATTGAAAGCTAATTCACGATAGATAGGTGCATTTTCAAAGACACCAGCAGAGCAGACAATCATATCGACATGTCCTAATTTTCCATAGTACATCATGATGTAATCAGCAATCTTAGAAGCGTATAAATCCATTGCTAATTTTGCTTTTTCATTACCTTCTAAAGCAGCTGCTTCGACATCTCTTGTATCATTGGAAATTCCAGAAACACCTAAGATACCGGATTTATGATTGTAAACATCATAAACTTCATCAGCGCTTAAACCAGTTCTCTTGCAAAGATATGGCATACAAGAAGGATCGATATCACCAGTTCTTGATCCCATCATAACACCAGCTAATGGAGTGAGACCCATACTTGTGGCGATACATTTGCCATCTTTGACAGCAGCAAGAGATGCACCGCTACCGATGTGGCAAGTGATGATGTTGACATGTTCTTGATTTGGAAAATATTTTTCTTTTGCGACGATAGATAAATATTTGTGAGAGGTACCATGAGCACCATATCTTCTGACACCATATTTTTCATACCATTCATATGGAATTGCATACATGTATTCAACTGGTTCCATAGTTTGATGGAAGGCGGTATCAAAAACTGCAACTTCACCGACATTTGGAAGGGCGTTTTTAAATGCGTGATAGCAAGTTAAATGTGCTTCAGCATGAAGTGGATCGAGTGGAATCAAAGAAGCGATTTTTTCTTCAGTATCAGCATCGAAGACATGAGAATCAGAAAAATAACTTCCACCTTGAACGACTCTATTTCCGATACCTTTGATTTCATCTAAGGATTTGACAATTCCTTCAGAGATGAGACCATTTAAAACAAGATTGACGGCTTCTTGATGATCTTTGACAGGTAAGACTTGAGAATTTTTATATCCACCAGGTTTTTTGATGGTGAAAATACCATCTTCATGACCAATTCTTTCGACAATACCAGAAGTCAATACTTCCATGTATTTTGATTTTTCTGCGACAGTTTTTTGCTTTAATGCTTCATCTTGAATGCTGTATAATTTGAATTTTAAAGAGGATGAACCAGCATTAACGCACATGATTTTCATTTCGTTAGACATATATAGCTCCTTGTTAAACATATATATTTTAGTCAATATTTTTATAATTACAACTTTATAAAATATAAAATGAGTGAAATTTGCTTATTTTCAACCAAATTTATTTAGATTGAATAAATTAAATTTAAAAATATTTTTCATATGATATAATACTAACTAGATTGTGGAGGCAATTATGGACACGTCATTTTTCGACAAATACCTTAACGGACAACTTCCTGATGCTTACAAGTACTTTGGTGCTCATAAGATGACACTCAACGGAAAAGATGGGTATTTTTTTAGAGTTTATGCACCGATGGCAAAATCTGTATCTGTCATTGGCGATTTTAACAATTGGGATCCGATGAAAGGAAGGATGAGCAAAGTTCATTTCTACGGATTATATGAGATTTTTATCGCAGATGCAAAAGAAAATCAAAAATACAAATTTCACATCGAAGGATGTGATGGATTCACAAAAGATAAGATGGATCCATTTGCTTTTAAAGATGAGAATTCAGGTGAATCTTGCTCAATTATCAAAGATATTTCGAATATCAAAATCGATGATGCTGATTTTGTAAAAACAAGAGATAGAAATTTTGATAAACCAGTTTCAATTTACGAATTCCATTTTGGAACTTGGAAAAGAAAAGAAGATGGAAGCATGTACAACTATTCAGAAATTGCTGATATCATGATTCCATATTTGAAGGATATGGGTTATACCCATGTAGAATTTTTACCAGTGCTTGCTTATCCTAATGATAAAAGTTGGGGTTATCAAGCTCTTGGATATTATGCAATTGATTCTCGTTGGGGTGATTCATCTGATTTTGCTCAGTTTGTTGAAAAAATGCACAAAGCTAATATCGGTGTCATTATGGACTTCGTTCCTGTTCATTTTGCAATTGATCCATTCGGACTTGAAAAATTTGATGGTTCTTGTGTTTATGAATATGCAAACGAACATGAATTCACTGAATGGGGAACTAAATCCTTTGATTTAGGTAAAGATACTGTCAGAAGCTTTTTGATTTCTTCAGTTATGTATTTTGGCGAAGTATTCCATATCGATGGCTTCAGATTTGATGCAGTTTCTAATATCATCTATTGGGATGGAAATGCTGATAAAGGCGTCAATGAAAATGCAGTTGAATTCATCAAGCGTTGCAATGGGTATGTCCATGCCCTCCTTCCAAACGTTATGATGATTGCTGAAGATTCATCGGCCTATGGTCATGTCACTAAAGGAATGTTCCAAGAAGGTTTAGGATTTGATTTCAAATGGGATTTAGGATGGATGAATGATACTTTGAAATATTATTCTAAAGATCCTATTTATAAAAAATATTGTCATAATCAATTGACCTTCTCTATGGCATATTTTTATAGCGAAAACTTTGTCTTACCATTATCACATGATGAAGTTGTTCATATGAAGGGATCAATTTTAAATAAGATGTGGGGAAATTATGATAACAAATTCGCACTTGTCAGAAATCTCTATGCCTATCAGTTTGCTCATCCTGGTAAAAAGTTGAACTTCATGGGTAATGAGCTTGGTACTTTTGATGAATGGAAAGAATATGAGCCGATTGCTTTTAATCTTCTTGATTATCCAAAACATCAAGGTGTTCAAAAACTTGTCAAAGATTTGAATCACATCTATACCAAATATAAATGCATGTATCAAAAAGAATATGATCCATCGACATTCTCTTGGGTTATGGCCGATAATGCTGAACAATCAGTTTACACTTTCTATAGAGAATCAGAAACTGAATGCATTGTCTTCATGTTCAACATGACTCCAAACTTCTATTGGGATTATGATATCGGAGTTCCATATGAGGGAACTTATGAAGAAATCTTGAATACTGATAAAGCTTGTTATGGTGGGTGGAATCAATTCAATTCGACACCACTTGTAACTTCTGGTGCTGGTTGTCACAATCAAAAATTCAAATTGACAGTCAAATTACCAAGCTTCGGGGCCTTATATCTTTTGTTCAAAAAGCCTAATAAAGAGGAAGAAAAGCTTCCATATCTTGCAAAAGATCCCGATAAAATGTATATTTCTAAGGCGTAGTGTTTGTTAAAAACATTAAGAATTTAATGAGGATAATTAAAAAATGATAGAAATTAAACCAGGAAAAGAATTCCGTGAGTATTTTAAAAATGACTTCACAAACCGTTGTATTGAAAAGTACGGTAGAGCTCCAAGTGAACTTGGAACCATTCCGCTTTATGATATCTTAGGTACAATCGTTCGTGATTATGCTAATATCGATGCAAATATTTGCAAACAAGAAGTCAAAGCCAACCAAAACAAACAATTGATTTATTTTTCAATGGAGTTTTTAATGGGAAAACTTCTTTCTGCTTATTTGTTCAACCTTCAAATTCTCGATGACGTCAAAGAGACCTTATCAGAACTTGGAATCGATTATGATGAACTTGCAAAAGAAGAACCAGATGCAGGACTTGGAAATGGTGGTTTAGGAAGACTTGCTGCTTGTTTCATGGATTCAACTGCTTCTTTATCTCTTCCAGTTCACGGAAATACTATCCGTTATGAATACGGATTCTTCCGTCAAAAGATCAGAAATGGCAAACAAGAAGAATATCCAGATACATGGCTTACCAAAGGATATCCATGGGAAATCAGAAAACCAGGTGAAGCAATCACTATCAAGTTCTACGGAAATCCAGAAACTTATAAAGATGAAAATGGTGATATTCATTGGAGAACTGCCAATGCTTATTCTGTTTTAGCAATTCCATATGATGTCCCGATCATCGGTTATGGAAATCACATCACCAACACCCTACGTTTGTGGTATGCAGAACCAAGTTCTGACACTCTCCCACCAGCTGTTGATTTCACTCATTATTTAACCTTTATCCGTGATATCACCCACGGTCTTTATCCAGATGATTCAACTGAAGAAGGAAAGCTTTTAAGACTCAGACAACAATATTTCTTAGTTTCAGCTGGTATGCAACAAGCATGCAAGAATGAATTGAGAGATTTCGGAACTCTTGATCATTTATATGATCACTACAATTTCCAATTGAATGATACCCATCCTATCATGTCAATTCCTGAATTGATGAGAATTTTGATGGATGAGAACAATTATGGTTGGGATGAAGCTTTTGAAATTGTCTCTAAGTGCTTTGCCTTTACAAATCACACTGTTATGCCAGAAGCTCTTGAAAAATGGCCATGCAGATATATCGCCAGTGTTGCACCACGTGTTTATATGATCATCGAAGAAATCAACCGCAGAATGCTTGTCAGAATGCGTGAACTCAAAAATCCAATGCATGAACACAACATTCAAAACTGCTTGATCATCAAAGATGGCAATGTCAATATGTGTCAACTTGCAATCCATGTCGCATATAGCGTCAATGGTGTTGCTAATTTGCACTCTGAAATTTTAAAGGCCATGACTTTTAAAGACCTTTATAATTTATATCCAGAGAAATTCAACAATAAGACAAATGGTATTTCTCATAGACGTTTCTTATGCGTTGCTAATCCAAATCTTACCAATTACATCACTTCTTTAATCGGTGATGATTTCATCAGAGAACCATCTAAGTTAGCTGATTTACTGAAATACGATACTGATGATAATACTGCTGTATTTGATAAATTGAACGATATCAAGTATGAAAATAAGAAAGCACTTGTGAAATTAGTCAAGGAAAATGCAGGAATTGATTTACCACTTGACGCTATTTATGATGTTCAAATCAAGAGATTACACGCATATAAGAGACAATTGCTCAATGTCTTCAGAATCATTCACCTCTATCAAAGAATGAAAGAAGATAAGAACTTCAGAATCTATCCACATGTTTATATTTTCGGTGCTAAAGCTGCTCCAAGTTATACCTATGCTAAGAAGATCATCGAACTCATTTTAGCTGTTTCTAAAGTCATTGAAGAAGATGAAGAAATCAAGAAATATATGAGAGTTGTTTTCATCGAAAATTACGATGTCTCCAAAGCTCAGGTCATCATCCCTGCCAGTGATGTCAGTGAACAGATCTCTTTAGCTGGTAAAGAAGCTAGCGGTACTTCCAATATGAAATTCATGATGAATGGCGCTTTGACACTCGGTACTTTAGATGGTGCTAATGTCGAAATCTCTCAACTCGTCGGAAAAGATAATATCGTTATCTTCGGTATGAAGAATGATGAAGTTCAAAGAATCAAGTTTGAAAACTCCTATAATCCATGGGATGTCTATTACGCTGATTCAAGAGTCAAAGCCGTCATGGATTCTCTTATCGATGGTACTTTCTCTGAAGATAAAGAACAATTCCGTATGATTTTTGATGAAATCATGTATAGAAATGATGAATTCATGGTCTTGAAAGATTTTGCTTCTTATTTATCTGCTAGCAAAGAAGTTGAAAGATTATATCTCGACAGAACTAATTTCGGAAGAAAGTGCTTAGTCAACATCGCTAAATCTGGTTGGTTCTCCTCTGATAGAACAATCGACGAATACAACAGAGATATCTGGCATTTGAAGAAGATTCATTAATTATGGAAATTGATTTAACTGATAAGATAAAAGAGATTAAAGAAGAAGTTCCTGTTTTTTATAAAACCCAGGAATTTCTTTACCAACTCGGAAAGAAATTGGAATCTTGTTATCCAAGAAATGATTACAGCATCAATTCTGTTGAACACGATTTTTTAATCCTAGTTTCAAGAGTCTTCCCTTCCCTATCTATTTCAACAATTCCTTTTGAAGATGAAAAATCCTTGTATTTCTTGATGATACAAAGATATTATGAATTCGCAAGAGAAGAAAAACTCTCTTCATTGATGGAAGCTTTTGCATGTCTTTTGACATTTAAAAAAGATATCTATCATATGTGAGTAGTAGTGAGAAGTATCAATAATTAGAGGGTGAAATATCCCTCTTTTTTGTTGTAAAAAAATCCACCTAGAAACTAGGTGGAACATATCAGTCCAATAATTCCTGTTCGAGTTTACAATCGTTTTTAAGCATATATTCAATGACACTTTTAAAAATTTCTGCTTTTGGATTATCGTAAAGTTTCTTTAATCTTTTGATATCATTTGAGGTTAATTGTTTGAGATGTTCTTTGTTATTCTCGAATTCTTCAATTGACATTTTATAAGGTATAAAAGGAATGTTTGTTTTTTCTTTTAAATTTAAAAAGATTAAAAATCCCCCGCCATCGATATCTGAAAAGTGATAGTATTCAAGACTTGGATATTTTGAATAGATCTTTTTTAGTAGATTTTGTTTGGTGTGATTATGAAAACCTGCAAGATAAATGATTGTTGCCTCTTTATCATTCAGTTTATAAAATGATGTCAGGTTTTCAACAGTGATGATTCTTTTTGAATTGATATTTAAAATGTCTAAGTTTTTTATCATCTCATCGGAGAGCGAGAATTCATAACCTAATTCATCGAGGTTTATGATAGCGTTATTTAGTTTGAAGAGTAGTCCGTTTTTAATAAGTGCGTAGGTTGAATTTTTGACGATGTTATAAGAGGAGAGAATATCTTCATCTTCAAAGTGATCAAACCCATCGAAGTCTTTGATGATTTTGATGACTTTATTTTCTAGTGATTCAAAAAGCTTTGAATCACTTAAATATTTGACTGAGAAATCTCTTTTTTTAGTGTCTTCTTTGAGTTCAAAAATCCCTTTAAAAGATTTTAAGATGAGATTGAGTTCGTTTGCATCCTGGAAATATTTATGAGGGAAATCGTATTTTGTTGAGATAAATTCTTTTAAATAACTGATGAAATCATCAACAAAATTATCAAAGCTGTATGAATTTAAGACATCGTTTATTTTGAATAGTTCATCGCTTTTTTTATCACGAGATAGATATTCATAGATTTTATCGACATTATCAAGGTTTAGTGTCAAGGATTTGAAAGTATCATTTTCGTAAGTCAAATTGATGAAATTTAAATCTTCTAATTTCTTTAAAACAGCATCATTGAAATCGACATATTTATAAGAATCGATATAGGTGTAGGATTGTAATGATTTGTTTTTAGGTGTCAGTTTGATACTTCTTTTGACTTTAGTTCCTTCTTTTGATAATTTCGATCTTTCATAAGCATCTAAGAGTTCGTTCAATAAATCTTTTTCGAAGTTATTCATTTTGTTTCAGTTTCTTGCGATTTTTTCATATTGAAAACAATCGGATAATTGTTCTTTTTTACAAGCCCGACAACTGAATCCATGTATTTAGTTATCGAACTGATACGATTGGATGGAACGATGATGATGAGTTGGATATTGAGTCCTTTATAGAATTCCATCAAGGATTTGATTCTTCCTTCATCCATGTTATTGAAAGCTTCATCAAAGACGACAACACAAGTGCTTTTTACTTTCTGGTCTTTGTTCATCAGTTCATCAAAACAAGAGGCGATGACAATATAAAACGGAGTTTGAGTTTCACCACCGCTTTTCTCTTTGCTGATTTTTGAAAAGTAGGATTCATCACCATATTTATTGGTTATTTTGATATCGTAATTCATGTAATTACGATAATCCAAGTATTTTCTTAAGGTGATCTCATCTTCACTTGAGGTCTTTTCTCTGGTGATTTTATCAAAAAGATCTTTCATAAAGGAATTATCTTTTTCATCTAAGGTTTCTGTGAATAAATCTTGAGATTCCATAAGTTTTCCTGACATGATGATTCTATAATAGTTGTTGAATTCTGAATCTTTTGTACCTTCATAATGGAATTTATAGATTTCTTCATCATTGCCAAAAGGATGAAGAGCGAGATTTTTATTTATCTTATCAAGAGTTTTTTGTGAACGTTCAATCTTCTCTTTCAATTTTGAGATGAAGTCCTCTTTGAAAGAAGCTTCAGCTCTGATGTAGGCATCATGAGCTTCTTCTTCATATTTGACAACATCTCTATTTTTGATGTAGTAATATTCGTTGATGAAATCATCGATGTTTTCAATTAAGGCAGTGAGTGATCCTTTGAATTTAGCAGAATAATCTCTCATAACTGTCAAAAGATAGCTTTGGTTGATGGCATTTGATCTTGATGCTCTCACATATTCTTGATTTATTTTTACAATATCAAGTTTGTTATTTGAACAATACTGACGATATTTTTGTCTATATAAATCATCATCTTTGATTGCTTTTTTAGCTTCTTCAAAATCAAAAGAAAGAGTTGAAATGTTGTCGTTCAAACTTTGAATTTCACCTTGCAATTTTCCAAATTCGATTCTATTTTCATCATATTCTTTGTTTTTGATAGATAATTCTCTATTTGCTTTATTGAGATTTGCTTTGGCGAGATTTATTCTTTCAGAGATACCGAATAAACCAGATGATTTTTCATCATGTTCAATCTCTTCTTTTAATGATTTGATATTTTCATTTAGATTATCGATTTCAATCCAAAGATTTCTGTAGTTGAGAATATCTTTAACTCTGCTTTCAGATATCAAATAAAGCTTTTCTTTTATATTATTGATATCAGTGTTTTCTTGTTCTATCTTGATATTAAGTTCTTTGATTTCCTGTTCAAGAATTTCAATTCTTTTCTTGATAGAGTCAGCACCGATATATGGTTTATTGTAAATTTTTGGATCACAAGCTTTGAGAACATAATTCTTATAAATCATGACATCTTTAGTTATTGAAGATTTATATTTCTTCAAATCTAGAATATCATTTACGCAAATTAAATTTCCTAATAAATAAGAAGCGTATTTATAGGCGTTAGGATTGGAGACTTTGATATTATCCATCATCGAATTAGGGATATTCTCACTCTCTTTTATCTTTTCTACATTGACAATGCCTGCAATGTATACTTTATGGTCATTTTTATATTCTTGATAAGCTTTGGATACTACATCATAGTATTTTGGTTCGATGATAATGTTAAATCTTTGAGTATTCAAATAGCCTTCAAGAGCATTTGTCCAAGATTTATCTAGAATTTCAATATATTCACAGAAGGGTCTGACATTTGGATTTGTCTCTTTTGGATTGTAGTTTCTAATTGCATCTTTTGCAAGATTTAAAAGATTGTTGACATCATCAGGATAATTGTTGATGCCTTGCTTTAATCCTTTTAATTCTTCTTCTTTTTTTGATTTTTCTATTTTATGATTGTTGAGAGATGTTGTGATGAGTGATTTTTCATCTCTTAAAGATTCATCTAAAGATTCAATTTCGACTTTATATTTTTCTAAGTGAGAACGTAAAAGCGGATAGTCTTTGTTATATGTATCGGTAGTGAGTTTATATGATAAATTTAAATTCTTGATGAGCTTTTGTTCTTTTGATATCAAAAGATTGAATTGATTCAATTCTTCGTTAGTCTTTGTTAGGTTATTAATATATTCTTGTAATTTATTTTTCTTTTCTAATAATGCTTTATAATCTTCATCATTTTCTAATTGTTCAATTTCCCGACGAAGACTTGATATCTTTGCGTTCAAATCGTTTTGTTTGGCGATGATATTTGTATAAGCATCATCTAATTTTTTGAGTTGATAGTTTTTATTTTCAATTTCTCTTTTTGATTTTTCAATTTCAAAATTTATTTTTAAAACATTCAAAAACTTCAGCTCTTCAGCATTTGCTTTATATTTTTCGGCTTTTGGAATGAAATCATTGAGGAATTGTATTTTCTCTTTTTCTCTTGTCAATAATTTTTCAATCTCTTGATAAGATCTGATTTCTTCTTTTAAACTGTCTAAATTGATATCATCTTCTTTTAATAAAAAGCCGTTGACAAAAGAAGAAACTTCAGATATTGGATGAAATGAAATTGCATTTTTCAAAAGATCGAAGAATCTTTTATAATCGACCAGTTTGAAAATATCTCTTCCAATCAATCTTTTACGTTCAATCAAAGTATCTGGTAATTCGCTCAAATCATTTCTTCTTGCTTTGAAATCAGTTTTTAAGTTTCTAAAAGAAATTGGAGAATTATTTTTGATAAAATCTTCATCATTGATCTCATATTTTTTGATGGTGAAGAATTTAGTTTTTGGTTTAGAATTGAAAGATTGAGTTTCTATTTCAACCCCTATAACGAAATGTTCATCTATCGATTCCTCGACAAATTCGAGAATGATGTAGGAGATAATATCATTTTCGTTTCTTAAAAACGGATTCCTTTCTGAACCTATTTTTCCTCTTGTGTATGATTCGATAGTTCTTTGACTTTTATCATTGACATTAGCTGCTTTATTGAATTGGGTGTAATCACCACCTGTCAATACAAAATAGATAGCATCCATCAAGGTTGATTTACCTGAGGCATTTTCACCTGTTATCAAAGTGTTACCATTTAGGTTTATTGTATGATTAGAAAAAATATGCCAATTAATCAATTTAACTTTAATCAATTTCATCAGTTTCTTCCTCCTCATCTTTTACATTTTTATATGATTTAATTTTGCTATTGATTGCATCGATATTATCAATTTTGACAACATATAAAATTGTCGGATAAATCAAAATGACATTATCTTCATTCAGTTCGGTGAAATTGTAGTTGATAAGCTTATGTCTCTTTAAGGTTTTTAAAGCATTGAAAAAATCCGTCTTTGTCAAAATAGAAGGGAAAATTCCTGTCTTATTTATCTCTTGAGTTAGTTCACTGACAGTAGTTGAAATATCAGAACTAGAAGAGACATTTAAACTTCCTTTATGATATAAAAGACGAAGAACAAGAAGGATGACTGTTTCTAATTTTTTTAATTTGAGTCTATAACGATCTGCAGTTGTTTTCAAAAAGAAAATCTTATAGGTGTCGATATGGGTCAAATCATAATCGAGCATTGTAAAATAGTTATCGATGACATGTTTCAAACTCAATATCTCATAGTAATCATTTTTATCTCTTTGATCACTTTGAGAATAATAGATGAAATTTTCGTTCAATAACTTGTTGCACAATCTTGAAAAAGTATCTTTCTTAGTATCGCTCAATGCTGTGTATTCTTTATAGAATTCTTCACAGGCAAGATTTTTTGATGCGTTTGACATTATTTTACCTTCCTTTTGATTATAAAATCATTCAATTCATAACCTAATTTAGAAAATGTCTTGTCAGTAATTTTAGTTTCGTATATGACATTATTATTTTCAGCGTAGATGAATACTAATAATAATTTTAATAGTTCATTAAAATCATTTATTTTGAATTCACTTGCATAAGAAGAGAATTTATCTTTCAAATTATCAAGAACAAATTCATTGATTTTGGAGACAGAATAATCATTTTCTTTAAACATCAATTCAAAATATGAATCTATCTCTTCTTGATTGTACTCGACATTTTGAATTATCTGTGAAGTTTTGATTTTCGGTCTTTTTGACATCGGTGTATACAAGGAATATTCATCTAAATTGCCACCGGTGAATAAATCGAAATTGCTTTCATTGAAGAATTCTTCTTTGACATTTTTAAGTCCTTTTAAGGCTTCAACAATTCTTCCTTCAACATCAGTTTCTTCATTCAATAAGAAATTCAATCTTGAATTTGCTGTTGAGATATAATTTGTGTTCTTTCTATCCAACATCGAAATATAATCTTCAATTTCTTCAAATTGATCTCTTATGTAATTGAATCTTTCCGTAAAGAAATTGCTAGCTTCATCTCTGTATTCTTTTTGATTGATATTGTCATGTTTTACTTCAACATATTTATTCACAAGTTTTTCAAAATTTTCGTCTTGATTGAGTTCTTCGATTTTGGCTAGGATTTTATTTTTATATTTTGATGGATTATCGACTTCTCTGAAATTTCTAAAAGCTTTTAAAACAACCTTTCTTTGATATTCATAAAAGATAGTGTTCAAAATTTCTTTTGGCTGTGCTTCGTTTTCACTGACTAATTTTGTCAAAAACTTTTTGATATTGACATTTAACCCTCTCAGCATTGAATTCAATTCTTTAGATATTTGATAAATCTGCTCGATGATATCGACAGAATGTTCGTAATTGAAATGCATCAAATTGCTGTAGATGTTATAAACAAAGCCAGAGAATTCTAAGGATTTAGTATCTTCTTTGATGACATTTGCCATTGTTTCAAGGATTTGAATTCCTATTTCATCCATCTGATAGGTGATTCTTATTCCTTCAAAATCTTCAACCAACCAACCGCATTTGACAAAATATCTGATTTTATCATAAGCAAATCCACTAGAATCGGTTATTTTGTTCATTTCATCATTGAAGATTTCAACTGGTGAATTATCAAGATAGTCGATTATCCAATCAGCTATCTCTTCTTTGGTGACCTGTAAATTATTCAATGACATTTTAGAATTTATCAATTCTAATAAATCATAGTTAAGTCTAATATTTCCGTTTGAAAATGGATTGAAGAAGTAATCTTTAACTAAATCAAAAAAATTTTTTGTCATTTTGAAACTCCAATTTCATAAAAGATATTATACAAAATGTACTGTATTTATTCAATTGTTTAAAAATACTGAATAGATTTGATTGTTAAAATTGTGGATGAAAAGATAATACAACCAAAAAAGTTTGATACATTTTGTATCAAACTCAATGGTAGCAATTACGCATCCTAGGTGTTTTTATAAAGAAATGCTACTTTTTTTTAGTTTGTTTGCATTTCTTTATAATTTTTATTTTGGGAAAAATTCGTTT
>CAVJWL010000002.1:0-114948 GCA_963653505.1 uncultured Prevotellaceae bacterium
GATTATAAAGGTAAAGTAATACTTGTTGGTATCTCCTACACTAAGAGATTAAAACGCAGTTGAAAGTTGAAATCATCGAAATTTAAAAAATGACTATTGATAGCCGAATCAAATCGGTTATCAGCAGTCATTTATTTTTTTAGTTCAAAGACTTTTTCTCTAAATTGGAAACTTTAGTGATTTCCTTGAAAATCGGGGTTGTAATAGTATAGATTTTTTCTTCAATATCATCACTTGTATCAATCTCTTCAGAATGTTGTAATAGATAGAATAAAACACCAGTAGAAGCACCAGCTAAATAAGATGAGAGCAAACCAGCAGATACTCCTTTGAGTTCATCTTTGACTAAATCGACAAAGAAACCAGTGCAGTCATTATTGAACATTTGAATTCCCATATAAACTTGAGAAAGCGTGTTTTTAGAAAGGATGGATACTATCTTTTCTTTTTCACTGACAATAGTTGAAACGACTGCGTGAATCAAATAACGATATGCAGTTGAGAAAGAATAATCGTTCTCTTTCAATTGAGCCATGAATAATTCTTTGACATTTTCTTCAGCTGATTTAAAGTGATAATTTAAAACATCATCGATAGTCAAAAAATTATTGTAAAAAGTAGCTCTTGATACCCCTGCTTTAATGCAGAGATCGGATATCTTGATTTCTTCATAATTTTTGACTTCTAGAAGGGAAAATAAAGCTTCAGAAAGTTTCTTTTTGGTTTTAATAATTCTTAAATCGGTTTTATTTTTTGACATAATACACCTCAATTAATCTCTTTTTCCAAGAGGTCCGATGATTTTCAAAATCATCTCTTTTGCTAATGATGGATTAGCTTTACCTTTACTCTTTTTCATAACTTGTCCAACAAGATAAGAAATAGCGTGGTCTTTTCCGTGTTGATGGTCATAAACAACTTGAGGATTCTCTTTGATGACTTCATCAACAATTGTAGAAATAGCTCCTTCATCAGAGATTTGTTCCATTCCTTTTTCTTTAGCGATTTCTTTTGGATTACCACCATTAGTAAACATGATGGAAAGAATCTCTTTAGCTTGTTTAGAATTGACTTTGTTTTCGTCGATCATATTGACAAGTCTGACAAAGTTTTCTTTTGTGAATTTAAGTTCGGATAATGATAAACCATTCTTATTGAGATATCCAAGAGTGTCTACCATCAAATAGTTCCATAAAGTAGTTGGATTTTTAGCACCTAATTCGATGCATTCTTCATAATATTTGACAAAGAGTGGATCTTTTAATAGCTCTTCAATCTCATAATTTCCAAGGCCTAGTTTCTTGAGTTCGACACGATATTGATTCGGAAGTTTGTTCATCGAATGAATGGAATCATAGATGAATCCATCATCTAAATCAATCGGAACGATATTCGGTTCACGGAAATATTTATAATCGACAGCGTTGGTCTTTTTTCTCATCAAGACCGTTTGCTTTTTAGCTTCATCATAACGCCTTGTCTCTTGTTCAACTTGACCACCTGAAAGAATAATATTTGTCTGTCTTTCAATTTCATAATCGACTGCAGACTTGATATTCATGATGGTATTTAAGTTCTTACATTCAGCTTTTGTACCTAATTTATCACTTCCTTTTTCAGAAAGAGAGATATTGATATCGCATCTCATAGAACCATCTTCCATCTTACCATCTGAGATACCTAAATAGGTGACAATTTCACGGATTGATTCAACGTATTTCATAGCTTCTTCACCAGAATGCATATCTGGTTCAGAGACGATTTCAATAAGAGGGATACCAGCTCTATTGTAATTGATGAATGTCATATCACCAGTGTGAATTTCTTTAGCAGTATCTTCTTCTAAGTGAGCGTTATTGACTCTGACTTTGACAACTCTTCCATCATTTAAAGAGAGTTCTACATATCCATTTGTTCCGATAGGATTGAATTGTTGAGTGATCTGATATCCTTTGGTCAAATCAGGATAGAAATAATTCTTACGATCGAATTCGATGACTTTAGATAATGTCATATTCAAAGCTGAGACTAATTTGATACCGTAACTGACTGCTTCTTTATTGACAACTGGCATCGTACCAGGGAAAGCCATATCAAGAGGCATAACTTGAGAGTTAGGATCTAAACCAAAAGTGTTAGGAGCTTTGGAAAACATCTTTGATTTAGTTTTTAACTGTACGTGAATTTCAACACCGATAGTAGGAATGAGTTCCATATCACTTGTCCTCCTTTACTAAATCATGAAGTCCGGTGATATCTTCTATCTCTTTTGCAAGAGCGAAGACATAGCCATCTTCAAACACTCTTCCAGTGATATTGACACCGATTGGAAGTCCATCTTTTTTCATCATCGGAACTGTGATGGAAGGATTTCCACCGAAATTGCCAAGACTTAAAATATTATCTAAGAAATCAGGTTCAGTTGACCAAGCAGTTGATAATTCTTTGATCTTCTTAGGAATTGAATAACTAGCAGGAACAACTAAATAATCGATGTTATCGAAGAACTTATTGAGTTCGTTGACAATGAGTCTTCTTGCTTTTTGAGCGCGATTAAAAAATTCGGGTTGATTTTCAGCAAGAAGTGAAAAACTACCGATAACAAATCTTCTCTTGATCAAATCAGAGAATCCTTTAGTACGGCAATTGATCATATATTCTTGCCAGGTAGTAGGATTATTATCAGCAGCAGGACCGAATTTAATACCATCTAAATTTGCATCATTAGAGGTAGCTTCAGCACAGCTGATGAGCATATAAGTAGGATATAAAGCATCAAGCAATTCAACTGGATAATCATAACAGACGACTTCATAGCCTTTTTCTTCTAAAGATTTTAAAAGTTTGGTATAGGAATCTTTGATATCTTTATCAACGATTGAATCCATGACGGCTTTGAAATAACCGACCTTCTTCAATGCCTTATGTTCTAAGACATAATTTTGATATTTTTCTTTCTTTCTAAAAGAAGAAGACATATCGTTATCATCATGACCAGCAAGATAAGAAAGAATATAGCTTGAATCAAGTACATTTCTTGTAAAGTAGGCGATAGTATCAAGTGATGGTGCAAACGGGAAAAGACCGTATCTAGAAACTCTTCCCCATGTAGGTTTAAAACCGACAAGACCAGCGTGACTTGCTGGTTTTCTGACTGAATCACCAGTATCACTTCCTAAGGCAAAAGGAGAAATACCAAGGGCTAAAGCAGCCGCGCTACCGCAAGAAGAACCACCGACGATTCTTTCTTTATCATATGGATTTAAAGTATCACCTTTATGACCAGTAGTACCAGTTCCACCCATAGCAAGTTCGTCCATAGTAGTCTTTGCTACCATGATCATACCGGCATTTTTGAGCTTTTTAACAACAGTAGCATCAAAAAGTGGTACATAACCTTCTAAAATCTTACTAGAAGCAGTTGTTTCAATGCCTTTAGTAGAATAATTATCTTTACAAAGATATGGAATACCTTTTAAGATTTCATCTTCTTTAACTTCGGTTATCTTCTTAGCTTGTTTTCTAGCCTCTTCAAAAGCAGTTGCTTCAAAACAGTTGCAACTATCTTTTTTGATTTCTTCAATACATTCTTCAACCAATTCACTAGCGGTCACTTTTTTGTTGACAAGAGCTTTGTGAATTTCAACAATAGATTTATTCATCCACTTCATTTTGATTACCTACAACTTTCGGGAGTTTGACTTGTGTACCATATTTAGTATTAGAGTTAGCTAAAGCATCCTTGACTTTGAGCGGTTTTGATGGTTTATCATCTCTCATAAATTTTTGATGTTCTTTATAAGGGAATGTCATAGGATTAGCTTCATCGACTCCTTTGATTGATTTGAGAAAATCAATTTGCTTTAAAACAGTGTTGAACTCAGAATAAATCAAATCAGCTTGTCCAGGATTCAATTCAAACATGAGATTTTCTGCACAAACATTAATCACGTCTTTTGTAATTTTAATCATAAACCCTCCAACAAAATCATGTGAAATTATATCACATGTTTAATATCTTACCTATAAAATATTATATTATTGTAAAGATTCTGCCTCGATAAGCAAAGGTAAAATCTCATCTTCTGTATAAATAGTGACCCCTAATTTCTTAGCTTTATCAAGTTTTGAACCAGCATCAGTTCCAACAAGAACAAAATCAGTAGCTTTAGATACTGAACCAGCAGATTTAGCACCTAGAGCTTCGATTCTTTTTGTCATCACATCTCTTGAAACTGACAAAGAACCAGTGAGCACGAATTTCTTACCTTTGAAGAAATTATCTTTAGCTTGAACTACCGGATTCAAAATTGAAAAATTCAAGCCGAAATTTCTCAACTTTTCAACGATTTCTAAATTGTGTTCGTCGCGGAAATAATCATAGATACCATTAGCAGTAATTTCTCCTACATCTTGTAAAGCGCTAAGTTCTTCGATATTAGCTTTCATAAGATTGTCCAGCTTTTCAAAATGATTTGCTAAAACAATCGCAGTTTTCTTACCAACATTTGGAATTGCAAGAGCAGCAATCAACATGAACAAATCATTTTTCTTGCTGTTTTCAATCTCTTTGAATAATGATTCACAAGTCTTTTTTCCGATGCCATCTAATAACATCAATTCTTCTTCATGATCTTTAAGAGTGTAAAAATCAGATATTTCTCTCACTAAGTTCTCATTGAATAAGACTTCGATGATTTTCTCACCAAGACCATCGATATCCATTCCTTGTTTGCTAGCGAAGAAAATAAGAGAATTGATCTTTCTAGAAGGACAGCCATCGTTTTTACAGAATGTCTGACCTTGAATCTTTTTCAATTCACTGTGGCAATACGGACATTCTTTAGGGAACTCATATTCTTTAAGATTTCCATCTCTTCTATCAAGGATGACTTTTTCAACTTCAGGAATGACATCACCAGCTTTATGAAGAGATACATAATCACCGATACGAATATCTTTAGCTTTGATGAAATCCTCATTGTTCAAAGTAGCTCTTGAAATCAAAGAACCAGAGACTCTGACAGGAGCTAGGCAAGCTGTTGGAACAACTCTACCAGTTCTACCGACAGTTATTTCAATATCAAGAAGTTTTGTCACTTGTTCTTCCGGTGGAAATTTATAAGCAACCTCCCACTTTGGAGTTTTAGCAGTGTAGCCGATTTTATCATACAAAGTCATATCATTGACTTTGATGACAAGTCCGTCGATATCATAAGGAAGAGTCGGTCTTTTAACAGCATATTCATGCATGTATTTGATGACTTCATCAATACCTTTGACAAGTCTTCTTTCAGGATTGGTTTTAAAACCTAAGGAAGCGATATAATCTAAAGCATCGCTGTGTTTTGTAAATCCAAGGCTTAAAGCATCAGGAACATAATACCAGAAGGCAGATAATTTTCTTTTAGCGGTGATAGAAGAATCGAGTTGTTTTAAAGAACCAGAAGCTGCATTTCTACAATTTGCAAATAAAGGTTCACCTCTACTTGCTCGATCTTTATTGCAAAGTTCAAGAGATGATTTAGGCATGAATACCTCACCTCTCACTTCCAATTCTCTATCTTCTTTGATATGAGTAGGAATTGATGGAATTGTTAAGACATTCAAAGAGACATCTTCACCGACTGATCCATTACCGCGAGTTGATGCGATTTCAAAATCGCCGTTTTCATAAAGAAGTGAACAAGCAAGTCCATCGATTTTAACTTCGCACATATAATCAACTACTTTAAGACCGGTGAGTTTTCTGATTGTCTCATCAAAATCATAGATTTCTTCTTCATTGAAGACATCAGCGATTGAAAGCATGTACTGTTTATGAGTGACTTCTTTAAATCCTTTGATGACACCACCACCGACACGATTTGTCGGAGACAAACGATCTTTTAAATCAGGTCTTTTTCTTTCCAAAATCTGAAGTTCTTCCATCAAAGAATCGAATTCAGCATCTGAGACTAAAGAGACATCATTGACATAATATTCATAATTATATTTATTTAATAAATCAGTGAGTTCTTTTACTCTTTCTTTATCTTTATCAATAATTTCCATATTATTCCTCACTTATCTTTCTAAACGCTTTAAATCCAATCATCAAAGTTTTAACTCCATATGGCTCTTGGAATTTGACTTTTATCTTATTTCCATCCACTTGAATAACTTGACCGATGCCAAAGCTAGTATGAGCTATTTTATCTCCGATTGTATAGTGGTTTTCATCAGCGTTTAAATCTACTTGTTTAGTTGCACTTGCAGAGATGAACTTTTTAGCATCACTATTTCCGAACAAAGAATCATTGACTTTAGCTTTATGTCCACCCATCGATGAATAATAATTATTAGCTTTATCACTGATAGATGAATTCACTTCTTTAACTTTCTTTTTAAGTTTTAATTCATGGATAAACTGAGAAGGAACATTAGTCGTTCCTCTGAAATTATAGCCACCAAAACTTGATATGTATAAAGTCTTTTGAGCTCTAGTACAACAGACATAGAACAATCTTCTTTCTTCTTCAACAGAAGCACTTCCCTCAGACATAAGAGCATGATAGGATGGGAAAATTGTTTGAACCATACCTGTGACAAAAACCACCGGGAATTCAAGACCTTTAGAGACATGGCCTGTCATCAAAGAAACCTTCTTATCATCTTCCATCGTATCTTGATCAGACTGTAAAGCGACAGAGATCAAGAAGTCTTCCAAAGTCGAAGCGATAGGATTTCCTTGTTCATCTAAAATAGGAGAATCCAAAGCTTGAGTCAAAGAACGGATGAATTCATTGACATTGTCGACTTTTGAACTTGAAGATGAAGCTGTATATGTTAGCTTTTCTTCGTTCTTTTTGTCCTCGCTAGCGACATAATCGAAGAATCCTGTTTCAATAAAATAAGATCTTATCGCACTCAAGAGTTTCGCATTATCGCATTTAGAACGGTAAACACTATCAATTCTATCAAAGGCGTTATAGAATTTATCTAATGCAATGATACTTTTTGAAGTCAATCTGAGTTCATTTCTATGATATCTAAAAATATCAAATAACATTGTCTCTTCTCCGATATCATTTCTGAGAATTCTCGCTCTTTCAATTGTCTTATCACCGATACCTTTAGATGGTGCTTGTAAGATTCTCAAGAAAGAGAAATCATCAGGATTGATCAAAACTCTCAGATATGAAAGGGCATCTTTGATTTCAGCTCTTTCATAGAACTTTAAACCACCATAGATTTGATATGGTATTTTGAAATTTGCCAATTGCTTTTCAAGGGAGTTAGAAAGATAGTTAGCACGGTAGATAATTGCGATATCTTTGAATACGCATCGATTTTTGATGACCATATTTTTGATCTTTGAGGCGATAGCATAAGCTTCTGAATCACTAGTATTAAAATAATTGTAAGAAACTTCATCACCAATGACATTATTAGCGGCGTGTAAATCTTTGGCCATTCTATCTTTGTTATTCTTGATGAGATTATTAGCGGCATCAAGGATGTGTTGAGTAGAACGATAATTATCATCTAAAACCACAGTTTCTAAATCTCTAAAATCTCTTGAGAGTCTTGATTTGATGATATCATTTTTAGCACCGCGCCAGGTGTAAATTGTTTGATCAGGATCACCGACAACAGTCAACTTAGTCGGTATATTATCGCTTGATGGTCGCATGAATAATTTGACTAAATCATACTGGACTGTGTTTGTATCCTGAAATTCATCGACTAAGAAAATATCATATTTATTTTGCCAAGCTAATTTGACATCAGGACATTCTCTCATGATTTTAGTTGTGAACATCAAAAGATCATCAAAATCGAGAAGGTTTTGTCTTCTTAAACTCTTTTGATATTCCTTATATACATGGATTAAATCATCATATGAATAGATAGCACCAAGAGGTACATCCACAGTTTGGACTTGACTTGGCCAGATACCATCATTTTTCAAACTTGAAATTTTAGAAATGATAGCTTGAACATATTCTTTGCTGCTACCTTTAGTCATCGTTTGAAAGATCAATTTATATATTGAATTTTGATCAGAAGTATCAACAACATTGAATTGATTGGTAAAACCTTCAAGATGGAAGATTTCTTTTTTTAAGAAACGGTAACAAAAGCCGTGGAAAGTAGAAATCAAAGGTAATGAAGAGATGAATCGATCACTCTCATTTTGAAGAATGCTAGAAACACGTTCAGACATTTCTCTTGCTGCCTTATTTGTAAAGGTGATTGCAACCATTCTTGAAGGAAGCATTCCTTCATCGATCAAATAGGCGATACGATAAGATAAGGTTCTAGTTTTACCAGTGCCAGCACCGGCAATAATTCTCAGATAATCTGCTTGACTAGAAGCAGCTTTAAATTGTTTGTCATTCAGTTTATTTGCAATATCCATATTTAAATTCTCACTATCAAAATTATATCAAAATAACATATGTACAAAAAGTCTTGACATATTCATCATTGAATTTTTGCTTTGATATCACTCTTTTTGAACACACGTTTTCTAGCGACAAAATACAGACAAATACCATGAGCAAGAGCGGTGATAAGCCAAGAGACTGGATAGGCCAAATATAAATACATCATCTGATGCATCTCAGGAAGCATGAAGATAGTGAAGACATAAACAACACGAACAACACAAATTCCTACAAAAGAAACCAAGGCAGGCAAATTAGATTCTCCTAGTCCTCTTTCAAGTGAGGCTAAACAATCAACAAGGGCCATTAAGATATGAGAGCCTAAATTTATAAACATACATAGTTGAGCTATTTCCATCGCCTTGTTGTAATATTCCATATCATCACCTGGATGGATGATAAGTCCAAGAAGTGGAACTCTCAACAGAATTTCAATACCGGATAATAAAGCATCGACACAAACGCAGTAGATGATACACCACTTCATCGATTTTTTGATTCCATCTTTATTCTTAGCTCCGATATTACTAGCGACAAAGGCAACACCAGCTTGGGAGAAAGCATTAGCACCATTATAGACAAAGGCGATAAGTCTTTGAGCACTAGAATCACCAGTGACAGTGCTATCACCGAAAGAATTGATATGTGATTGAATGAGAACATTAGCTAAATCAAACATCATCGATTGAATACCAGCTGGAATACCAATCTTGAGCATCTGAATGGTTTCTACTTTATAAAATTTTAAATTTTTGAATTTAAAACTGGCAAATTCTTTACCTCTCATCAAAGAGATATAACATAAAATTGAACTTACAACTTCAGAACTCACTGTTGCAATGGCAAGTCCTTTAACTCCGAGATTAAATGGGGGAAGAACTAAGACAATATTGAAACAGACATTGAAAATACCGCCGATAGTGAGATATAAAAATGGTTTGAATGAATTTCCCATACCTCTTAAAGAAGCTGCTGAAAAATTATAGAGCAATAAGAAAGGAACGCCGATGAAATAAATGACCATATAATCAGTCGACATATCGATCATATTTTCACTAGTTCCCATAAGCTCTAAGAAAAATCTCGAACAAAAAATTCCGATAAGAACAAGAACAACACCTGAGATAAGAGCTAATAAAGTGGAACTTCCGATGATTCTTTCTGCCTTATCTTTATCTTTTGCACCAAAAGCATTTGATACGACAACATTGACACCAACAGAAAGTCCGATAAATAAATCGACGATCAAAGAACAAATAGAACCAGTAGCTCCAATCGCTCCAACTGCCAAATCAGAAACTAAAAATCCACAGATGATATAGTCAGCCAAATTAAAAGATAATTGTAGCCAACTAGAAAGCATCAACGGAATTGCAAATATCGCCATATTTTTGACAATATTATTGCCTGTCATATCAACTTTTGTTGAAATTTTCTTCATATTCCACCTCAAAAAATGCCTAGATATTATATTCTTATTTTTTACTTTTATAAATGTATTTGTACAATAAAATCTATGAAAGCGATATATAAGAATCAATGAGTCAAAAGATATTTAATTCCTTTTATCAATCTATCATTGCAATCTTTAAAATGACCACCATCATTCATCTCAAAAAATACATTTTTACCCTTATTTTTCAACAATTCAATAGATGCATTCATCATATCCAGTGATTTAGAAAGAAATGCATTTTTAGTATTGCTCTCTTTATCTCCAATTGAAAAATACCCATCTTTAAAAGTGAAGTCATTATCCTTTATATAACCAATAAAACCAGGAAACCATAAAGATGCTGAACAACAGCAAATCTTATCAAAAAAATCAGTTTTAGAAGTCGAATATAAAGTAAATAATCCTGCAAGAGAATAGCCAGCTAAAATTCGATAATCAATTTTCAAATCAAGATTTTTTTCGATATTTTTAACAATTTCTAAAAATTTAATCGAATATTCACAGGCGCCACCTAAAAAATCTCTTCCACCTTTAAAGACAACCTTACCTTTAAATGGTGTAAAATCATTCTCCCAATCATTACCTGTTATGAAAACAAAGACATAATTACCTTGGATATCAATATCAAAGACATCATCAGAATGTATATAAATAAAGATATAAGTATCAAACCCTTCAAGATATCTGATAGTTACATTTAAGTCATCATGTTTAATTTTTTTGTTAATCATACCAATATTATAAACATTTGTAATAAAATATATAAGTTATGAATAAAATTAACTATCCTTTTAAAGAAAAGAAATCTACTAAAATATTTTTCTTCACATTTATCGCTTGTTCAATTCTTCTGATGGCTTCTTCGATAATATCGTTTATCTTTTACTCTAAGAAATTTGAATTTCAATATTTAATCCTAGGAATTCTATCGATCATTTTCTCATTGTTATTCATATTAGAAAGCGTATATTTAGCCATTAAAAAGACTATCACCACTGATAATTCAATAATTCAATATGGAATATTTGGTAAAAATGAAATTATATTTGACAAAAATTGCATTGTTTCAGTTGAAGAAACAACTTCAAGCACTTCATGTAAAATATCAATTGAATATAAATCAGGTAATCAATCGATAATTCAAGCTTTCGATGTTGAGGATTACACTATCGATAGTTGTTTAGATGTCTATAAAGAATATATCAAACCGTTGAAAGACAAAGGTTTAAATATCAAATACAGCACTCTTTTAAAATCATTATTCAAAGCTATCGAAAAAAAATATTTCATCAAAGATGATAAGGTAAAACAATTGTTCATCGATTTTGAAAGTGAAAACAAAGAAGAAATAATTGAAAAGAGAAATAAAAAACTTAAATCATTAAACATCGCATTTATAGCTTTGGAAGCTATGTTGATTTTCTTAGTCACCTTAACAAGTATAAAACCATTGATAAATAATGGTTCTACTTATTCAAATAGCGATATAGTATTTTTATTCTTATACGGAATTCTATTTGTATTTGTAGCTATTTATATCCTATATCAAAAGCATAGAATCAAAAATAAAAGTGATTCTGATATCAAAAAATAGCTAGAATTTTCAACAATACTCCAATAGCGATAAGACCTACACCTATTCCTATAATAATATAGTAGATTGTTTTTGATGCTTTCTTTTTCTTTTCAGCATCAATTTCGTTTTTTTCATCCATAAATCACCTCAGAGAATGAAACGCATTGTCATTTCATTCTTTTTTATTTTAAAACTTGACAAATGTTTATGATAGTTTATTCCAATTTTTCTTTCTTTTTTTGGCGTCATTTATTTGTATACGCTTTCAAAAAACTTCTCTTGAACATTAATTTAATGTTTTTTAGAATAGTTTCGCTCAAATAGTAAGGATGCTAACAATGACATTTGATGAATTCGAAAAACTACATTTAGGACAGATGGTTCATGAGACCGGAAGAAAAGAAAGATGCTTCATCGATAACTATTTACAAAAGCATTTGACTGTAAATATTTATGGAATTGAAGGATTGACTCTCTCATATATCAATAAATATGAGAAAATCTGTGCTTCCGACATCATTTCTTCCTTTTCTATTTCTAAAGCAACAGCAAGTCAGACACTTCAACGACTGGAAAAGAAAGGCTTGATAACTCAAAGCTTTTCTAAAGATCATCGAAGTAAAGAAATTCAAATGACTGAGCTTGGGAAGAAAAGTTTGAAAGAACTAGATGAAGCATTTGTAGAAATTACAACAATCTTAGAAAAAGACTTCTCACCTGAAGAAAAGAAGACATTGAGTAAGCTTTTATTCAAATTGAGAACGAACGCAGAAAACGCAAACAAGGAGGTAATTAAAAATGGAAAAGAAAAAATCTCTTAAAGAAAAAAAATATACCATCAATGAATTGATGAAACATTCAAAAGGATATTATAAAGATATCACATTTACATGGGTTTTCGTTTTGTTAGAGACAGCTTTAGAAATTGGCATTGCTGCACTTCTATCTTACTTACTTGAAGCAATACAAGGTGTTAACAATAACGGAGTACCAAATTTAAACGGCATCATCATGTGGTCATGTATCATCATCACCATGGCAGTTGTCGCCGCAGTCTTTGGCATTTTAGCTGGTTATTGGTCTAGCAGTGCTTCTTGCGGATTTGGTAAAAATCTCAGAGATGCAATGTTTGTTAAAATTCAGGATTATTCCTTTAAAAACATCGATAAATTCTCCCCAGCTTCTATCGTAACAAGAACAACTACCGATGTTACTAATGTTCAATTTTCCTTCATGATGATTTTAAGAACTGTCTTAAGAGCTCCATTCATGATGATATTCTCACTGATCATGTGCTTTGTCTTCGCGCCAAAATTATCATGGATCTTCTTGATCATCATTCCAGTTCTTTTATTCTTACTTTTATTCATCTCTTCAAAAGCTCATCCAATCTTTGTCAAAATCTTCGATACATATGATGATTTGAACTCATCAGTTGAAGAAGATGTCGACGGTATCAGAGTTGTCAAATCATTCGGAAGAAAAGAATATCACGTAAATCATTTCAATTCCGTTTCCAATGATATTTATAAAAACTATATTCACGCTGAAAAACTCTTAGCCTTCAATTCACCTTTGATGAATTTTGCTATCTTCTCAGCTATGATACTTCTTTCAGTTTTAGGCGCTTTCTTAATTACAGGTAGCAATAGTGCTGAATTGAATGTTGAGAAGCTCTCTTCCTTATTCACCTATGTCATGATGATCTTGATGTCCCTTATGATGATATCAATGGTCTATGTCATGATAACTATCGCAAGAAATTCTGCTGAACGTATCATCGAAATCATCAATGAAGTTCCAGATATCAAAAATAAAGAAAATCCAGTGATGGAAGTTAAAAACGGCGATGTCGATTTCGAAAATGTCAATTTCGGATACAATGACAAAACCTTGGTTTTGAAAGATATCAATTTGCATTTCAAGCAAGGTCAAACAGTCGGTATCATCGGACCTACTGGTAGCAGTAAAACTTCTCTTGTCTCATTGATTGCTAGACTCTATGATGTAACCACAGGTGAGGTCAAAGTCGGTGGTGTCAACGTCAAAGATTATGATTTGAAAGTATTGAGAGATTCTGTTGCTGTTGTTTTACAAAAGAACGTATTATTTACAGGTACTATTAGAGACAATCTTAAATGGGGCAATGAAAATGCAACAGATGAAGAAATCTGGAAAGCTTGTGATTTAGCTCAAGCTAGCGAATTCTTGCATTCATTCCCAGAAGGACTTGATACTATGATTGTCGAAGGTGGTACTAATGTCTCTGGCGGTCAAAAACAAAGACTTTGTATCGCAAGAGCTTTACTCAAAAATCCAAAGATCTTAATTCTCGATGATTCTACAAGCGCATGTGATACTCACACTGATGCTATGATAAGACAAGCTTTAGGTTCAACTCGTCCTGATGTCACAAAGTTCATCATCGCTCAACGTGTTTTATCAATCAAAGACTGCGACATCATTCTTGTCATGGATAACAATGGAACAATTGTCAACATCGGAAATAATGATGAATTGATGGCTAATTCCGCTGTTTATAAAGAATTATATGAGTCTCAATTAGGTGGAGGTGATTTCGATGTCAACGAATAAAAAAACAAAAAATATGTCTGCGATGAAAAGACTTCTCCAATTAGTCTTCAAATTCTATCCCGGCCAATTCTTCATCGTTTGCATTTGTATTCTTCTTTCCTCTTTCGCTTCAGTTGCTGCTTCTTATTTTGTCGGTACCATCTTGATTGACAATTTCATCAACACATCTTTATCTCAAGATATAAAACCTGCTTATGATTTCTTGATAAATGACGCCACCTATCTTGGTATGTCATTCGGTACTACTTTAGTTGTTATGGGATGTCTTTTTGCAATCGGTGTTATAGCTTCATATTTCTATAACTTCATGATGGCTTTCATCTCTCAAGGTATTCAAAAGAAGATCAGAGATCATCTATTTGAACACATGCAAGACTTACCTGTCAGTTTCTTCGATCAACACACCCATGGTAATATCATGTCTATCTATACCAATGATGTTGATACATTAAGAGAAATGTTAGCAAGAAGTCTTCCGATGATGGTCTCAAGCTTTGTCACTATGATTGCATGCTTTGTCATGATGATCGTCACTGACTTCTATCTCACTCTTGTCGTCTTATTCTTCGGTGTCATCATGTTCTTCTTGACAAAGTTCTTCGCTGGTCACAGCGGCAAATACTTTATTAAACAACAAATTGAACTTGCAAACACCAATGGTTATATCGAAGAGATGATCACCGGTCAAAAAGTTGTCAAAGTCTTCAACTATGAAAAGAGAAATATCGAAGGCTTTAGAAAACATAACGATGAATTATACAATCAAGCTGTCAAAGCCAATCGTTATGCAAACACCCTTATGCCAGCTGTCAACCAATTAGGTAACCTTCAATATGCAGTCTTAGCTTTAATCGGTGGATTATTCGTCGTCAACTCAGTCACTAGTTATTCCTTAAAAGATATGTTAACTGGCGGACATAATTTCGGAGCTACTTCTAGCAATGGTACCTTGCTCAACATCGGTATCATCGTTTCCTTCTTATTATTTGCAAAATCATTCGTCAATCCGATCGGACAGATGGCTCAACAGTTGAACACTGTCACAATGGCCCTTGCTGGTGCTGATAGAATTTTCAAGATGACCGATGAACCAAGTGAAGTCGATGAAGGATATGTCGAACTTGTCAATGCCAAAGAAGATGAAAACGGAAATCCCGTCGAAGTCAAAGAAAGAACTGGAAAATGGGCATGGAAACATCCGCATGGAGATGGAACAACTACTTATACTTGGTTAAAAGGTAAGATCAATGTCAATCATGTTGACTTTGGATATGTACCTAACAAAATCGTTCTTCACGATATCACAGTCTATGCTGAACCTGGTCAAAAAATCGCTTTTGTCGGTCCAACTGGTGCTGGTAAAACTACAATCACAAATCTTTTAAATCGTTTCTATGATATCGCAGATGGTAAGATAAGATATGATGATATCAACATCAACAAAATCAAAAAAGATGATTTAAGAAGATCTTTAGGTATGGTCTTCCAAGATACAAAGCTCTTCACTGGTACTGTTATGGAAAATATCAGATACGGAAAATTAGATGCTACTGATGAAGAAGTTTATGCCGCTGCTAAATTGGCAAATGCTGAACCATTCATCAAACAACTTCCAGATGGATATAACACTGTCCTTAAAAATGGTGGTGCTAGCTTATCTCAAGGTCAAAGACAACTCCTTGCTATCGCAAGAGCTGCCATTGCAAATCCACCAGTTCTCATTCTTGATGAAGCTACTTCATCAATCGACTCAAGAACTGAAGCTATGGTCACCAAAGGTATGGATGCCATCATGAAAGGAAGAACTGTCTTTGTCATCGCTCATAGACTTTCAACCATCAAAAATAGTGATGTCATCATGGTCTTAGATCACGGCAGTATCATCGAACGTGGTTCTCACGATTCGCTTCTTGCTCAAAAAGGAAAATACTACCAACTCTATACTGGCAATTCTATCAAAGAATAATTCTTCTAACACAGTCACCAAGTGGCTGTGTTTTTTGATTTGTACTTTATTTTTTAAATGAATTCGTGTAAACTAAACTTGTGAAAAATAACGAAATAAAAGAAAAAAAAGCGATCGAAAAAATCCATGAAGCCTTAGCTATTTTAATCAAAGAAAAAGGCTATGATAATATCAATGTCTCTGATATCATCAAAAAAAGTGAAGTCTCAAGATCTACTTTTTACGCTTATTTTAAAAGCAAAGATGATGTCTTAGATAAACTGATAGATCATATTTTTTCGCATGTTTTTTCTCACGGTCTCACCAAAGAAGAAGGGCATGACTTCTCGACATCCTCAATCTTTGATTACAAACATCTGATTGAACATATCTTCTACCATTTTAAAGAAGAAAGAGAACTGATAGGAGCTATTTTCTCATCCAGTGCAAGTCATAGATTCATCATGTCTTTAGAATTGAAACTCAAAGATTTGATCAATCTTCTCGTCCTTCAAAAAGTCTTTTCAACAGTTAACATTCCTGTTGAAATTGCGACGAGTCAATACACATCGGGACTTATTGAGTTATTGAAATATTACACAAATAAAGAAAGAGAAGAAACACCTGAAGAGATGTGCACATATTACTTCTCCTTATATCAAAAACAAATATGAACGAATACGGAAATAATAACATCGAAATAAATAATACTCCTGTCAATGATATCAGCGCTAATAACACAGAAATAAGTGACGAATTATCACCGGATAATGTCAATGGAAATAACTATTCTGCAAATCATAAATTTGTAGCAGCCGCTATAACATTAGTATCAGCAGCAACCCTGACTGCTGGTGGTTTATTCTCAAATTCCTTTTTGTCATCAAAGCCTGTGATATCATCGGATTATTATTTTACAGTCTATGATCATTCAATCGATTACAATTTTGAGGTGACATCATCTTCTAAATATCAACTGTATTTTGAAGTGACTCAAGATACTACTTCAATCAAAAAATTGAATATCACAGAGGCAAAAAGATATATCAGCGGACAAAATGAGTTTCCAAAAATTGAGGATTTAAATTCGCATTACCGGTATCAGATAAAGATATTTTATACCAATGGAAATGATGTGAAAGCAAATCTTTTAAAGTTTGTCTTTTTCACGCCTGATGAAGGTGAGGTCGGAATCATTTATAACAAAAATACGATAGATTCATTAAAAATTAAATAGGAGAATAATATGTCAGAAAAAGAAAATGAATTTGAAAAACAACTTCAAGAACAGAAAGAGAATTTAAAGAAAAAACAAGAAGAAGCAAAATTGGAGTGGAAAAAGAAAACGAGAAAGTCAAAGATCAAACTTGTCATCGCTTTAACACTTCTTGCTCTTTCAATAGTAGCATTCAATCTTTACGCCTTCTCAGTCAATTTAGGTCTTAATCCTAACAAAGAATATTTCTTCAAAAAAGGACTTGATGCTAATGGCAATAGTTACACGATATTTGAAGCTAATAACGCATATAGTTGGTTATTCAAATCATATGGATTCCAACTTATTGTAACTATCATCATCATCTTAGCTGGAATTCTTATCAACTACATCATCAAATCAGCGATTCTTGCCTTCACTGGTAAAACAAAGAAGAGCCAAACAATCGGTTCTTTAATTCGTTCCTTACTCAAATATATCTTAGTCATCATCGGCATTATCATCATCTTATCAATTTGGGGAGTTGATGTTGCAAGCATAATCGCTGGTCTTGGTGTTTTAACTCTCATCATCGGTCTTGGATGTCAATCTCTCATTCAAGATATCGTATCAGGATTATTCATCGTTTTCGATGATTATTTCAATGTCGGAGATATTTGTATCATCGATGGCTTTCAAGGAAAGATAACTGAAATAGGTTTGAGAAGTGTAAAGATCAACGATGGTATCGGAAATGAAAAATCTATAACTAATTCTTCAATCAATACTTGTGTCAATCTATCAAGAGCTCCTTACTGTGTCGCTGTCACCTTTGATGTTTCTTATAACGAAGACCTTGAAAGAGTTGAAGGCTTGATCGCTAATGCTCTTCCAAAGATCAAAAAGACCCTTCCAAAAATCATCGATGGACCTAATTATATCGGAATTGATGGTTATGCAGATTGCGGTATCACCTTGAAATTCTCATGTTTTTGTAAAGCTGAGGATAGATTCCAAGTGAAGAGAGATCTTCAAAGAGAAATCTATCAAATGATGAATGAAAACGACATTCAATACACCTACAACACCTATATCATCAACCCACCTATTGAAGAGAACTTACCAAAAGCAACTGACGAACAAAAGAGACTTTCAAAACTCATCAACGATCAAAATAGAGCACTTCCTAAAGAAGAAAAAGAAAAGTCAATCTTTGAAAGAGTCAGTGAATCTTTTAAAGATAATCTCAACTGAACTATAGACCGGTTTTAAAATAAAACCGGTTTTTCGATGTTCTTATATCATTTCAAAATTTCAAGTCTTAACTTTTATTAAAAAAAACATTATAGTATATAGGTTTAAAATTCGGAGGAAACTATGAACAAAGATAGAAAGATGACCGTGATTATCGGCGCTAGCCGTTTCGGTGCCGCAATCGCCTCTCTCAATTCCGAACAAGGGATTTACACTTCAATCATTGATACAAACGAAAAATCATTCAGAAAACTCGAAGCCAATTATTCTGGTTTTAAAGTTATCGGTGATGCCATGAATACTCAGGTTCTTGAAAAAGCTAAAATATATGATGCTACGGAAATCGATATTTGCACATCCGATGATAATATCAATATTTATCTAGCATTCTGGGCTTGCAAGTACACCCAAGCTAGCAATATCATCGTGAGACTTCACGACGATATCAAAGCCTGTTTATTCCAAGATAAGAAAATAACAGTTATCACTCCTTCTCGCCTTAGTTTTGGTATGTACACAAATATCAGAAAGAAACAAGACGAAGATAAGAAATCAAATAAGAATTAAGGAGATAGTGATATGAAAGTTTTAATTTGTGGTGGAAACCAAGAAGCAGATTTCGTCATCCGTTCTTTCTCACATAATAAAAGAAATAAGATAGTCGTCATGAACGATGATGAAGATATCGCTAAAAACTTATCAAATAGATACGGTATTGAAGTCTTAGATACTGACCCAACCAAGATATATTCCTTTGAAATCGCTGATATTTACGATTTTGATTTAGTCATCGCCCTCATGGAAAAAGATGCTGATAACTTCGTTTGCTGTCACATTGCTAAAGATAAATTCAACATCAAAAAAGCGATTTGCACAGTCACGGACCCTAATAACGTTGAAATTTTTGAAGAATTAGGAATCGATACAGCAATTTCTTCTTCCTATCTTTTAACTCAAAGAATCGAAGGTGAAACTGATATTGAAAATATCACCAAAACTTTCTCTTTGCAAAACGATAAAATCGTCATCACCGAAATCACCGTTCTTCCTTCTTTTGAATGTTGCAACAAATCCCTTATGGATTTACAACTTCCAAGATGTGGAAATATCACTTGTATCTTCAGAGATCCTAAAGTCATCATTCCTCGTGGTGATACTATCATCAAAGCTGGCGATAATCTTGTCATCGCTTCTTCTTTAGATGATCAAAAGAAATTGATCAAATTCGTAAAGAAAGAAAGAGAAGATATCAATAATGACTAATGAGAACAATAATTTAAAGTCAAAAGGAACTAGTCAAACAAGGAAAAAGAAAACAACAACCAAAGTTGAAGAAGTAAAAACTGAAACTAATTCAACAGTCACTGATGAGCAAACTTCCAAAACTACAAATGCACCAAAAACTAGAACCAGAAGAAAAACCTCAAAGAAAAAAATCGGGTTTATCTCCGGTTATGACATGAATCAAGAGAGCAATATCTCAGTTAAAACTATCGCTGAACTCACAGAATATGAACTCAACATCAGAAGATTGACTAAAAAGAAAGTCGATGATTCAGTCACAGGTATCAAATTAGTTTTGGGATACTTAGGAACATTTTTAATATTAATCGGTGCCCTATCATTGATTTCTTTATTAGTGCTTCTTGATCCAACCCTTGGACAGCACTATTACAGCACTGAAGATGCTGTTGAAGCGCTCAGCGGTTCAACATTGACATATATTGAAACCTCGTATCAAGTCCAAGCTAGTTACTGGTGGACAATACTTGCTCCTGGTGCCGGTGCTATTTTCATAGGCTTGCTTCTTTATTTCATCTTCTTATTCAAAAAGAAACCTGGAAAATTGCAAGGAATGGAAGACATCGCCTTGATATTCTCAGTTTGGATATTAGCAATTTTGATTTTCGCAATGCCGTTTTTAATCTCACCTAGCAATAAAGAAATCGGATATGAAAAATACAATTTCCATCAAGCTATATTTGAAATAACATCAGGCCTTACAACCACTGGCTTATCAGTTATGAATACTAATCTCTTGCCTCGAATTTTAGTATTCCACAGATCACTTGCAAACTTTGTTGGTGGTGTCGGATTGGTTCTTATCTTAACAACAACTGTCTCTTCACATTCTGGACTGACGATGTATAATCTTGAAGGCCATAATGACCAGTTATTACCTAACATTAAAAAATCAGCAAGAATGATCTTCATCATCTATTCAGCTATCACTCTTGTCTCTGCTATCGCCTTATTTTTAGCTGGATGTTCACCGATGGATTCAATCTGTTTTTCAATGGCAGCTGTTTCAACTGGCGGTCTTGCAAGTCACAGCGAATCTGTCTATTTCTTTGAAAGTCAGATTTTCACAGGTTCTTCCCTTGCTGTTGAAATCATTCTCTTTGTTGAAATGTTATTAGGAAGTACAAATTTTGTCATTCATTACTTCTTCTGGAACTTAAAATTTAAACAAGGATTCTCTCATTTTGAATTCTTAGTCTTCATCTTCACAATCTTTGTCATCTATCCATTCATGGCTGTTGGTATGTTCCAATCCATCAATGAATATTCATCTATCATCTATAACGGTGTAACCAACGTCAAAGATTTCAGCGGAATATCCTTATACAGTCCTATGAGAACTCTTTGGAGAGCTTTATTCGAAGCTGAATCAGCGATGTCAACAACGGGATTTTGTTCTCTTGATCCTAATGTCTTCAAACACGCATATGGAGATATCGCTTCCGCTTCTTTCTTTGCTTTCATCATTCTTATGGCAGTCGGTGGTATGAACGGATCAACTTCTGGTGGTATCAAACAAAATAGATTCGGTCTCTTCATCTTGAATATCAAGTGGTCGCTTGATAAACAGATCAATCGTCAAGAATCTGTCAAAGTTCATCATATCTACCGATTAGGTGAAAAAGTAGAAGCTAGCGATGAAGATGTCAAAGATGCTTCCAACTACATCGGTTTATATTTATTTGTAACTTTCTTATTGACCTTTGTTCAAACTTGTTATCGTGCAAATATCCCAGAGACTGATATTCTCGGGCGTTCATTTAATCCTTTCTCAGTTGAAAATTCACTATTTGAAACTATCTCGTATCTATCTGGTATCGGTGATTCCTGCGGTCTAATCCCATACGCAAATAGCCACGGCTATTGGGGTGTATTGTGGATTGGTGATATCGGTATGTTCATCGGACGTTTGGAAGTCACTATTTTCTTATTGACTTTAAAACGCGGTATCAAACTTGTCAGCAATCGAAGAAATAATTATTCAGCTCATATGATAAGAGAGAAGAAATATTTCACTGCCTTAGATAGAAAGGCCTATAAAGATGAACTAGCTAAGAAAAAAGCTCAAGAGAAACTTGAGAGAATTGCCGATAGAGAAGATGCTAGCAAAGATGCAAGTGCAGCATTAAATGCTATCGCAGACCAAACAAAAGAAAATAACAAAAGAGACTCTTTTTAAAATAAGACACCCAAATGGGTGTTTTATTTTAGAAATTTTAAGCTTCTTTTCTCTTGTTTTAATCGTTAATTTTTGCTATTCTTTCCATATAGAAAGGGGGAGACACAATGAAAAAATTACTCCTTGGTATCCTAATTCCTGTTGTCCTCATCGGTGGTGTTATTGGTGGTGCTTATTATATGATCTACGATAATAGCAAACCTACATATGAATCTAGTAATATAGCCACAAATGACCTTTTAACTAAAAGATTGATGCATTCTTTTGATGATACAAAAAATAGTGGTAATGTCACCTTTTCTCTTGATCAAGATGCTTTCAATCAAATCATATATAATGCCTATTCAACAGCTGATGAGAATGTCAAAAAATATTTAAAAGGCATTGAAATAACTATCGAAAATAAAAATTATCACATAAAAGTTTTTTCAAGCGCATGGATTGTGAATACTGTTGTTGATCTCACTTGTTCTTTTTCTTCTGATGAAACCAATTATTATTTGAATATCACTGAAAGTAAAATTGGAAAAGTTACTTTTTTACACAATTTAGCTTTTTCGGTTTTAGATAAAGCGCTCAATCAAGATGATTTGAACGCTCAATTTGAAAAAAGTGGTGTCAGAATTAAAGCTGATTTTAAAAACAATCGTTTCTATTACGCTAAAAGCGATGCTATCGAAGATTTGAAGAATTTGATCAATAAATCTGCAAATTCTGATTCCTTAGTCTCTTCTGTAACTTCTTCATTCATGGCTAATGATGTCCTATCATTTGATTCTAAAGAGTCTTTAAAAGCGATCATCTCTCTTGAACAATTTAAAACTAATTCATCATTTGTTGATAATTCTAACTTATTGGACTCTTCTGTTTTAAATTTAGAAACACATAAGGATTCTGTTATATCATTATTGAATAATAATATCATCGACAATGATAATTCTCACCCATTATATATCTTCAATTTCTTAAATAAAGGATACGAAAAAATCACCGATGCTGAAAAAGAATATATCAAAGCAACTGACTTATCATCTCTTGGTTTCAAAGATGAAATAAGCAAGACAACTTATCAAGGATATAACATTCAAGACCCGAATATCAGAGATTATTTTTCACCCCTATCAACCAATATCAAGAACAATAATTTATTGACAAACGATGGTATTTTCATCAGTGAAAAAACTTTGAACGAATATGTCCAAAGTCAAAACATATTAGGTTATTCTTACCTTTATACCTATAAAGACACTGATACAAATAAATATATAGCCAATTATATAACCTTAGATAATGTTTATTTAAACACCTATACTAAAGAAGAACAAGAACATATGGATATGGTACTTGGAATTTCAGTAGCTGGTTATGATACTACTTTGATATTAGAGAATATAAAATCAGAACAATTGAATTTCGGTTTGAAATTGAAAAACGAAAATATCTATTTCGGAAACAAATTATGCGATGATAATCTCAAAAACTTCATCTATGAAATGGTTGAAAAGAACTTGCCAAAAGCTGAATTTTTAACCTTTGATGGAGAAGGAACTTTCACTATCGATTTTGAAGGTTATTTATCAGATTATAACAAAATACTTTCTAAACTAAATCAACAAATAGCAATAGATACAACAATTGAAGGTACTAGTGTTTTAGATAGTCAAGCTGGCATCAGATTGAATGGAAAAATAAAATCTATAAATTCATGAAAAAGAATCAACCATTCATCCTCTTATATCAAGATGAAGATATCATCGTCGTTTATAAAAATAGAGATGTCTTGACTGTCAAAACCGATGATAAAAAAACATATAATAAAAATCTTTATTATTATTTGAAGAAAGATCTCCTCAAAAAAGATGAGAATCTCTATGTAGTCCATCGATTGGATTATGAAACTAGCGGAATTATAATCTTTGCAAAAAATATGGACACCTTTAAAAAGATTCAAACTTCCTTTTTAGAAAGAAAAGTAAAACGCAATTATGAAGCTATCATAAAAGAGAGAATTCCTCTAGGTGAAGAATACGAAATTCATCAGCTATTAGAATCCTCAAAAGATAAAATCTTCATATCCAATAATGGAAAAGAAGCGATTACAAAATTCAAAAGTATCAATTACACCCAAATTGGAACTGCCTTAAATATCAAGATTGAAACCGGAAAAAGAAATCAAATAAGAATCGCGCTTTCAACCTGTGGATATACACTTCTTGGCGATAAACGATATTCAAAGTCAATCGAAAAAAGAATGTATCTAAACGCCTATAAATTGGAATTTGAAAAAGATATAGGACTTAAACACAATGTCTTTGAAACAAATCCATTGTGGATTATAAAATAAAAATTGTTAGTTTTTATCCATTTCAAATCTTAGCATTAGATATAAAAGCAAGGTTCTAACTTCTAAAGCAAAAAAATAGTTTTTATCTTCAAGCATTCTCTTTACTTGTCCCACCGAGTAAAGAGATGTTTTTATATCTTCAAATTCCTCGAGATTTTTATTTTCAAATCCGGTTATTCTAGCAAGAACAATACCGTTAGTTTCATCTGAAAATCCAGAAGCAGTCGTTCCGATATCTGCAAGAACTTCAATATCTGTAATATCAACACCAGCTTCTTCTTTAGCTTCTCTTATTGCAACTTCTTTTATATCTTTATCCTCTTTATCAAATAATCCAGCAACAACAGAAGTGACTTTAAATCCGATAGCTGGACGGAATTGACTTGTAAGTAGAAAATAAACCTCACCAGTTTTGTCATCGATATAATAAAGAGGAATCATGACTCCATCAGGTCTTGTCGCTTTCTTTAAGACTGGTAATAATTCTTCTTTACTCTTTCTGCTTGTCATATAGTATTCATAGCGGTTATGAACACCATCTTTAATGACATCATAAACAAGCACGTAATAATTTAAAAAATTATGATTTGTCTCTTGAATGACATCGATTAAATTCCATTCCATACAGTTCTCCTTTAAATAAAATTAAATAAGTATCTTTATAAATCAACCGCTTCTATTTTATAATAATACAAGAAAAAAGAGGTCAAATTATGATTGAAATAAAAGAAAAAGAAATAATTATAAGCACTGATAATACCAGTTTAATTTTATCAACTCGAAACAATTTGAAATTGACAAGCGAATATTATGGAACAAGAATCAAATTCAAAGAAGAAATTGAAAGCTTGATTAGAAAATATAGCGTCTGTCAAGGTACTACAGCCATTCTTGATGAGAAAGATAATTTTTCAAACAATGATTTAAAAACAGTTGTTTCAACTGTTGGTAATGGTGATTATTTTTCTCCTTCTTTAATCATCTCTGAATTTGGTACTATCGATTTATTTTTTAAAGAAGCAAAAATAATAGATCCGACTTCTTTAGATATCTATCCAACTCCTCATAATCCATCCTCAGAAGTGATGATTTTATTAGAAGATAAATATTTGAATTTGAGTTTAGAACTTCATTATACAACCTACGATAAAGAAGATGTCATCTCTTGTTATTCAATTCTACACAATAATTTTGGTAATGATATTCACATTCAAAAATTCATGTCCTATCAATTATCAATGGTGAATAACAATTCAAAACTTATCTCAACTTATGGTTGCTGGGCAAATGAACTCAATCAAGCTGTTGAAGAAATAAAACCAGGAAGAAAAGTTATTGAATCACTTCTTGGAAGTTCAGGTGCTAGACACAATCCATTTTTCTATATCACTGAAAATCACTGCACCAACACCTATGGTAATTGCTACGGATTTAATTTGCTATATTCTGGTAATTTTGAAAGCTCAGTTGAAACGGATTGTTTTGATTTGATGAGAATCCAAGGGGGTATTTCATCAACTGGTTTAAATCTTGTAGTTAAAAATGACGAATCATTCATCACCCCTATCGGTATCTTTTCCTATTCAAATAAAGGAAGCAACGGCTTAGCTTCTAATATGCAAAATTTTGTCAACAATAAGATAATTCCAGAATATTTCAAAGATAAAGAACGCCCGATTTTTTATAACAATTGGGAAGCTACTGGTATGAAATTTACCAAATCTAAAATCATCTCTTTGATGAAAAAAGCCAAGAAATACGGAATTGAAACATTTGTCTTAGATGATGGTTGGTTTTCTACTCGAGATGATGATTCTCATGGTTTAGGAGATTGGAAAGTCAACGAAAAGAAATTGCCTGGCGGTTTAAAAGCACTGAGTGATGAAGCTAAGAAATTAGGACTTAACTTCGGTATCTGGATGGAACCAGAAATGGTCAATGAAGATACCGAAACCTACAAGTCGCATCCTGATTGGATAATCAAAGATATTCACCCTTCTTATAAAGGAAGACATCAACACACCTTGAATTTAGCAAAGAAAGAAGTTCAAGATTTCATCATCGAGAGTGTTTCTGATGTCTTAAATAGCGCTGATATTTCATATTTAAAATGGGATTATAATCGCAATTTTTCAAATATAGATAGCGGCAATTTACCTTACGAATACATAATCGGATTGTATAGAGTTTTAAAAGAGATAACTAAAAGATTCCCTCACGTTCTATTTGAAAATTGTGCTAGTGGAGGAAATAGATTCGATTTAGGTATGCTATCGTATTTTGCTCAATCATGGATGAGTGATGATACTGATTCATTCAAAAGAGAGTCAATTCAAAAAGGAGCCATCATCGGATATCCAAACTCCGTAATGTCAAATCATGTATCCTGTAAAACGAGCAATCAATTGATGAGAAAAACTAGCTTAGATACAAAGTTTGAAGTAGCAATGCACGGAGTTTTAGGATACGAATTAGATTTGAATGACTTATTCAAAATTGATGAAAAAATAATTCAAGATCAAATCTCATTCTATAAAGAACACAGAAAAACTCTTCAATGGGGAAATTGTTATATCATCCAAGAAGAAGCAAAACATCAAGATTATGAAATAGAAACGATAAAAGAAGACACTTGTATTGTCTCAATCTATCGAAGCATTGATGAACTAGACTTCAAAGAAGAAAGATTAAAAGCATTGTATCTAGATAGTGATAGTCTTTATTTTTATCAATCAAGAACTCAAAGAATTCCGCTTCAAAGTTTTGGAACTCTAGTAAATTATCAATCACCAATTCATTTAAAAGAGGATAGTATGCTTTTCTCTCTTGTAGCACAAATTCAAGAGATGAAAACCGAAGATAATCACGGATATATTTCTGGAAAATCATTAGAATTCAACGGACCAGTTCTTTCTCAAGAATGGTCTGGATGCGGATATAACGAAAATGTCAGATTGATGTTAGATTTCTCATCGAGATCTTATGTCATCAAAAAAGTTCAGAAAGAATAATCCTTTTTCCTCTCATTTTCAATGATATGAATAAGTGGGTAGCCACTATTTGAAATTGTCTTTTCGACAATCACATGATAAACATCTAAAAGGTTTGCTTCAGTGATAATTTCAATAGGGCTACCTTTTTTAAATACTTTTCCTTCTTTTAATAGACAGATAGTATCTGAATATCTGCTTGCTAAATTGATAGAATGCAAGACTAAAAGACAAGCGACATTTTTCTTTTTAACATAATTTTGAATGAGAGAAAGAACTTCGATTTCATTGTAGACATCTAGATTTGCAGTCGGTTCATCAAGAATCAATACTTGAGGATTTTTCGATAGCACTTGGGCGATTGAAACAATTCTTCTTTGACCACCAGATAATTCCGAATATCTCTTATTGGAAATATCCTCTAAATTGAATTGTCTGATGATATCAGCAGTATGTTTCAATTGTTCTTTTTTGACTTTGATTTTTAAATCATTCAAACAACCTAAAAGGATGACTTCAAAAACAGTTAAATAAGATAATTTTGAATTCTCTTGTGGTAAATAACCGATGATCTTATTCTTTTCATCAAAAGAATATTCATCGATATCTTTTCCGTTTAAAATAATCGTTCCTTCTTTCTTCAAATTTGAAGTCAAAGATTTGATTAATGTAGTCTTTCCAGCACCATTAGGACCTAATAGAGTGGTAATCTCACCATCTTTTAACACAAGGTCAATTCCATTTAAAGTATATTTATCATTCTTCGGATATTTATAACGAAGATCATTTATTTCTAATGACATATCAGTTTTTCTCCCTGACAAGAACGACTAAAAAGAAAGGAAGACCGATCAATGATGTGATGATACCAATTGGGAAGATAGTACCAGGTAAAATGACTTTAGAAATGATATCTGATAACAATAAAATCAAAGAGCCAAATAATGCAGATAAAGGAAGATAGAATCTATGGTCATCTCCTGAAATCAATCTTGCAATATGTGGACTTGCAATACCGATGAAACCAATTGGACCAGTAAAGCAAACCGATAAAGAAGAAAGAATTGAAATCAAAAAGAAAGATTCAAGCTTCAATTTTGAAGTTTTAACACCGATACTTTCCGCTTTCATATCACCTAATGATAAAGAAGTGTATTTCCACGAATTTTTAAGAAGAAGTGGAAAAACAATGATAAAAGCGATACAAAGAATCAAAACTTTTTGATAATCAACCTTTTGGAGTGATCCAAATTCCCAGAAGACAATGCTTTGATTTTGATCTTCACTAGCAAAATATTGAACGAAAGCTTGTAATGCTTTGAAGAAAAATAAAAGTGCAATACCAAGCAAGGTCATCGAATGAGATGTCATCTTTTTGAATTTACCAACAACAAAAATAAGAAGTGAAATCAACATCGCAAAGATAAAAGCAAAAGAAGCTACAACAAAATCATTGCCGGAGAATAAAATAGCAAGAGTAGCTCCAAAACTAGCACCAGCACCGATACCTAAAGTATAAGGAGATGCTAAAGGATTATTTAAAATAGTCTGCATGACAGAACCACTAGTACCAAGAGATAATCCAATCAAAATTGCCATCAAAGCAATCGGAATTCTAAGCTCCCTAACAATGAGTACAATTGAAGAAGAAACATTATTAGGACAGAATAAAGCATTGATATTTTCAGAGAAGGTTAGATTTGCACTTCCGACAAAAAGGTCGATTAAAAATAAAAAAGCAATCAAAACTATTGCTATAAACATAGCAATAATCTTGATCAGATTTTTATTCAAATAAGAAGAAATTATTTTATCATTCATAATTCGACCATAAAACAACCGGATAATTCAAATGGCATATACGAAGAGAAAAACTCTTTCAAATCAGCTAAAGGATTCAAATCAGCAAATAATTCAGGTTGAATCTTTTTAGCTAAAAATTCAACACCTGCAAAATCAAAGATATGTCTTGATAAATCATGGTAAACAGCAGAAAGATTTCTATTTTTAACTGCTTTTACTTCTTTCCATTCTTTTCTATCAAGATATGATTCAAGATTTTTCTTGGCCTTTTCTTCATCTTGATTATATCCCAAAATAACATTATCAGATAAACCACTTTGTAAAACACCAGTCAAGATGATAATATCAGGATCATTTTTAATGATGGCTTCTTTTGCCATATCAACACTGCTTGCATCAGAAATATCGTATGCGATATTTTTACCGCCTACTTGTTGAATAAGAGATCCCCACATCTTCTTAGACCAAGTATTTCCATAGGTGTCTTTACCTTTTGAAAATTCCATATAGACATTTGGTTTATCTTCATCTTTTATATCTTTAGCTTTTGTAAAAATAGGAGAAACCTTATTTTCATAATAAGTAGAGATTTCATTTGCTCTTGTCTTTTGATTTAAGACTTCACCTAAGATTTCATTTGATTTTTTAATAGAATCAATCGTATCGATATGATAATCAAAAAAGACAATCGGAATATTTGCTTTTTCAAGCAATGATAATTTAGATTCAAAGTATGCGTAATCAGCAGTGCTAGATGCTAAAACAACATCTGGATTGAGTGAGATGATAGTTTCGATATTGATATTGCTTGAATATCCAATATCAGTCTTATTTAACAAACTCGGATAAGCTTTTGTATAAGCGCTATATGCGTCTTCTCTTCTTCCTTTAAAATAGGAATATGACCATCCAACAATCTTATCGACAGCATTTTCTCCACCGATAGCGAAATATTCTTCTAAATTAAAAGTGATACAAACTTTAGAAATATCTTTTTTTATTTCAACAGTTCTATCTTTAATATCAGTGATTGCCTTTGTATCTTCAATTTTAGTTGTAGAATTAGATGAACAAGAAACTAATGTAAACAATGATAATGTAGTTGTAAATATTTTTTTAGAGAGCATAATTATCTTTCCCTTCAAAGAATTATATCATAGTGTACGATTTTTCAAAGAAAATTTCGAACAACTTTCAATTATTTGTTTAGACTAACCAGATAATATAAGTACAAAAATAGGATTTTTTCAAACTAATAGATTATATTTTTTTCATTTATAACGAAATCAAACGAAATAATATTTGATTTATTTCGTTTGTTTATAAAAAAATAAGAAATGGGTGATTTATGACTTATATAACATGTTTTAAGTATCAAAAAAATCTAATATATCCATTCATCGCTTTCAGTAAATGTGTAAAAGTTGAGAAATTATAGGAGCAAAAAAATAGATAACAAATGAATGATTCTTGAAAGTTTTTATTTTTAAAACTAAAGAATCATATAAAGCAAAGAAGAAAGCTTCATCTGATTATTACTATGTTGATAAAGCGCTTTTGATCAAAGATTTTTTAGATACAAAACCTCAACTTTCATTGTTCACTAGACCAAGAAGATTTAGAAAAAGCATTGGTGATGGATATGTTGAAAGTTTTCTTTAAAAAAACAGATGTTGAAACTTCATCTTAAACAAATGCGGAAATGAATACATGCAATATCAGTGGAAATTCCAAGTTATATTTCTAACCTTTAAAGATTTTAAAAAGCAAAACATGGTCTGAGACTAAAGAAAAAATCAAAAAAAATGATTTTAATAGAATTTTTAAGACATTCCGAATTTAAAAATAGCAATAAATTGAACGAATTCGAAAAGGAAACCTATATTAAACTTTCAAAGGGATTAGCAGATGATGTTGACTTTGAAATATCACTTCAATTGCTTTCATTATTTTTATACAAACATTATGATATCGGAATTGTTATTATAATTGACGAATATGATACTCCAATTCAACAAGGATATATCAACGGCTTCTACAACAAACCAATTGATTTTATGTGTTCATTCTTCTCCGCTGGTTTAAAAGATAATACTAATTTAAAATTCGGATTCTTAACCGAAATTCTAAGAGTTGCTAAAGAAAGTATTTTTAGTGGTTTAAACAATCATCAATTCAATTCTTGATGATAGATATAGTCAATATTTCGGTTTTACAAAAGAAGAAGTTACAAAATTGCTTTCTTATTACGGACATGAAAATAAATTCAACGAAATATCATCCTGATACGATGGATATTTATTTGAAAATACTGAAATATATAATCCTTGGTCAGTGATTAATTATGTCGATTACGATTGTAATCCTCAAGCAATCCGGCTATCAACATCAAGCAATGATATCATCAAAAAATTATGAAACGAAAATACTGCAATCGATTTTCAAACAGCAATATTTCAAAAAGATATCAACAAACTACAAAAGACATTAGAAAATTTGATGATAGAAACCATTTCTTCCTTCGATACCGCTAATGAAGCTTTTTATCATGGAATGTTATTGGGGGTTTTATCTATTGTCAGTTCTAAATATATAATTCTATCCAATCGAGAATCTGGTTTAGGCTGTTTTGATATCGAGTTGATACCTTTAACAAAAGATATCCCTACTTTCATTTTTGAAATAAAAATACGAAAGATGTAAATGAGATTGATACTCTAGCTTCAAAAGCTTTAAATCAAATCGAAGAAAAGAAATATCATATCAATTTAAAAGCAAATGGATTTGAAAACATCATCAAAATAGGAATTGCTTTTTGTGGAAAAGAAATAAGTTTAAAATCAAATAACAATCTCTAAATTAAAAAAATGTTAGACGATAAGAATAACTTACCATCTAACAGTATTCTTTACATTGCTTTTTTAAGCTCTCTAACAAGAACGACGACTTCTTCTTTTGTCATACCTGACAAAGCAATACGAATCGTATTTTCAGAAAGCGGAACGATATAGATATGTTCAGCTTTTAGCTTTTCAAAAATACCAAAAGCATTTTCAACTTTGATAGTGACAAAGAAACCGGATTTATATGGATAATATTTGATTCCAGCTTTATCTAGTTCGGCAATCAAAGCAGTTCCTCTTTCATTGAGAACATCTTTATTGTGATTGATCTCATCTACCAATTGTTGTTTTTTGATAGGATCTGTCATAATTTTAGAAATGGCATAACCAGGTGCAGAGACAGAACAAGAATAGACACCTCTTGCTTGAGCTCCGAAAGCATTTTTGATTTCAACTTTTTCATCATCATCTAATGCTAAAGCGATGAAAGCGCCCATTCTAAGTCCATATAAACCGAAGACTTTTGAACAAGAGAAGATAACAACAGAAATGAAATCTGACTTTTTTTTTGCAATCTTATCAATCAACTTACATTTGCTATCAGGAACAGCATAATAAGAAAGGTAGGCGATATCGAATAAGACAGTCAATTTACCATCCTTACCGAGAATATTTAACATCTTGAATAATTTATCATATTCTTCTTCGCTCAAACAATATCCCGTTGGATTTTGGCAAGGATCATTGATGACAACTAAGCATCTGCCAAATTCTTTCATTGTGAATTGGATATGTTCTTTTAAAGATTCAAGATTGAATTTACCATCACTTGTGAACATTGAATAGGTCTCATAACCAAGACCAGCTTTTTTAGCAATCAAAATATAATTAGTCCACATGACATCTGGAAGAAGGACATTCTGGCCTTCTTCTAAGAAAAGATTGAAGGCTATAGAAACACCACCAGTACCGCCCAATGTCGAACCAGTGAAGACAGAATACATATTTTTAATCTCATCGTACTTATCATCAAAGACCCACTTTTCAACTGCATTGTTGTAGTCCATATCACCATAAACAGATGAATAACCCAATTTATCAGTGACATGCTCACTCAAAGCTTTATCGATAGATAAAACTTTGCCAACTTCTTTATTGTCATCAAGGAAGACACCAATACTGCCATTGATAACATCATTTCCAGCTGCTTTATCAGCTTTAGCCATATTAGAGATGGCGATGATATCATTTTTATCGACTGGTTTCAAAGAACGGCTTGCGATGTAATGTTCCATATATTTACCCCCGGACCGAAAATAAATTATAACATTAAAAAATAATGTAGAAATATTATTTTCTACATTTTTTTAAGAAAAGGCTTCCAAGATGTGATTTTTTATGCAATAGAAGAAGCGAGAACTTCTTTTTCTAATCTCCTCATCTCTTTGATAGTCTTATGTTCGAGCATTGCACATTTTTTATCTGCTTTTTGAAGAATCCAAGCTTCTTTTGAAAGCGGAATTGTCCAAAAAGTTAGAGGAAACATATGCGAACGGATCATATTGCAAACCTTTGGATTCAATTTATAAGATCTTCTAGCTTTCATCAATGCGATAAATGGATGTCTGAATCCATGTAACCGATGTCCTTCATGAGCGTGATGCCAATCATATAAATAATAATCGTGAAGCAAAGCACCGATGATAAGAGATTCATAATCGACATCTAAATTCTTATTTTTAGCGTAAGAATAAGAATATATAGCCACTCTTAAACAATGGTCATAGACAGAATAACATCCATGAGCAACAAATGTTTTCATAGACATATATTCATCATTGGATATGACTTTATGAGCAACGGATAAGAAATATTCATCAATAATTATTTTCATCTTTGACATTTTAAGTTATATTGATAAATAATTTCAATCAAAATTTGGTGATTTTAATAAAAAAGAGCAACCCTCGAAATGAAAGTTGCTCAGTATGATTTTATTTAGTTTCTTCTTTATTATCTTTCTTCTCTAAGACCTTAGCACCAAAATAACCAGCAAGAACTGACTTGATATCAATACCTAAGGTCTTTTCAATTCCTTCGATGATTTGTGTTCCATTCTTATTGATTTCTTCAGTCAATTTAGCAGTGTTACCTTCACCATACATCGTGATATTATCAATCTTAGATAAAGCAGCAGCAGTAGGCTCTGCATAAGCTTTAACAGTGCTAGGAATAACTCCGCTATCAAGGATGAGTTGTAAGGTTGCAGCATCATTATAGGCTTTCATAGCATCAGCTTTTGCTTTGATAGCAAGAGCTTCTGCTTCACCTTTAGCCTTAATACCTTCAGCTTCAGCTAAAGCAGCTTCTTTTAAAGCGTTAGCTTGAGCAACTTGAGCGGCAGCATCAGCTTCAGCTTTAGCTTTGACAGATTCGGCTTCTTTGATAGTTTCATAAAGTTCAGCTTCCGCCTTCTTTTGACGAGTGAAAAGTTCAGCGCTAGCTTTTTGTTCAGCAGCATATTTTTCAGCATCAGCTTTTTTATTGATTTCTGCATCTAATTGTTGTTGAGTTACAGCTGCGTTTTTCTCATTCAAAGTAATCTCTTTAGATTTCTTAGCAATTTCAGCATCAACAGCAGAATTGTTGATATCTAATTGTCTCTTTTGTTGTTGAATTGAATATGCAGCATCAGCATCTGCTTTTGCAGTATCTTCTTTTGTCTTCAACTCAGCTTTTTTCAAAGCAAGAGCGTTATTTTGAGTGGCGATTTCAAGTTCAGCTTTGACTGTAGCATCATTAGCTGCCTTACTAGCTTCAGCTCTTGCGATAGCAACATCTCTTTCAGCATTAGCTTTTGCAATAGCGGCGTCTTTTGAAATTTGAGAGATATTATCGATACCGAGATTGACGATGACATCATTAGAATCAGAGAATGATTGAATGTTGAAATTGACAAGTTCAATACCTAATTTTTCCATATCAGGAACGACATTTTCTTTAACCTTATCAGCAACTCCCTGTCTTTCTTGAACAAGAGTCTTAATTTTCTCAGTACCGATGATTTCACGCATATTACCTTGAAGGATTTGTTGTACTTGCATCTTAAGTTCTTGTTCGGACATATTGAGCAATGTTTCAAAGGCTCTTTCCAACAATTTTGGATCAGAAGAAATCTTTAAATTAGCAACACCATCAACATTGATATTGATGAATTCATTAGTAGGAATTGGTTCATCAGTTTTGATATCTACTTGAAATGCTCTGAGAGATAATTTATCAGTTCTTTGAATGAACGGAATTCTAAACCCAGCTTTACCAATCAATATCTTTCTTTTTCCGGAACCAGAAATCATAATTGCAGTATCTGGAGCTGCTTTGATGTAAGAAGAGAAAAATAAAATCAAAAGCAAGATGACAATACCGACAACAACACCGATAACAATACCCATAAAAAGCCCTCCTATGTCTTTATAGATAAAAATATTATTTCAAAAAATTTCGATGAATACAATGTTTTAAATAAAAAAAGAGAAGATTTTATTCTCCTCTCTTAAAAAATATTAAAATTCTTTTTTATTTATATTTTGATAAGTGGTAAAAGAGATCATATAACCATTATCTTCTTCATAAGGAGTAGAAGAAACCAGTTTAAAATCTTTATTTTCATCAAGGTTTTCAAAGAAAACCTCAGCATTTCCAATAGCATCAACCTTTGTGAGATAGACATAATCAACATAAGGAAGGGTCTGTCTATAAATGCTAGCACCACCGATGATAAAGACATCACTTTCTTGTAATTTCTCTTTGATGACTTTTAAAAATTCATCAAAAGAATGTACATTGATAACATCATCATAATTTGAGCTTTTAGAAAGAACAATATTAGTTCTGTTCTTTAATGGTTTACCGTTAGGAAAGGAAAGAAGAGTGTTCTCACCCATACAAACAACATGTCCTTTAGTTGTATTTCTAAAGAAAGCCATATCCTTTTTTAATGAGAACATCAAATCATTCTTCTTACCGATACCCCACTCTTTATCTGCGTGTAATATTGAAATTAAATTGCCCATATATTAAATAGCTACTGGAATCTTTTTATCTAACTTCTCATATTCATAATCAACTAATTCAAAGTCTTCTATCTTAAAATCATAGAAATTCTTAACATTAGGATTGATCTTTAAAGTCGGAGCTTTATGTTGAGGTTTATTGATGATTTCTTTGACCATTTCAACATGTCTATCATAAATATGAGCATCAGCGATGACATGAACTAATTCCCCAACTTTCAAATCAGAGACTTGAGCAAACATCATAAGAAGTAAAGAATACTGCAAAACATTCCAGTTATTAGCAGTGAGCATATCATTACTTCTTTGATTCAAAATACCATTTAAAGTATCTCCAGAAACATTGAACGTCATAGAATAAGCACAGGGATAGAGATTCATCTCATGAAGATCGTTAAAATTATAAATATTAGTCATGATTCTTCTAGAATGAGGATTATTCTTTAAATCGAACAAAACACGATCAACTTGATCGAATTCACCTTCTGGATAAACAGATTTTTGTCTCAATTGATATCCATATGCTTTACCAATAGAACCATTTTCATCAGCCCAAGAATCCCAAATATGAGAATTCAAATCATGAACATTATTACTCTTCTTTTGCCAAATCCATAATAATTCATCCAAACAAGACTTAAAAGCAGTTCTTCTGATAGTCAAAATCGGAAGTTCTTCTTGTAAATTATAGCGATTGACAATACCAAATTTCTTTATGGTATGAGCTTCAGTACCATCTTCCCAATGAGGTCTGACATGATAATCCTTATCAGAAAAACCATTCTCTAAAATATCTTTCATATTATCAATAAATATTTGATCAGCTTTTGACATAGTTGCCTCCTAAAAACGAATAGTATTTTAACAATAAAAAAAATACATTAATAGACTTGAAATCAAAAAAGAGTTTTCAAAAAAAATCCAAGACGGTTAAATCTTGGACATTTTTCATAAATCAACAATACTCTCAAGCATGAAGACATCGATGAATTAATTATCGATAGTAAGAGAAGAATCAAAATCAACAATACTCTCAAGCAAATTGCTGAAAATAACGTAAATAAATTAGTAAGAGAAGAATCAAAATCAACAATACTCTCAAGCAATAATGACGGTCTTATACAAGGTTTTTTAGTAAGAGAAGAATCAAAATCAACAATACTCTCAAGCGAAATTGGAACGGAAAATGGATTTATTCAAGTAAGAGAAGAATCAAAATCAACAATACTCTCAAGCTTAATGACGTCTCGATTACCTTAGGCGCTGTAAGAGAAGAATCAAAATCAACAATACTCTCAAGCATAATTTTCTTTAAAACCCGAATACAAACGTAAGAGAAGAATCAAAATCAACAATACTCTCAAGCAGTTGACTGGTGGAACTGTAGCAGGTGGTTGTAAGAGAAGAATCAAAATCAACAATACTCTCAAGCTAGTCTTCTTCTTCAGTGATTGCGAACACAGTAAGAGAAGAATCAAAATCAACAATACTCTCAAGCATGATCATATACAAGACAACGGTCTAAAAGTAAGAGAAGAATCAAAATCAACAATACTCTCAAGCTAATCTTCTTCTTCTGTTATCGCAAAGACAGTAAGAGAAGAATCAAAATCAACAATACTCTCAAGCAGTGCGAAAATAGCATTAAAATTAAAGTACGTAAGAGAAGAATCAAAATCAACAATACTCTCAAGCGCCGTTGTTCGTCAAAATCACACATATTCGTAAGAGAAGAATCAAAATCAACAATACTCTCAAGCCTCAAAACATGCAGTTTTTAGCTTGTTTTTTCATTGATATAGCCAAATTTTAACATTTTTTGCTTTTTTCTTCAATGTGAAGCTCACATAAATCAGAATCTATTCGAATGATGAATTCTTCATCAGTTTTATAGGCTGGTATGTGGCTTGATATTATCAAAAAGAAAATTTCTTGATGTCGCATTTCAGAAATAAAATATTCAAATTCTTTTTTAGACAGATAATCACATAGATTATGAAGAATTATGACTTTAAACTTAAATACATCAACCAATATCTTTATCTTTTCGATAAGGGTAATTAAAAAATCTTCGTTATCTCCACCATATCCAACAGAAAAAGCATTTAAAAAAGTTAACAAACTCATTTCATCATCAAATTTTAATCTTAAAGGGAAATCATAAGTGATAGATGATAAATAATCATTTATTTTATTTATCAATTCTAAATAAGTTTCATTTTCTGAAACACTTATTTCACCTGCCACTTCCTTTTGAATAGTAAGATTTAGTTTCTTTTCATCAAAGGTGATAAATGAAAGATTATCTATAAAATAAATAAACTTTGTTGCATTTAATTCTATAGCATTATCGTATAAATGAAATGCATCAATAGAATCAGTTCCGCTTAGCAATTGAAAAATGGTATTTCGATACATAAAAGAGTTTTCGATACTTATGTAGTAAAAGATGCATTCGCTAAACTCGATTTCTTTTTCAATGTTAGGGTGCTTTAAAACCATCATAATTCTATATACCTTTGATCAGTATCAACAACATCAGTTTCAAAGTCACCTAAGAAATAATCGATGTTGCTAAACTGTTTTTCAGTGACAGTAATCATTGAAATCAATCCTTGTTTTGGAAGATGTGTTTTGATTGAATTAGACAAATTTTTAACAGCCGATTCATTAATCGATAATTTGATGTATATCGATTCTTGGAACATAATAAATCCTTGTTTCTTTAAGAATTTTACAAACTGTCGATATTCTCTTCTTTGTGCAGCAGTTTCCACTGGCAAATCAAACATTAATAATGATCTCATATATCTATAATTGCTCATTTAAAAATTCCACTATATTTATTTTTGAAACATCCAAATTATTCAAAGCATTGAACACACTATTAACAAAATTATAAATTGCATTGATTAGAATTGTTGTCTTACCATTGCAAGATATTTCCATATTCAATACATTAGCCAATTGTTTTTTATATTCGAATTTTGTAATCATATTCTTAACAATCATATAATCAACAAATGGTCTAAATGGTTCCATCAAATCACAACCAAAATTAAACGGATTTTCACTCCCAATATGATGAATTCCTAATGAAGGAAGATACCCAGCACATGACACCTCTCTATTCACAGCAGAAAGTAATATTGAATACCCATAATCTAAATAGGTATTGATTTCTTCACTTCCTTTTCTTCTATCAAAATTAGAACCAAATATAGAAGCAAAATATGTTTTAGCAGCTAATCCTTCTCTATTTGTAGTATCACCTAATTCAACTTCATTTTCATATTTTGCTAAAATGGCACAAGCATCTAATTCTTCTTTACAAGCTAGAACAAAATGCTGATTGTGAATTTTTTGTTTGATGATATTAGTCCATACCATATCTTTAGCTTCTTTTATCCAACTGATTTGTGTTTTAATTCTTTCATAAGTATTATAAGCACCATGCTGAGGAACTAATTCTGAAAGAGGATTATGTTTTGCATCACAAAATATCACTCTAACTTTATGATTTATAAGCTCAGCAAGTAATGCAGAAGTAATGCATACTTGCTGATTTTCAATAATCAAAATAGAAATATCGTCTAATAAGATTCTCGATTCTTTATCGCTTCTACATACAAGATAATTTAGTTGAGTTTCAAGTTTACATCTATTACTAATTTTAACTATTCTAAATCCCATAAATTAATCCTCTGGGACAGTGAATAAAACAAATTCTTTAAAACCAGTAGTTGATGTCTGAACAATACGAGTTCCTAAAGTCAACTTTTGATTAGTTCTTATACAACCACATTTTGCAGGCAGACCCAACAATGAAAGATTTCGTCCTTGAACACTCTTACATGATAACAAATCAATCATGGTGGAAAGAATAATCAAACAATCTTTAGTTGAAAGATTATAGAACTTTTCTTTTGCATCTTTAACCTTTATAAACAAATTCCCTAAAGCAGGTAAACAATTATAATCTGGCTTGGAATAAACCACATTTGTAATATAATCAAACAATTTAATCAATTCTTCTCTTGTAATCTTTCCTCTAGTACAATCAATATCATCTTTGCCGAATTTATCTAAAACTGATAAATCAATTTTCTCTTTTCCTGCTTGATTATTTTTTCCTAATAATTTGCTTATTTTCTTAATAATCTTTACATATTCTATAGGCATAAATAATTCGGAGTTATTGACGCAAATAATGCTACCATCAGATTTACCTCTGATTCTTAATTTTGTAAATTTAATGCAATCACCTTTTTTATTTGGCATTTCAAGAATTGTTTCCATTAACAATTTTTCAATTAAAATTTCAGGATTTTTCAGTTTTCTAGTTTCAACAAGATAATTTTCTAATTTCTTTTTATCATTTCCTAATCCAATTCTTATAACTTTTGGAATGAATTCAATTGAGTAATTGTGTTTGCCTTTTTTTCCATCAGATTTAACCAAAGAAACATATGGATTACTTAAATCGGAGTAACCACCATATTTGGATTCAAATCCTGGATTATTAAATGGTGCTTCCATTTTTAGTGGGAAAGAGGCGCCGCCTTCATTTGCAGAATGAATTGTCGCTTTAAAGAATCCACCATCGCCCACTTGTTCGTATAGCATATGTGTAACTAATGGATCGTTATAAGATAAATACTTTCTTACTAAATCAATAGTTCCTGTTGAATTTTCATCTTCAACATCACCTTTATATGTCATAACACCAGTTTTTGAATCTATGTATTTTTTAGCTTTCCAAATTTGAGTGTCACTCATCAATATGTACTGATCGTGTTTAAATACATGTTCAACACTGACATTTGTTTGTTCTAAGTGTTCCATCATATATTTAATAGCATTTGGATTACCATTGCTAAATCTCTTATAAAATACATTACCGACTACAACATTTAAATACGCATCATGAGCGTGATGGAAATTATTAACATCTCTTGATTTTGGAATATTAAATACTCTTCTAAATTCTGAAACTAAACCAGCTTTAGAATATATAATCTTGGATTTTTCTCCATCTACTTTCTTTAAAACATCACATACAGCTTTGACTGATTGATTAGTAGTGACAAGTTGTCGATTGATGAAACCAGAGATTTCATCAGCACTGAGAGGTTTATTTTCTGATCTTAGAATTCTATTTATCTTCTCTTTAGGCATAAATTCCGGGAATTTAGAGGCTAAAGCTTTGATAAAATTAACAGCTTTTTTCGTAATAATTTCTCTCTTGATTGGATAATTATCACTCTTCTTATTATTTATACTTCTTTCAACTAAGACAGTATTTATAAAACTATCATCTTTAACTTTTGCTTGTGGAATAATATGGTCGATATCATAATCTTGTAAATTATTCAAATCTATATTTTCACCTGAATATACAGACTTTCCAAGTTGCATAAAATAAAGATACATTTTTTTACCTTTATTTTTATCTCTAAAATCATTTTCTTGTTTCAAACTAGCTTCATTTTTCAGATGTTCTAAATCGATATCTTCAAAAAGACCATTCTTAGCTGTTTTTAAGGTTTTTACAATCAAATCTTTTCTTGATACACTGCGTTTCTTTTCACGTTCTTCTCTTGTTGATTCAATAAAATAAGAATCGAAATGATCAATTTTTAAAATCTCTTTTAATTCATTTACAATCTTAACCGTTTGATAAAGAGCTCTTTTCATAACAGGAGATGTATATGTTGAAGCAATGACATCATCCATATTGGTATTTAAATCGCCGATTTCTTCTTCAATTTGATCCATAAATGAATATTTATAAGAACCATCACTATTTTTAGTTGTGAGAATTTGCATGAAATTATCATTGGTTTGCAACATCAAATCCATAATAGATAACTGAATAACTTCACCAGTATTAATATTTGTTTTATCGACGTATAGACCATTTAATAATTTTCTAGATAATCGAGCCCAACCTTCAAATTTAATATTTGACAAATACTTGATTTGTGCAGGAGTTAATTTATGCTTTTTCAATCTCTTTTGAACTAATTCTTTATTTTCAAATGTTGTGATTTCGTTGATAATCTCATCAGCTAATTCTTGCTTAGATTTATCAGTTAACAATGATTCGCCAAATGCTGCATCATTCATCATAATAATCCAAGATGATAGAGAAGCATGCATGTCAGCAGCGCTCAATTCTTTTAAATCATTCGAATCACCTGTAAAGATATCAATTTTGACCCCATATTTTCTCTTAAATGCCTCTTTGACAGTTTTTAATGTTGGTTTATTCTTTAAATAAACTTCTCTAATGATATATTCTTTATCTTCCACTGATATAAATTGAGCATCTGATGCTCCATTTACACATAATCTCCATTTATTTATTTCATTAAGAAGAACGAACATTTGATTCAATAATGAACATTTAGGTAATGTAGGTTCATCAATCAAATATGTACAGCAATTTTTCAAGTTCTCCATAAATTTTTCAGCTGTCTTATCTTCGTTGATAACATCATGGAAATTCCACGGAGTTATTTTTTCATCATGTCCATCATTTCTAACAATCCAACTATGTTTTGCCTTATCAGTTAAAGGACCAACAAAATAAGGTATTTTAAATTTTAAAATTGATTCAATTTTATATGTGTATTCATCAAGATTATTAAAATCTTTATCCTTATCAGCTAAGAAAGAATAATATTTTGATTGATTTTGTAAAATTTGATGCATTTCAATCAAATTCAATTGATATGGCAAAACACCATTTTCCTTTGAATTCTGCTTGAGTAAATATTTATTTGAGTCTATAGCATTTTTAATATCAATAAGCTTCTTTTTATCACCTTCAGCAAGAGGTACAAAATCATCTTTCAAGCTTTGTTCTATTGGTAATATCTTTTTAATTTCTTTGTATAAAACTTCCTGATTAGTTGATTTTTCAACTCTTTCTACTCTCTTTCCAACTTTGTTATAGCCTACATAATTTGCATAATTATTAAGTGTATTTTTACCATCAGTTAAGCATTTAAAGAACCTATTGTATTCATCTGGATTATATTTTTTAACTAATTCTTTTAATATTCTAAGTTGTTCTTTATGAGTATCATAAATTTCAACCATTGATTCTGAGATATATTTATTACCTTTTAAGAGATTTGCTAAAATTCTCAAATCATTCAACTGTTTTAAAGATAAAATTATTTGCGTTCTAGCTTCACCAATAAGTGAAGAAACACTTGGTAAAACTTTAGTTTCAAATTCCTCAGAGGAAAAATCAATATCAATTTTTAACTCATCAGATTCTTCTAAATCAGAAAAGAGACTTGATACTTTAACTTTTTTTCCTAACATCAAATCGAAAGCTAGTTTCTTAAAGCTAGTTTTTTTGATACCATTAGCTTTGAAAATTTCAATTGTTTTGTCAAATAATTCACCAGATTTGTTTTCCTTTTTAAACAAATCAATAAGTTGTTGTGCTTTTTCATTATCACAATTAAATGTTTCATATTTGACATTATCATCTTCTTGTTGCAAATCCTTAATAGAACCATTAATTGAATCAAAAATTCCAACTATAGTATCAGGATCATTACCAATTTTATCAATCTTACCTTCTTGAAGAAAATTACCTCTATATTTAATCATATGAGCTAACGCTAAATATATTTCTCTAATGTCAAATTTATGTTCAGGATGTTCGAGCATTTCTTTTCTAAGATGATAAATAGTAGGATAATTTTTATAAAAATCACCATCCTTATAATTATCATCATTAAATAATAGATTATCTTTTCTTAAAACCTCATCTCTATCTTCAAGATGAATCGCTGAATTATTAAGTCTATCAAAGAAATATGGATCAACTTTATTCATTTCTTCTTTGAATAAATCTTGCAAAAGAACAATTCTCCATTTTCTTCTTTGAAGTCTTCTTCTATTTTCTCTAGCTGCTCTTCTTTCTGAAGCATCATTAGCACTATCAAAAAGTCTAGAACCCCAAAGATGGTTACCATAATATTTAACATTTGAACCATCATGTACTTCTCTATGTTTTTTTATGATGTTGTAATTTTGATCAGTCACACAAAAACCAACAGAATCAGTTCCGATATCTAATCCTAAATAATATTTTTTGTTTTCCATCTTGAAATATGCTCCTTTTGATTGTAGAATAGACTTGTAAATCAACAATACAAGTTCAAGTAAACAATTGTCTAAATCCACACCTGCGTTGGCAGGTTTTTTTATTACACTATTATTATAAATCAAATTTATGCAATTTCTCCAAACTTTTATAGTTTAGTTCAAACTAGGCTAATAATTTTTTTCTAAAAAGTAACTTAAAATATTTTAAAAAAACATTTATAATTCAAAAACATTACGAGGTCATTTTATGAAAATAGAAAATATCAACGATGAAGACATCAAAGAATGTTTAGACATATACAACTATTACATATTAAATACTGCTTATACATTAGAAGTGGATGAGCTGGATTTAAAAACATTTACGGAAAGAGTTCATTCTATCAAGAAAGAATACCCCTATATTGTCATCAAAGATGATGATAATCATGTATTAGGATATGCATATCTTCACAAATTCAATGAAAGAGTAGCCTATAAAATCACAAGCGAGTTATCTATTTACATTTCTAAAGATCATTTGAATGAACATTTAGGTTCTTTACTTTTGAATAAAATTGAAGAATTAGCAAAAGAAAGAGGAATTCAAAATATAATTTCTTCTATCACAAGTGAAAACAAGAATTCATTGAAATTCCATGAGAATCACGGATATATCCTAGAAGGAAAGCTCAATAATATCGCATATAAATTCAATACCTATATTTCACTTTATTACTTTAGAAAATCGATTGTTTGAATACAAAAGACATTTTTAAAATGTTGTTATCATTTTACAACACTTTTAATTTTAACTTTCTATAATATGTATTTATATTTTGGAGGTCAAAAAAATGAAAGACTATACAATGTTAGATTTGATTGGTAACACCCCAATTATAAGACTTAAAAATATCGAGAAAGAATTTTCTTTAAATTCAAAGATATATGCCAAATTAGAAAGATGTAATCCAACAGGTTCTATAAAAGATAGAATCGCTAAAGAGATGATATTACAAGCCTTAGAAGAAAAGATAATCGATAAAGATACTGTGATAATTGAACCAACAAGCGGTAATACTGGAATTGGTTTAAGTGCAATCTGCGCCACTTTAAACATGAAAGTAGTTATCTTTATGCCATCAAATTGTTCAAAAGAAAGAGTCAATATGATGAAAGCCTTTGGAGCAGATATAAGACTTGTAAGTGAAGGTGGTATGCAAGGATGTATCAATGAAGCTTTAAAACTTCATAGTGAAATAAAGAATTCATATATACCATTCCAATTTGAAAATAAGAATAATTGGATTGCTCATTATAAAACAACAGGACCAGAAATATATTCTCAATTAGATGGTGATATCGATTATTTCATCTCTGCTTTTGGAACAGGTGGAACACTGACAGGAACAACTAAATATTTAAAAGAGAAGAAAAAAGATGTTATCTCAATAGGTGTCGAACCGCAAGGGAGCGCAGTCATTACAACTGGTAAAAAAGGCCCACATAAAATTCAAGGAATTGGCGCTGGATTTAAACCAGAAGTCTTAGATTTAAATATCGTTGATAAAGTGCTGACTTGTTCTGATGAAGATGCTTATTCATTCACTAGATTATTAGCTAAAAAAGAAGGACTATTTGTCGGAATATCATCAGGAGCTAATGTCTATACCTGTGTTAAATTAGCTAAAGAAAATCCAAACAAAACTTTTGTCACAGTCTTACCTGATAATGGTGAAAAATATCTATCAGTCGAAGGATTATTTGAATGATGTTAAAAGAATTAGTAAAGCTCTTCGATTTCAATGAGAAAAAAGAAAAATTTGATTTCGAAGTTCTAGATACATTTTTAAAAGATCTAACTTCATTATTATTGTTTGATTATTATCATCAATCATATGATGAGAAAAAAATCGAAAAATTATATTCTAATATTGAAGAACAAGCATCAAATATATTTGATGATAATGATGAAAAGAAAAATGTATTTTTATCAAAGCTTCCTGAAATCAGAAAAACTTTGGATACCTCTATAATTGCAATCCTTGATGGAGATCCTGCTAGTGAATCAAAACAACAGATAGTATTAGAATATCCAGGATTCAAAGCTATCATAAATTATAGAATCGCTCATGAATTCTATTTGTTAAACAAAAAATTGATTGCAAGATATATCTCTGAAATCGCTCATCAACAAACGGGAATCGATATAAATCCAGGTGCTACCATCGGAGATTATTTTTTCATCGACCACGGAACAGGTATTGTCATTGGAGAAACTTGTATCATCGGAAATCATGTGAAGATATATCAAGGTGTAACTCTTGGAGCTCTATCTTTGAGTAAAGGCAGAGACTTGATAGGTAAGAAAAGACATCCAACAGTTGAAGATAATGTAACTATCTATTCCAATGCTGCAATATTCGGTGGCGAGACAATCATCCATAAAGGTTCTATCATCGGAGGTGATGTCTATCTCACTCATTCAGTCGAAGAAAACAGTGTCGTATTACAAACTGATGATAATCTTACCATCGTTAAAAAGAATTAAAAATATGCAAAACAAATCAACTTCATTTAATTGATATTGATTTGTTTTTTATTTATGTCATCAAATCAATCAATATTTTTAAAAAATATCGAACTTTCTATACATTTTCCAATTATTGTTATTGTTTAATCTTTTTTAATTTAATAAAATATTAACTAGAGGAGCTTTAGCTATTATGTTCACCAAAAAAATCGGACTTTATTTATTGAGTTTTACATTACCATTTATGATTGGTAGTTGTAATAGAAATAATGATACCAACGTAAATAAAAAATATGTAATAACCATCGCCACCGATGAAGACATTCTAAGAAGCTCATCAACTTTTTTAAAGCAGTTTTCAACCAATCATCCAAACTACTCTCTCAATGTAAAAATCTACAATGAAGACTATCTTAAAAATTTGATCAAACATAATTCCGTTACAGAAGACATCTATTTAGTTGATGATTTATTGACCATCAATTTATCAAAAAATAATTTCGTAGATTACACCCTTAGTGAATCTTTTGGAAATTATTCTGGATATATCAAAAATTACATCAAAGCTGAAGATGAAAATATCTATTGCTTACCTGGAATTGGATCAACATATTCTTACTGTTTAAATGTTGATTTATTTGAAACATGCAATCTTACAATTCCTTCAACAATCACCGAACTTAAAGACTTTGCTTCAAATAGTAAAAATTATGCAATTCCCTTTGGAACTTCTTTTTCAGATGAGAATTATTATTTAGATGCATTTTTCCAAATGACAATTCCGGGATTTTTCTCCAGTGTCAAAGGATCTAATCTCTTCAATGAATTTGTTAGCGGTAAAACTCAATTATCAACTTCATCATTAGCAACAACATTTGAAAATTATTTGAATAATATTTACCTTCTCACTTCAAATGAATTCTATGATGATTCAATAACATCAGAACAAAGCATTGAAAATTTCATCAATGGAAAACAATTCATACTTTCAATCAGTCCTAAATTCGATTTTGAAGAATATTATAAGAATAATAACTGTACCTTCAATTATGTCTATTATCCATTTTTAGGTTCAAAGAAAAACAATGGATGGATTTGTGCAAAGTCAAGTTTTTATTTAGCGACAAATAAAAACACCTATAAAAATAAAACTGAAGAAATCAATGAATTTGTAAAATATTATTCAAGCTTAGACGGACAACAAAAATTATTGATCGATGAATACGGAAATAAAAAGAATAATTATTTTTCATACCTATCAATGTTTGAAGCAAATGATGAGGAAAAAGATAAATACATAAAAGAGACTATTAAACAATCACATGTATATTTAGTCGACAAAATAGGTCCAACATTCGAAGAATCAGCCGAAAATATTGCTCAATATGCTAATGATGAAATTTCAATTTCGACATTATTAGAAGATTTCGATTACAACAATCAAATCCAAATCAACTATAAAAATAATAAATATACAATCGAAGAATTGAAAAGATATTCAACATCCTCAGAAGATGATTTAATCAATACCTTAAAAATCATCTCCTATTCAATCAAGAACAAACTATCTTTAGATACGATAATCATCGATGAAAGTTTTTTAAGATATCCAATCCTAGATGGAACTATCTATGAAAGTGAATTGAACAGCATTTTCGATAACAAACTAGAAATGCAATATGTCAATATCAAAGGAAGTGAATTCAAAAAAATCATCGACTATAATGCAACTGTTAATGATAGTTTTTCAAAAAATGAAAGAGAAAGTTATGATATTCAGAAACTTTTCAATTTGTATGACAAAATTTCTGTTAGAAATGTAAATCTTTCCTTTTTATCAAATGATAAATTTTTACTTTGCGGTGCTAGTTTTACAAGTGGAACACCAAAACAATACTTACTCGGAAACAAAAAGGAAATAGAAGACGATAAAACATATTATTTAGCTCTTCCTATCGAAATAATAGAGAGTAACCAATTTGAATTAGTAAAAGGAAATACATTCAATTTACTCGATGTATTTCTTGAATATTTGAGGTCAATAAGATGAAGAATTTAACAAAGCTGATGACAATTATTTTATCGTTTTCTTTTCTACCTTTAACTTCTTGTGAAAATAAAACGAATTCAAATAGTCAATCAATATCAAACCAAAAAATAACTGGTTATGAAATAATCAATCCCTTTAGCCAAGTATATGGAGTCGGTGAAATCATAGATTTCGATTCTATAACTTTTGAAATCAAAGATAATAATGGAAATATAACTACCATCAAAGGATTTGATAGCAGATTGAATATCGAAGGGGGCGATACAGAAAATGAAGGTAAACACACAATTAAAGTCATATACCTCAATTCAACTTATGAATTTGAATACACAGTAAAACAATTTTATGTCACTTTGAATTTCAATGGCGGAACATATGAAGGTAAGGAAGAAATCAAACTTCCTTTATACAATAAAACCTGTGATTTATCTAAGGTAATTCCAACCTATTCAAACGAAGAAAATAAATACTTCAGCGGTTGGTTTTACAATATAGAAGCTACTGATAGAGTTACTCAATTCCAAGTTGAAAAAAACATCAAAAGCTCAACTGATATTACAATCTATGCTGGTTATGATTTGAAGTATGATGACAAGTTCTATTACACAATCAACGAAAAAGAAAACACCTGTACCATTGTATCCATCAATTTTGAAACATATTTTGTGAATTATCTCTTCGATTCAGAATTAGTGATTCCTAAGACAATCGAAAGCTATCCAGTAACCGAAATTGGAGCTGATTTTTTCGTTCAAAAAACCATCAATGAAGATGGTACAGTCGAAGAATATGATTACGCCGATGTTATGATAGATTTGACAAAAATTTCCTTTGAAGAAGGATCTCAAGTAACAAAAATCGGAAATAGAGCATTCAGAGGACTCACATATCTAGAAGAAATAACTTTCCCAGAATCATTAGCCATCATCGGAGAAGAAGCTTTTAAAGAAACAAATTTATCTGGAGAACTTATTTTAAATAAAAATCTTGTAAAAATCGGTAAAGGGGCTTTCAAATCTTTAAAATTAGAAAAAATATCCTTTGAAAAAGATAGCAAGATAAAAGTCATCGGTGAAGAATGCTTCAGTTATAACGAATTTTTATATTCAATCAAATTACCAGAAGGATTAGAAGAAATTAGAGAAAACGCCTTCTATAAATGCGATGACTTATCAAGTATAAAATTGCCATCAACCCTCAAATACATTTCAGGATCTACCTTCATGTATATGGGAAGTTTAAATAAAATTGAAGTTGCTGAATCAAATCAAAATTTCACATCAATCGATGGTAACCTTTATTCAAAAGATAAACACAAATTGATCAGATATTGCTACACAAACGATGAAACTGAATTCACAATTCCAAGTGAGGTCAATCAAATCTCTGATGCTGCTTTTGGTATTTTTGATGATTATAAAACATTAAAAAAGTTGAACATTCCCGAAGGAGTCCAATACATCGGCAATCAGGCATTTTCAGGATGCACATTCGATTTAAATCTTCCATCAACACTTGAGAGTTTTTCACTCGAAGCATTCTCAGGCTATGAAGGAAAAGAAATTAATGTCAGTACAGCCAATGAAAAATATCATTCAAAAGATGGCATCATCTATTCCCACGATTACAAAACTTTATATTTATGTCCAAAATCATATGAAAAAAAGAATTTTGTCTTAGATGATAAAGTTGAAATCATTTCAAGAAACGCAATCTATGATTGTAAGAATATTGAAACTATCACCATATCTAAAAATTCAGCATTGAAAAAGATATATACGAACGGATTATTATTCACAAATTTAGATAATTTAAAATTTGTTAAGATTGAAAAAAATGAACTTATCGATTTTTCGTTTGAATCATTTTTCAGTGCTACTAATGTCATCAACGAAAACTTCGAAGTAATCTTTAAAGATGAAACACATTATAATAACTTTTTAGCTAAACTCAAATCCTTACCGCATCCAAAATATTATGATGATATCATCGACTTAGTTTATACCCACATAAATTTGGATTCTGAAGTCAAAGACAAATCTTTAACTTTAATTTCCAATGCAGTCGGCTTCACAGTAGATGAATTCAATTCTATTATCAATGAAAATTCCTTACTTGAAGTATTGAGTTTTGGAAGCGAAAATTCTAAAAATGCATTATCATTAGTCTCTTATGTTTTAAAAGAAGATAAATATAATGAAGCAGAGAAGAAGTACGCTATAAATTTCCTAAAACGTATTTATTTTTCGATGTATCTCAAAGCAAAAGAATCAACCTATAACATTTATTCAGCTTATGCAAATCTTAAAGCCTACTATGATAATTTTGATGCATCGATTCAAAAAGAAATAAAAGAATATTTAAACTTGATACGTGTGCTCTGCGACTTTGATAAAACCACTGAGATGAAGGAATCTATTTATCAAGAAATTTTAACCTTCCCACTTTCAAAAGAAAGCTTTGATACTGAAAAGTTCTTAGAATTGAAAAGTAAAGTTAATAAATACGAATTATTTAAAATTCCAGTTGCAAGTACTGTATATAATAGATACCAACTTTTATATTGCAATTACAAAATTGCAAGTATAATAGATAAAAATCTAGAAGAATGTTCAGATTCAGAATTGCTCGATATCTATAATGTGATGTATAGCACTGAAGATGATTTCATGAGTATCAGCGACTATTTAAACAGTCCCTATACTCAAACACCATATAGAAGCAAATATATTAATCGGCTTGAAGATTACAATAATTTTATAAATAAATTCCAAACTGTAATATCTGATTTGATTGAGAAATATATCAATAAACTTGAGACCTTTGACTTCACAACTTTCAATTATGATACTTACAACAATTTCTATTCAAACTATATCACAATAATCTACAAATACTGGTCAATATTCACTCCCCATTTCAAAAGCAACCAATATTTCTCAGTTTCTGATACAGAAAAGATAATCAATACAATCTGCACGAGTATCGATATCTATAATTTCAACAATAAGGATTTTACCAATATGAATGATAAAGAAATCATTCAAACCTACAAATTATCTCAATCATTAGACCAAGTTATTTACAATAAATATGCAACCGATTATGGCTTCACCGATGATGAATATAATGTTCTCATCGATAATCTCTATGGATTTAGTACTTATAATACAAAAAAAGACAACATTAAAACAAAATATCAACAAGTGATTCAAAAGATCGAAAACGAAATCAACAACGTTGAAATTTCTTCATCATTATCACAAGAAATGGTCACTAATCTTTATAATCGCGTTACAATAATAGATAGTAATATAAATAAAATCACAGATTTCAGCCAAGACGCTAAACTGAAATTCTGTTCAATTATGATTTACTACACCATTAAAAAAATCTTTGATACTTATCCAACAGTGACAAATGAGAACAAATACAGTATCAGACAAATGATATATGGTTATTACAACATCAATGATTATACTTTCCGTATTGGAGCAAAAGGCTTCATTGATGAATTCTTGGATGGAACAATCGATGATACCTTTAACTACAACACTACACTCATTCCAAATTACAGCCAATACGAAGAGTTATTAACAAAAATTTAGTTCAGGAGACTTATGCCTAATTCAAATACAAAAACATTCACTATCAACAAAGCAACTTTAACTGTCATCAAATATAACGAAGAAAAAATCAAAGACATTTCCTTCGTAGATTTTTTTAGTGAAAATTTAAATCCTAAAAAACTCAATCTAGAAGAAGATAAATACAATTATGAAATATTATCTTCCTTCATCAAAGTCGCTAGTGATAAACAATGTTATGTATTTAAGTCCAATAAAACTAAAATCACTTACAGTTTTTACATTCTCTATACTGATGAGCCAAACATCATCAAAGTAGAAGTCAGAAAAGAAGAAAATAATATCTATACCGATGAATTATATGATTATTTAACCGGTGTCTATTCAAGAAAATATCTCTTCGATTTGATATCAAACGAACTGAAAGAAGATAATTTGAATTCATATATCATCATGATCGACCTTGATAATTTCAAAGGTATCAATGATAATTACGGACATTTGATTGGTGACTACTGTTTAAAAGAAATTTCCTTAAAACTAAAGAATGTCTTCCATAATTGCATCCTCGGTAGATATGGCGGCGATGAGTTTTTAGTGTACATAAAAAATGTGACTGATCTAGAACTTGAAAAACTCATAAAAAGTGCATTAAAAGTAAGCTATACCTACAAACACGCAAACAATAAACATATCGTCACTTGTTCTTTAGGTATTTCAAAAAAGATATCTAAAAGAAAAAATATAAACGACCTTATTGAAGAAAGCGATAAAGCCTTATATCAAGCTAAAAAAAGAAAGAAAAACAGCGCCAAAATATATGAAGGTGCCATCTATTACGGCTACGAAAATAAGAAAAATAAGATCAACAATAAAAACAAAAACGATCAAAGTGCAACTCTCTTTCAAGAAGAATTACAAAAGAAGAGAAGACATTTCACAATCAATCTCATCATCATTATGGTTTTGACAATAGCAACAATCTCCAGTTTTGATTTCATTTACAATTATAGAGTGAACGAACAAACTTCTGAAATAGCAAAAGAAAATATGTCAAGCTACTCTTCTGCTATTTCAAAACAAATATCCACAAAAATAAATGAATCATTTACAAAGCTTCAAAACAGTCAAGAACTATTGAACGAAATCAATGAATCAGAAGAAGATGCCTTATTGAATTCAATGATTCATAGTCTAAAAAAGAACACTCTTGTCAACACCCCAGGATTATTATTAGAAAATGGTGATGTATATTTTTCAGAAAATAACATTGTAAATATCGGAAATAATTCTTTTGCAAAAAAACTTATCACTGATAAAGAAAAAGCCGTTTCAAAAATTTCTTCAACCTCAAATCAAGAGTATATTTTGATAGGATATCCATATTACAAAAATACAAGTTCGACCTATGATGAATCTAACTTAGATATTTATGGAATCATCTCTGCTATCACTCCTGATGATTTTGCCTCTTCATTATTTGAAACTATCGATGATTCTTATTATGTAACAATCATCGAAAATACTGGTATTAAAATCTGTGATAACAACTCATCAAGCGTGACATTTTTTAAGAAATATTACAATTTCTTCAATTATTTCAGTGAAAACAAATTGAATTCACAATTGAAGATTATTGATGAACAACTAGAAACAACCGAAGATAAATGCAGTATTATAACTTTATATAATGTCAATTATTTCGTTTATTCAAAATCTATCGAAATTGAAAATTGGGATATTATATTCATCGTTCCATATACATTCATCTTCCAACAATTTGGAAATGTCATTTTATTCTCTCTTATTTTATTCAATGCTATTTGTATTTTATTCTTATTATTTGTTATCTTCGCCTTCTCATATTTCAACAAGACCAAAAAGAAAGCTTTATTAGCAGATTATTACGATACAACCATCGATTCTATTAACCAAAAAAGATTCACACTCGATGCAGATACCATTATCAAAAATGAAAAAAAGAATGAAATCTACATCGCCTATTTGAATATAAAAAGATTTAGATATTTCTACAATACCTTTGGAAATGAAGCGACGGATATCTTACTCATCATCTCACATTATTTCCAAGAACACTTAAAAGGTGTTGAAATGTTATCAAGAGAATATACAGATAGATTTATTCTCTTATTGCTCGGCCAAGATAGAAATACTATCTACACAAGAATCAAATTATTAGCAAATAATATCAATGAAATCGAAGACATAAAAAAATACGGACATATAAGCTTGAACATCGGTCTATACAAAGTCGAAGATGGAAAAGGAAAAATCCACATCGCTTTAGATAGAGCTAAAAAAGCTTGTGAAGCAACTAGCCAAGGAAGTGAGAACTTCAGCATAAAATTCTTCGATAGGAAAATGTTAGATGGTGAAGAATTAGAATCATATATCGAACAAAATCAAGAAGAAGCCCTTAGAAATGATAGATTCCAAGTATTCTACCAAGGAAAGTATTCTTTACACGATAATAAATTCGCTTCATGTGAAGCACTAGTCAGATGGAAAGATGAAGAAAAAGGATTCATCAACACTCAAAAATTCATCGATGTCTTTGAAGAAAACGGCTTTGTAATCAAACTAGATTTATTTATCTTTGAAAAAGTATTAAAAGATATCAGAGAATATATCAACCAAGGAAAAGAACCACTACCAGTCAGTGTCAATGTATCAAGAAGACATTTTGATAATCAAAACTTCTTCTTCGAATATGAGAAATTGATGAAAAAATATGGTATCGAAGGAAAATATATCGAATTTGAAATCACAGAATCCATCATTTTAAATAACGAATTCAATTTGACTGAAACAATAAGACAAATTCATTCAATAGGTTCGAAAGTATCAATCGATGATTTCGGAAGTGGATTTTCTAACTTCTCAATGATCAATCATGTCAATTATGACATCTTGAAAATAGATAGAAAACTCTTATTCGGAAAGAACGGATTCGATGAAGATTCTCGAAAGATTTTAAAGAACATCGTCACCTTGAATAAGGATATGAATAAAGTAGTAGTCTGTGAAGGCGTTGAAAAGAAAGAAGAATCAGATTATTTAAAATCGATAGGGTGCGATTTGATTCAAGGATATTATTATTCAAAACCACAGCCAAAAGAAGAATTCATCCAGTTGATTAAAAATACAAACAATAAATAAAGGAACTTACAATGAAAGTTTTATTATTAAATGGTTCAATCCACGCAAAAGGAAATACCTATACAGCATTAGAAGAAATTGGAAAAGAACTCCTAAAACAAGGAATCGATTATGAAATATTTCAAATAGGAGTAAAACCTATTCAAGATTGTACCAATTGTAGACAATGTAAAAAAACAGGATATTGTATTTATAACGAAGATACCCTAAACGAATTTCTCAAAAAAGCCAAAGAAGCTGATGGATACATCTTCGGATCGCCTGTTTATTACGCTCATCCCAGTGGAAGAATCCTGTCATTTTTAGATAGAGCCTTTTACTGTAAAAGCGATATCTACCACTTTAAACCCGTCGCCTCAGTAGTCGTAGCAAGAAGAGCAGGAACCTCAACCTCATTCGATGTTCTAAATAAATATGCTACGATTGCCGATATGATAATCGTAGGTTCTTCTTATTGGAATAATGCCTTCGGAGCCACTACAGATGAAGCTAAAAATGATGCTGAAGGAATGCAGACAATGCGAAATTTAGCTAGAAATATGGCTTATGTATTAAAACTGATAAAATTAGGAAAAGAAAACGGAATTAATCCACCTGAAATAGAAAAAAGCAATTATACAAACTTCATGAGAAACGATTTAATTAAAGAAAATTAATTTGGTAATTTTATATGTTTATATATTCAATAAAGTGATAAAATTTTGTTGCATAATATCTATAGAAAAATGGAGGACGAGCAATGATCGACAAGGAATATATCAAAATAAATTTAGCAACAAGTAAAACCTTCTCTTATTTAGAGTATCATACCGACTCCATTATCAAAGTAAATAATCCAAATGTATATTATACCTCTTTTTCGTTTGTTCAAAAAATCGAAATCGACAATCAAACTGAAAACGATTATCAAGATTTGATAATCCATTTTGAGTTTTCAAACAATATATTTAAGAGTGAAGATTTCCATATCGGATTCACACCAAAAAGAAATAAATATCTGATAAAAATCGATCCAAAAATCAAGATAGATGACACAAGACTATATAACATCAACGGAATCTCATCTTGCACAATCTTTATCTCTTTAAGAGATCCAAACAATAACACTAAAGAATTGTGTTCAAATACAAAAACAATCAGCATCCTTCCATTCAATCAAGCGACTAATGACATCTATAAAGCACCTTTATTATTTTCAAAATACTGCATCACAGATTTCTCACAAATAATAAATATCCAACATGCAGCCAATAATGAAAAAGCAAAATTGAATGGATTTGAAACAGATTGTATAATCGGATATCAAAACGAAGATACAAACGAAATCATCAAAGAAGTAACTTCGATATATAGAGCCATCCATAACACTGGAAATATTACTTATTCAAACCCACCGAATTCAAGTGAATTAGTTCAAAACATCAGAATGCCAAATACAGTTTTAAAAACCAAACTTGGAACTTGTTTAGACATATCATTGTTATTCTGTTCAGCCCTTCTTCAAGTCGGACTTCATCCGATATTGATTTTGACTCAAGGTCACGCCTTTGCTGGATGTTTTTTACATGACTATGATTCTTTCAACGGATATTATGAAACGAATCCAAATGTCATCTTCTCCGATGCAGTAAGCCAAGAAAAAAACATCATTCTTTTTGAATGCACAACAGCCACAAATAATTCTTCAGTACCATTTTCTGAAGCAATGAAAATAGCAAATGAAACATTGAGAGCATATCGTGGATTCTTTATAGCTATTGATATCTATATGGCTCAACACTCCATCTTCAAACCTATTCCAATAGCAAATGATGATGGCAATGTCGATTTCACAATCCCAATGACTAAATTAAAAGAAGAAGAACTCGAAGAAATCGAAGAATATCAAGGAACCCCAATAGCCGAAGTAGATACAACTGATCGTTTCACAACTTGGGAAAAGAAATTATTAGATTTATCTACATCTAATAAATTGGTAAATTTCCGATTTTCAAAAGATAATTCCAACCATTCAATAATCATCCCACCAAATGGAAAAGGAAAAGAAATCTTTGAGTTTTTAAAACACAAAGATGGAACCTTTACACTTTCAAATATCAAAAACGTATTGCAAGATAATGAAGGTAATATTGGAAATATTGAAAGTGAAATATTTGAAAAAGTAGCCTCAAATCAACTTCAAAAAGGAACTCTTCTTATGACAGGAACTGTCAAAACAATGAAGAGCTTAATAAAAAAAGATAATGAATCAAGAGAAGAAACAGGCTCCCCAACCCTCTACTTATGCATCGGTTTATTGACTGGAAACGATTCCAATGGAAGAAGCAATAAAGAAATTAAAGCCCCATTTTTATTACTGCCAATAAAAGTTAGCAAAAATAGATACGGAGATGATTTCACCGCTACCTATGACATTGAAGAAATGATGATAAATAAGACATTCTTCGAATACTATAAGATGAAAAAAGGCAGTGATTACGATAATCTCTACACCGTTTCATCCCACAACCAATTTGAAGACATCATCGCTTCATTAAAAGAGAATCACAGCGGTGATATAAAAGTCGATGAAAATGTTTGTTTCATCGCAAATTTCTTATTCACTCATATGGTAATGTGGCAAGATATCATCGATAGAAAAGAAGTCTTAAGAAAGAATGTCATCATCCAATCACTTTTGGAAAACAAATCACTTATCAACGATGATAAAATCCAAGTAGACAATGTCGATGAATTAGATACGATGAAAGATTTTGCAGCACCATTACCTTATGATTCAACTCAACTGAGAGCGATAAGAGAATGTGCTAAAGGAAATTCGTTCATTCTAGATGGTCCTCCAGGAACTGGAAAAAGTCAAACGATTGTCAATATGATTGTCAACTCTTTCTATAATGGAAAGACAATACTTTTTGTTGCAGAAAAACAAGCCGCTCTTGAAGTAGTCAGACAAAGATTAGCAAGTTTAGGCTTAGATCAATTTGTCTTGCAACTATATTCATCAAAGACGAACAAGCAAGCTTTTTTCAGTCAACTATCCAAGGCGATGGATTATGGAAAAAGAAGCTCTGACGAAGATTTTTTAACAATATGCGATAACATCGAAAAAGAAAAGAAAATCATAAACGATGAACTTAGAAGGTTACATTCACACAAAAAGCAATTCTATTCATTATATGAAGCAATAACTAGAGAATTAGCAACTTCAGAAATAAAGCTGAATTTTGATATTTCACAAGAATTTTTAAGCGATTATAATTCTGAAAAAGATGTCAAAATCAGAAATATCATTCATCGAATAGAAAAAGTGAACAGTGAATTCGATGGAGAAAAAATTGAAAACTATCTTTCAATTATCAATTTCAAAAGATACACATTCAATGACCAAAATACTCTAGTCACATCTTACACAAAGCTTTCTAAAAATTTAATTGAATTAAAAAATAAATTCGAACAACTAAAAGAAACTTTGAATGAACCAAGCTTACAATTAAAAATCAACAATGTGGAATTCATCATCGGAATATTAAAACTATTGATTGAAAAAGAAGTCAAAATCGATTGTTTTTCAAAACCTGATTTAGAAACATATTTCAACAATATGAATGTTGTAATGCCTAAAATTTCAACACTTGCCAAATTAGAAAGTTCCATATCTAAAAAATACAATATCCACGGAATCGAACAAGTAAATGGAAGCCAAGTAAAAGAAACATTGAAGAAAGGAACCAACATCTTTAACAAAGGAAAAGCAAAAAAAGAAGCAATCAAATTGCTCTCTCCAATGCTTTTGAACACAAACGATATATCAAACGAAGAAATAAATGAGGCATGTGACATTGCAGATGAATACAATTCATTAAAATCTGAAATCATAAAAGATAAATTCAACATCGCTGCATTCTTTGGTGAATCTATCTTAGACTCTCTTTCAAACTTTGATACTTATTACGAGATTTATAACAACACCTATGAGCTCTATAAATTGATTCTTCACGGGGATGAAAAAATATTCAATCGCTTATACACAGTAATAAAAGGTGCTTCCCCCTTTGCTCTTCCAAAAATAAAAGAAGCATATAAAGTCTTCAGTTCATCCCATAATAACTTCGAAGCCGAATTGAACAAAATCATTAAAGTTCACCCACTTGATTTATCGGCATTTGTTGAGCAAGATTTCATCGATACATATCAAGAAATATGTACATTATTCATCGATGAAGAAAATCAATACAAGATAAATCAATACACAAAATTATTATCTGACTATGAAGAATTAGAAGCCATCGGTCTTAAGGACTTAGTAACTTTAATTAAGAAAAAAAGCATACCATTAGGTGAACTAGAAAAGACATACGAACACAATCTATGCCACGCGTTTGTAATAACATATTTTGTCACCGATGAAGAAAACAACGATTTCGATGCTAATACCTATGAAGAAGAAATTAATAAATACCAAGAGTTGATTAAAAAATACAATTCCTTATGCGTAGGTGAAACCATTGAAAAAATCACTTCAAAATTTGAAGATCCAGAAATAAAAAGAAGTACATCAACTCCTATAGGAGCTTTAAGAAAAATCTGCATGAGCTCCGGAAAAGGAATATCGATAAGAAATACTCTAAACAAATATGAAGATTTAATCAGAATGTATTTCCCATGTTTTTTGATGTCCCCACTTGCCGCCGCACAATATCTAGATGTCAACTCTAAAAAGTTCGATATTGTCATCTTTGATGAGGCTTCACAAATACCAACTTCAGAAGCAGTTGGACCAATTGCTAGAGGAAACTCTTTAATTGTAGCTGGTGATCCTCAACAGATGCCACCATCAGATTATTTCTCGGTCGGAAGTGAAACAGATGAAGAATCATTAGATGGATCTGAGACATTACTTGCAGATGCAGAATCTCTCTTAGATGATTGCATAGCTATAGATATGCCAAGAATCAGATTAGCATTCCATTACCGTTCAAAACACGAATCACTGATAAGATTTTCAAATAGAAATTTCTATGGAGGCAACCTCTTCACCTTCCCATCAACTGATAATTTGACATCCCATGTATCTTTCATCCATGTAGATAGTAAAACTAAGAAAAAAGGGAGTGAAATCTCAACTGAAGAAATTCAAACAATACTCGACGTATTAAAACAAATCCTTGAGAATCCACAAACAAAAAATAAATCAATCGGAATAATTGTCTTCAATTCTTCTCAACAAGAAAAACTTGAAGATGAAGTGGATACATTCTTAAACAAGAATCCAGAATACATAAAATTAACTCATTGGCAAGAAGAAGATTCCAATAAGAAATTATTTGTTAAGAATCTCGAAAATGTTCAAGGAGATGAAAGAGATATCATCATCATGTCAATCGGATTTATGAAAGGACATGATGGGAAAGCTCAAATTAACGGTCCACTAGCTTTAGCAAAAGGTGAAAGAAGATTGAATGTTGCTGCAAGTAGAAGTATCGAACAGATGATTGTTGTTTCCACAATCTACTCAAGTGATATCGATGAAATAGGAAAGAAAAATCAAGGTTCTAAAAACTTAAAAGATTTCTTAAGGTTTGCTGAAAATTCTGATAGATTCGTTTTAGATCAAAATGATGACTCACCAAACAAAGATTTAGCATATTTCATAGCTAAAGAATTGAAACAAAAAGGATATGAATGCGATGTATCCGTAGGTTCAAGTGAATTCAAAGTGGATTTAGCAGTTAGAAAGAAAGATAAAAAAGAGTACATTCTCGGAATTCTCTTAGATGAAAAACCATTGAATGGAAATGTATCATGTAGAGATAGATTCTTCGTAGAACCGATAATCCTAAAAAATTTAAAATGGAAAGTATTGAGAATCTACACTGTTTTATTCCTAAGATATAAATCAAGAACCATCAAAAAAATAATCGAAATGATTGAAAGTGTAGGAAATGAAGAAATAGAAAATACAACTTTATATATCCCGCCAGTCATGACAGAACATCATATTTCACAAAAAGATTTTGGAATAGTCCAATATAAAAAATTGAAATATGAAGTCCAACCATTAGGAGATGACTTCAATTTTGAAAAAGGAAGGTTCTATAATGAAATATTAGAATTTATCCAAAAGCTTATTGAACTAGAATATCCGATTTCAAGAGAACTAATATTTGAAAACATCAAAGCAAAATTTGGAATAACAAGATTGACACAAAAATTAGCTTATGTCATCCTAAATCACGTTCAAATGATTGATCCAATCAAAACAAATGATTTTGAAGGAAGAATCTTCTATTGGCCAAAAGATAAAGAAATCAAAGTTGAAAATTTCAGAGAGTCAGAAAGAGATATACTAGATATCTCTAAAGAAGAAATCATCAGCTTGATGAATTCAATCATAAAAATTTACAAATCAATCGATAAAGAAGAATTGATAAGAGTGACATCAGAACAGATGAATATATCAATAATCACTGCAAAAACAAGAAGAAAATTAGAATATGTCATTCATGAAGCAAGTGAAAATGATTTATTAGAAAACGGATTTCACGAAAGCAATTATTTTCAAATGAATTAATTCATTCAAAGCTAACCACATTATTATCCACATTCCATTCAGGATCAAAATGGCTGATATCATTTCCTGAAAGAATGTGGATTTTTGCTTTGTTAGAATACCATAAAATAGAAGGACCAACATTCTTAATAGATGCTGGAATATAAATATCAGTCAAAGAACCGCATAAAGAAAAAGCTTCTTCTTCAATAGAAACCACACAGCTTGGAATATTTACAATTTTCAATTTCAAGCAACCAGAAAAAGCTCTCTTCTTGATAATCTTCAAAGAAGAAGGAAAACTGATAGATTTTAATGAAACACAATTTTTAAACATAGAATCCTCAATGCAATCAATGCCTTCATTTATAGTTAGGTTAGTTATCGTTTTATTTCCTAAAAAAGATTTCTTATCAAAACAAACAAGATATTTGATACCTTTATATTCAATTTTATTATTTAAAACTAAATTGATTACATGATTTTCAATTCCAATAACAATAGCTTTGTCATCATCAATATGATAAACCACACCATCATTTACAAAATTGATATCTTCTTCAATTACCACTTCGTTTGAAAAGATATCGGTCTCTACATTCTCTTCGACTTCTTCTTTGACATTTAAATCTTCATTTTCAACTAAAAAAGGAGAATAATCTAACTTCAAATCGAAAGAAGTCTTTGCTGAAGCAAAATCTTTTTCACTATAAGAATAATAAGGGGAAGAAAAAGAATTCCTACCTTTTGGTGAAATATAAAGAGCATTGATTTTATAGGTGATTTCTTTTGAATCTAATTGTCTAGAAAACAGAGAATCACAATATTCCTTTTCAATCTTCCTATATTTACTAGGCTTTATTTTTGTTTGTAAAATTACAGAATCAGGAGTTATTGATTTATTGATTGTTTCATTGAATAATTCTTTGTATCTATTGTAATAATAAACATTTTTCATTCTGATTGAAGCAACCCTTGAAAGTTCTGTTTTAAAATTTAAAAAGTATTTATCGGGCTTGAAATTTGTGACGCTAGCCCTAGTTTTAAAATGAATACAATCTGTAAATGTATGATTATAATCAATATTTATTTGCGGGAATTTATCATTCAATTCCTTCAACTTTTTTATCGTAATAGATGTATTTAAAACTTTCTTTTTATTTTTTTTATTTTTAAAAACTACAAACAAGACTATTAATATAATTGTTAGAATTACTGAACCAATGATGACAATAGTAAACATTTTAAACTCCATTAAATATAAATCAATTTCTTTTTAATTATATAATCATTTTGTTAAAATAATCTAGTTTAAATTATAAAACTAGAGGTTCTTATGAGAAAAGAAATAGATATGACGACATATATAAAAAGAAACCAGTACAATTGGTTTAGAACATTCGATGATCCAACCTATGGTTTTGATGTTGATATCGATGTTGATGAAGTTGTCAGATTAGCAAAAGAAAGACATCAGTCTTTTTTTCCTTATTTTTATTACATAATCTTAAGAGCAGTATCTAAGGTAGATGAAATGAGAATGAGAGAAGTTGGTGGAAAGGTATATTTATACGATGTTATCAATCCAACCTTCACAGTGATGACAGATTATGGAGTCTATCAAAACGCCGGAGTAGAAATGGATTGGAATTTTGACAATTTCTATAAAAAAATCCGTTCAATAATTGACGAAGTAAAAAAATTACCACCAAGTGATAATCTAGATAGATTTCCAGTTTGCTCACAACCGAATTGTTTATATACAACCTGCATACCGATACTTTCATTAAAAGGAATGAAACACCCAACACCAAGTAAGAATCACGATTCGCTATCTATCCCTCGCATTTGTTTTGATAAATACGAATTAAAAACCGATAAAAGATATCATCTTACATTGAATATCACAGTTTCCCATACCTTAGTTGATGGTTTCCCCTTAGCAAGATGTTTCAATTACATCAAAGAAGATTGTTTGAAAGCAAGAGAAATATTCAAAAACAACTAGACAAAATTTAATTTCATAATCCATCATTTGTGAAGGAGATAAAATAGATGGAAAAAGAAATTTTCAAAGGATATAAATTTAGAATCTATCCAAATAAAAATCAAAGCAGTTATCTGACTAAAATAATAGATAGTTATCGATTTTTCTATAATCAATCAGTAACAGAATTGAATGAATATAAAGAAAAAAATATCGTTCCTTCAAAAGAACAATTATTAGAACATTTAAAAACAATAAAAATATCAAAAGAAATAATTGATCCAAAAACTATATCTTTTCTTTTAAAAGAGGCAGTTTTTAATTCTTTTAAAAATCACGAAAAAGCTCAAAAAGATAATAAAAATATAAAATTTAAATCAAAATACAATAAAAATACAATTTCACTATTCGTTAAACAAATAAATTTTGAATTGAATTTTGAAAACAAAACTATAAATCTATTCAATTTAAAAAGAATCAAAACAAGAGGTCTACAAGAAAACATTCATCCACAAAATAGAATATACATAACAAAAACATTAGATGAAAAATATTTTATTTCATTTAATTGTAAAACAACTTATAAAATATTGGCACCACCAAAAGAGAAAAAAAGAATAGGCATCGATTTAGGATTAAATTCACTGATAACTACAAGTGAAGGGAAAACAATTCTAAATGAAAGAATACTAGGAAGAATGCAAAATAGAATCTCAAATCTCCATAGGAAAATGTCGAGAGAGAAAAAAGGTTCAAGGAATTATGTAAAGACAAAAATAGCCTTACAAAGAGCATATGAAAAAGTAACAAATATAAGGAATGATTATCTAAATAAAATATCCTATAGAATTATCAAAGAAAACACCTTTATAGGAATTGAAGACTTAGATATAAAAGCTATGGAAAAACGGCATCAAATATCAAAATCACTGATGGATGCATGTTTAGGAATTATAGTCAAAGATTTAGAATATAAAGCATCATGGAATAATAGAGTTCTTGTAAAAGTGGATAGATATTTCCCATCTAGTCAAATATGTTCACATTGTGGATATAAAAATAAAAAAGTAAAAGATTTATCCATAAGAGAATGGACATGTGAAAAATGTAATACCCATCATAATAGAGATGAAAATGCTGCAAAAAATATTTTAAAAGAAGCCTACAAAATAGGATTAGCAAATATAGGAATAAATAATGTTAGGATACAGAAAATAATAGATAATTTATTTTCTAATTATTGAATAAAAAGTAGGGATGCTATACCCGAGTTTATGTCTTGAAAGCTAAAAGCCCGATAGAAAGTTGATTAAATCAATCGACAGAACAAATACAAACCAGTTATTGCGATTGTTTAAACTTTTGTAGTTTCAATCGAACTGGATTTAAATTTTTGCTGTTTCTTTAAGGTTTTAGACCAATTTACAAAACCGTAAATATCATTAACTAAGAAGATGCATGAGGTAATAACGGTAGCGACATAATTGAAGTTATCCTTCATAGCAAGTGACCATAAGGTTATTAACACGATATCGTTTAACGCATAACCAAAAGCATAAAATCTACTTCTTCTCATTGTCAAATAAACAGCTAAAAAGCTTGTGAATACTGAGATTGTAGAAATTACTAAATTGTGTGTATTTAAACTTTTTAAAATAAAATAAAAAATTGTTGTTACAATTAAACCGATAAATGCAAATAAAACATATTCTAATGGCTTAAGTTCGTTAATTTCAACTTCATTAGAATTCGCCTTAGAATGATGTTTTATCCATGAAATCAAAGCAACAATTGCAATAGGAGTTGTCATGCCTAAGTATGTAATCATCTCACCGTAATATTTAGTTGAATACGAAACAAGGCCATAAAAAATCGAAAAAATAATTGTTGTCATCTGGCCAATCGAAGTTCCTTTAGAAACTAGCATAAGGGATGTGACTCCAATTAAAGATGTCGCCAATTGCAAATAGTCAGTGTTTTTAAAAAAGAAAAAGCAAAATAAAATGACAGCTACAGACACGATGTACAAGCACCATTCAAAAATAGAGAAATACTTTAAGATTTTTGTCATAAAAAAACACCTCCATAAGATAGCCCTCTCAATCAGAGATGGTCACTTAAGCAAAGGCAAGTGTTCCCCACGCTTTGTGGCTAATAACTATATTTTCTATTATTTGAATTTAATTTCAAACTGAAAGTGCTTTTTTTGCTAAAAAAAGGGATAACAAAATACCAATTGTTATCCTCTTTTTAGTTATTTCATACAAAACCTAAAATAAAATTTATTTACTAGGATGTTCTTCTTTCCACTTTTTAGAGAGCGCTTTATCTTCTTCGATAATTGCGCCCCATTCTTTGATATCTTTAATAGATGGTACAAAAACATATGGACGATTTCTAAATAATCCATAATAGTCAAAGCCAAAGCCGACAATATATCTTTGCTCATCCGTAGTAAGACCAGTAAAATCAGCTAATTCATTATATTTGCAATCCTTAGAATCTCTCTTGATAAGAATACAAACATATAAATTCTTAGGATGATAGGTTTTCTGAATAAAATCTTTTAAGAAATGCATAGTGATGCCAGTATCGATGATATCTTCAATAATAACAACATCTTTACCCTCTAAAGAATGATCAGGACCTTTTTGAACTTTGACTTCACCAGTTGTAGCAGTACCATCATAACTAGAAACCTTAATAGTATCCAATTGACATGGAGTATTTACATGCTTGATAAGTTCATACATAAATGGTAATGCACCATTCATAACACCTAATAAAATAGGGACACCATTATCGTTAGCTTGTAGAGTTTCATCAATTTCTTTTCCCAAGCGGTCACAAACACGAACAATTTCATCTTCTGAAAGAATCAACTTTTCCATTCTGGTTTCCCCCAATAATATTATGTAACAATTATAAACCATAAAGTGACTATAGAATAAAAATTTTTGATTATTTAGCATAAATTTCGAATCTTGAAAAAAAGTTAAAAAAACTCTTGATTTTAAGAAGTGATATTGAGATAATATTTAGGCGCTTGAAAGAGCGCAAAAAATTAAGTGTTGGATCATTAGTGTAGAGGCCTATCACGTCTCCCTGTCACGGAGAAGACCACGGGTTCGAATCCCGTATGATCCGCCATTACAATTGCAGGTGTAGTTCAGTGGTAGAACATTTCCTTGCCAAGGAAAATATGCGGGTTCGATTCCCGTCACTTGCTCCATTAAAAATAATACGGACAATGTGTCCGTTTTTTTATTTTTTTAATCATTAAAACATTTCATATATTTTGATAAATTCATCTATATTTAGTGTAAAATAAATCTTATGAAAAAAACGATATTCCAGTACCTAGAATGGTCAAATCCAAAATCCATCGCACATTCAGCTGAAGAAGAATATTTCAACCACCACGCCTCTCTCTTCAACGAAAAATCAAATATATATAATGATACTACAAGCGTCTATGGAATTATCAGAGCTTGTATCATTTTAGAAAGTGCAAGGAATAAAGAAAAATTAGATTATTTTATCAACACATATCCAAAAAGCGCTCTATCATTAAAAGCAGTTATGACAAATGCAACATGTAAATTACCATTTTATAAAGAAGGTGATGAAATAATATACATACCTACTCTAGATAGAGATATAAATAAATTATATTACCATAACTTAGCTGATTTATTAAAACCAGAATATCAAGAATTATTCAAAAGCAATCTAGCATTTTATGTAGACCCATTTAGGACATATGGAGCATCTTTATTTGATTCTTCCTTCACAAGATTAGTATTATTAGATATAACCGATGGACAAACATATTGTTTTTATCATCCATATTTAGAAATAGTTTTAATATTGGATAAAGAAGGAAGATTATTACAAGAAATTCCTTTATTCGATGAGAAAATAAAACATCCGAATAAAACAAACATATTTCAAAGGCTTGATGAATTGCTAAAATCATATTTTAAAGCTGATAGAAATGATTTTGTAGAGACCCTTAAAAACCAAGAATTCATCTCACAATCACTATACGAAAACATCAAATATTACATTAATAAATAATTATGACATTTAAAATAATCACACTAGGATGCAAAATGAACGCCTATGAATCCGAAGCATTGAGAGAAAAACTTATAAATAACGGATATACTGAAGAAAAGACAAAAGAAGCTGATTGCTATATCGTAAATACCTGTGCAGTCACTCATATGGCAGAAAAGAAAGACATGAAAGTTGTCAGAGATTTAGAAAGAGACCATCCGAACTCTTCAATTTTTGTTATGGGTTGTTCATCTCAAATACACAAAGAAATGTATTTAGAACTCAAAAACGTAAAAGCAGTATACGGAACATTCCATAAAGACGAACTAGCAGAATGTATTTTGCACGGAAATAAAGAAATTGACCAAGTAAGCAACAATTTTAGAAGCTTTACATTCGATGATTTATCAATTTCAAAAGGCGAGCATGAAGCAAGATCATATATCAAAATCCAAGATGGATGCGATAATTTCTGCTCTTATTGCATAGTACCTTATACAAGAGGAGTTTCAAGATCAAGAAATCACCACAGTATCTTAGAAGAAATGAAAAGACTATTAGATAACGATGTCAAAGAAATAATCATCGGAGGCATTGATGTCGGAAGCTATAAAGATCCCCATGAGGAAGACTATAGATTAAAACATTTATTAAAAGATATGTGTGAATATAAAACAGATAAGAAATTTAGAATCAGAATTTCTTCAATCGAATGTTCCCAAATAGATGATGAATATATTCAATTATTCAAAGATTATCCAGATAGATTATGTCCACATTTCCACATACCTCTTCAAAGTGGATGTGAAAAGATATTAAGAAAGATGAATCGAAAATATAAATTAGACGATTTCTATAATATGACATTAAAAATCAAACAAGAAGTCAAAAATGTTGCACTATCAACAGATGTAATCTTTGGCTTCCCCACTGAAACAGAAGAAGATTTCTTAGAAACATATGAATTTATTAAAAAAGTAGGATTCATGAGAATTCACGCATTCCCTTATAGTGAAAGAGAAGGAACGGTTGCATCTAGAATCAAAGAAGGCATAGTACCAGTCAATATCAGAAGAAACAGAACAAATAAAGTTATAAAATTAGGTGAAGAATTAGAAAAAGAATTCCGTGATAGTATGAAAGGGAAAAATCTAGAAATCCTGATTGAAGGAAAAGATAAAGACGGATTATATCAAGGATATAGTGAGAATTATCTTGAATTCCATCTAAAAGATGATGAAGATATAATAAATTCTTTCAAAAATATAAAATTATGATTGTATTTAACCATGAGAAGTGATATATTATTTCTCGCGGTTAATGTGGGCCTGTAGCTCATCTGGGAGAGCACCTGCTTTGCAAGCAGGGGGTAGCGAGTTCGATCCTCGTCAGGTCCACCAATAAGTTAAATTCATGTAGCAGCGAGTGCTGCTATTTTTTATATTTTAAAATCAAAACAAATAACAATTATTACCTAATTCGTTCTTAAAATTTGTTTCCGAATTTTTAAAGTTTCAAAAAATTATCATAACAAATCAGAGATTGGCCTGATACAAAAAACACTAAAAAAAGTTTAAAAAAGATACAAATTAGAAACAAAATAATAAAACAAAGAAACTAAAGCAATACATAAATGACACACCTGCCTTGAAACTTCATTTAAAAATTGATAAATTTATCTTAAAAACAAGGAGAACATGTAATGAAAATAATCGATTTCGAAAGAAAAGGCAATGTGATTAGATTGTATTTAGGTGAAAAAACTAAAGATTGGGGTTGGACAAATAAAGACTACAAAGATTATACTGGAAAAACGCCAAATTGGCTATGTCCATCTGAAAGATATTATGGAGATGATTGGAATGATGTACCATACGAACATAATGCTGGACAAGTGTATGAAGAATTCATTAAAGGATACAAAGACCTATATGTACCTTTCGATGATTTAGTAATCGAGCCCTCAGATAATTTGTTAAATTCATCATATTGCAAAGATGATATGGAAGATAGAAAAATTCCATGCTTAATAATCGTGCCAAAAAAGATTCAAAATAAAGTAGACATGTGGAACGAAGATTTTGAATCCTTAATGAAAAGAAAAGACATAATAAAAATATATTTTGGAGATGAAGAGAAAAATGAACAAAATAAATAAAATTTTAACTTTAGCAATTACCAGTATAGTATTATGTTCTTGTAAAAACAGTGTTGATATCAACAATATATATTTTGATATAAAAATTCCACAAGATATAACCATTTCATATAATGGTACTTCTTATTCAGCAACTTGGAATGATTGTGATTATGTATTGAATACAAATTATAATGGCACATCCTATTGGACAAAGAAAAATACAACTACAAAATCATTAACAAACAAATTCAAACAGACAACCGACTATTTTACTCAAATAAAAAGTGATGACGAAAGTTTATCTTTTACAAGAATAGAAAATAATAAATCCGACTATAAAGTTGAATATGGTAATTTCACAAATGGTAGCACAAAGCAAAATTTTAATATAATGTATGTCAACTCGCCATATAGTAATAGTGAAAAGAATGTTATATCATTTCCAACTTCAAATTTAAAAAATATAGTTTTCCAAAAAAAGACAATAAATGAATGTATAACCATCAACGAAACAGAAACAATAACATATGAAAAAGAATTAAGTTGTGAAGAATATTTAACAGAATTGAAAGAAAGAAAATCGTTGCATTGTTACGAAATAAATTATTGCTCAACAAAAGATTGGAATAATTTCTTAAATAGCGGGCAAAGTATCAGTTTTTCAAGTTTATATTATGCTGAATTTTATAAAGATGGATACAACTCTTCTTCAACTCCAAAAGTATCAAAAAGTTCAAAGCAAGTAACTTACAATCAATATTTCATATCATTTGGGATAAAATAAAACAATAAATTTCTAATTCTTAATCTCTAACAGATATATATTTTTCTCTTATTAACATTTTTAGCAAAAAAAAGACTAAAATATAAAATCACTTTTATCATTAAAAAGTAAACTTTAAATATCAATATTTTAAATAATATAAGTAACATCCAACTTAAACTAATTAAATAAAAATACATGGAAAATATTCATAAATTCATATACACAAATAAAACTAATTCTTTAAACTCTAACTCTATTTTAATATAATTTAAATGGTTAAAACAAAGGAGATAAACCATGCTAAATTGTTTCTGTAAGTTTCCGTTGCATGATGTGACGAAAGATTTAGTCGATGTCGCTATGGGAAGAGAAGAAGCAGAACTTGTCATCAAAAATGCAAAATTAGTAAATGTATGCACACATGAAATCCTTGATGACACAATGGTAGCCGTAACTAAAGGAAGAATTGCACTTGTAGGTGATGCAACAAAATGCATCGGTAAAAATACCACAGTAATTGATGCTAATGGAAAATATCTAGCACCTGCTTTTATGGATGGTCATATGCATGTCGAATCATCAATGTTGACTGTTGGAGAATACGCAAGAGCAGTCATCCCACATGGTACAAGCGGTATCTTCTTTGATCCTCATGAAATATGCAATGTTCTTGGCTTAAAAGGTGTCAAATACATGTTAGAAGATTCCAAAAGAACTCCTTTAAAAGCAATGCTATGCATACCTTCTTGCGTCCCAGCAGTTCCAGGATTTGAAGACACCGGGTCTAAAATCGATGCTGAAGATGTCAAAGAAGCAATGACATGGCCAGAAACAGTTGGATTAGGAGAAATGATGAACTTTGTCGGCATTCAAATGAATGCTGAAGCCCCTCATGCAATTGTTAAAGAAACCATCAAAGCCGATAAATGTCCAACCGGACACTACACACTTCCAGAAACAGAAAATGGATTAAACGCCTATATTGCTGCAGGCATGAGATGCGATCATGAATCAGTAAGAGAAATCGATGCCTTAACAAAAATGAGACTTGGAATGTATGCCCAACTAAGAGAAGGATCAGCATGGCATGATTTAATCGAAGTTTCAAAAGCGATAACTAAACATGAAATAGATTCAAGATATGCTCAATTATGTACTGATGATTCTCATCCACATACACTAGTTGGACCTGGACACTTAGATAGAGTTGTTAAAATCGCACAAGAATATGGAATCGATTTTATTACAGCAATTCAAATGGTGACTATCAATGTAGCAACTTGTTTCCAACTCGAACATGAAATGGGATCAATAACTCCAAACAAATGCGCAGATATGGTATTGATTGATGATCAAAAAACATGCCATGTGACTGATGTATTTATCAATGGGGAACATGTAGCCCATCAAGGAAAGCTCATCATCGAATTCAAACCGTATAATTATCCAAGTGATGTCTATAACACTATACACCTAGATAAGGTGGCTAAAAAAGATTTTGTCATTCCATCTGATAAAGGAAAAGTAAAAGTCAGAGCAATTTCTGTAGAAGGTGGAAAAACAATCACAACAGAAGATATCAAAGAATTGAAAGTAGTAGATGGAAATATCATCGCCGACCCAAACCAAGATTGTTTAAAAGCCTTTGTCTTTGAAAGACATCATAGAACTGGGAAAGTAGGAAAAGGTTTCTTAACAGGTTTTGGAATCAAAGAGGGAGCTTTAGCACAAACAGTAGCACATGATGCACATAATCTACTTGTAGTAGGAACTAATGATGAAGACATGGCAGTTGCAGCAAATGCACTCATCGATTGTGGCGGTGGATTAGTTGTAGTCAAAAATGGAAAAGTCATCGCAATAGCTGAACTACCAGTAGCTGGACTAATGAGTGAAGAAAACGCCCAAATCATGTCTGATAAAATAGCAAATATTGAAGAAGCATGGAAAGAAGTCGGATGCAAACTTCCATCCCCATTTATGACAATGGGAATAGCCTCTCTAGCTTGTATTCCAAATCTAAGACTCACAAATAGAGGAATAGTCGATTGTGTCAATTTCAAATTCCTTGATTTGATAGTTGAAGATTAAAAAAATAAATTTAAAAAAACATCGTTAATAGAAAGAAAAAATCTCTATTTACGATGTTTTTATTTCATCTATAAATATAGAATTTATAAATCAAAGAATATTTTCTAAATCTTTCAATTTATAAATTATATAATCACCTCTAAAATCAGTTAATTCTTTATTTTTCTTGTTATAGAAACAAGTTTTTAAACGTGAATTCAAACCACCTTGAATATCAGAAGTTAAAGAGTCTCCAATAATAATACACTCATTTCTTCTAATATCATACTTTTGATTAATTATAGAAATCGCTTCATCAAAAAATTCTTTTGATGGCTTAGAATATCCAATTTTTTCAGAAATAAAATTGAAATCAAAACAAGAATATATATTAGCTTTTTTCAATCTGTGAATTTGTTGATTATAAGGCCCATTACTTGCAGTAGCTAAAATGTAATTTTTATTTTTTAAGTACGAAAGAACCTCGATAACTCCATCTTCAAGAATACAAGAATCATAAAGATTATCTCTAAAATACGATTCAAACTTAACACCATCAAAACTGACATCAATTCTAGAGAAGAATTTATTGAATCTGATTCTTTTAAGTTCTTCAAATGTCAATTCTTTAGTTTCAATTTGATGCCATAAGACATCATTAACTTCATGAAATATTTTTAAAGTATCATCTGTGAATTCGCCTAGATTAAAATCATTAAATCCTTTAGCAATAGTCTCTTTACAACAAGCATCAAAATCTAATAAAGTATCATCAATATCGATAAAAACAAGTTTTAACACAATTCTTCAATCCTTCCATCTTGGTATGCTTGAATAAGTTCTCCCAAATCATCGATTTGCCTTTTAAGTTCAGATCCAGTATCAGTATCTCTGACTCGGACTCTTTTTCTAAATGGTTCCACAACTTCAACCTCAGGAGTATTTTCTTTACCCTTTTCAAACACATGATGAATAGCTAAAGCAATATGGTGAGATGTAGAAATAAGGGTGTAACCGCAAATACCGGTCTTTTTATGATATGCTTTAGAAATACCACCATCAATCACGAAAACTTTTCCATTGCTTCTAACAGCAGTTTCTCCTTTGATCGTATTGACAGGAACATGACCATTGATAATATGACCATTTTCCAAAATAGAAAATTCATTCATAATCTTATCAGCTATTTCTTCTTTTCTAGAAAGAGAATAATAAGGATTCATATTCTCTTTAAAAGGATTATTATCAATAAATATAGATTCGAATGTAGCCATTTTATCTTTACCAAATAAAGGGGAATAAGGGCCTGCCCACATATAATAGAACAAATCTACATCTTTTTCTTTTCTATCTTTATCAAAATATATCTCTCTTAATCTAGTATCAAAATAATCCATCAAGCTTTTACCAGAATATGAATTACCATTGATTGAAAGAGAATAAAATTCTCCATTTTCATCCATAGGTATGCATCCGTGGAATAGTAAATTATTATTAAAGACTCTATACATGCCACCATGACTGATGATGAAATCAATGTGTTTAAATAATCTTTGACTGTGCTTAAAAGAATAAACAAGAGATTGCATCAACTCCTCTTCTTTTTCATTGAGTTCATAAGGATTATTAAAATCAATAGTTGGGAAATTAAAGTCTTTCAATTTATATGAAATACCATCAATCAAAATCTCTTTTTTATCAACATCAATTTTATTTAAAATCAAACGAGAATCCATCAAATATTCTGGATGTCTTTTAATAAGCTTACCTTCCTCTTTTAGCAAGATAATAGTGATAGCTTTTGACATCTTGGCAACAAGTTCAGGAGAGATATAATCAGAAACATTGTTATCTAAAATATGAGGAAAGAAAATAGAACAATCATCTTTGTCATAAACCTCTTTAGCAAACATACAAAGAGGTCTAAGATTAATACCATACCCAACTTCTAATACATCAAAAGAATTGTAATTCATAGCAATTCTAATTAAAGAAGCAATTAATGCCCTATTACCTAAGCACGCACCAATCCACTCAACATCATGATTTCCCCATTGAATATCAACATTTTTAAAAGACATCAATTCATCCATAATCTTATCAGCTCTCGGACCACGATCGAAGATATCACCGATGATATGGAGATGATCAATAGCTAAATTTCTAATCAAATCTGAAAGAGCAATGATAAATTCATCTCCTTGTTTGTATTCAATAATAGTTTGAATAATTTCCTGATAATACTGCTTTTTATCTTTATCATTTAAATCACTGTGAAGAAGTTCATCGATAGCATAAGCATAATCTTTATCTATCAATTTTCTCACTTTGCTTCTAGAATATTTATTCGAAACTTCCTTTCCTAAAGTCACAAGTTGGTGAATAGTGAGTCTTTGAAAAGTATCAGTATCCCTATTTTCTTTTTTATATTTTGTCAATATTTCTTTTGGAAAATAGATGATATTAGCCAATTTCAATTGTTCTTCTTCCGATAAATAAGAAGAAAATATATCTTTAATTTTATTTCTAATTTCACCGCTAGCAGATCTTAATAAAAAAGAAAAAGCATCATATTCACCATGCAAGTCTGAAAAGAAATATTCAGTTCCTTTAGGAAGATTTAAAATAGCTCTCAAGTTGATCATTTCAGCTTTGGCCTTTACTAAACTCGGAAAAGAATACTTCAGTAAATTTAAATAATCTAAATCTCTCATAAAACCTCCTAAAATTCTAAAAAAGTATATTCTATAATTAAACATTTTAAAAGAAAAAAGTATCTATTTTACAAAATTAATATATTTTTTATGATTTTTATATATTTTCTTTGAAATAATGAAATAACAAACAAGAATCGGATATCTTAAAAATTTACAATTTCTTTACATTCTTTTACACCCTCATGATTGAGGGGTTTTTTAGTTATCAATAAACTAATGTTGTCAAAAAAAATTAAAGAGGTCATTAAAAATGAAAAAAACAACAATCAGTTTGTCCTTATGTTTACTTGCAGGTGGTGTATTATTCTCAAGTTGTAACAAAGTAGATTTTGATAAGACTCAAAAAATCAAAGCATACACAAGAGATAATAATTCCGGAACCAGAGAAGGCTTTATGGAAAAAATCGGTTATAAAGATGGTTCTAAAGATGATTCTAAATTAAATGCAAGAGTTGAAAGAGTTGCTTCAAATGGTGATATGTTATCTACCCTTGAATCCCAGACATATGGTATCGGATACTTCTCTTTTGATTCAGTCGAAGAAGCAAAAACAAAAAATATAAAAATTTTAAATTTCGAAGGAATTGAACCAACAGAAGATACAATTCTTGGAGGAACCTATAGCTTAGCAAGAGATTTCAACTATTGTGTCGCAGAAGAAACTGATGAAACCAAGAAGTTAATTGTTGAAGCCTTTGTCGCCTTTATGTCAACAAGTGAAGGATTAGCTACAATCAAAGCCAATGGTGGAGTCACAAAAGTATCAGCAACAACAAAATCTTGGAATGACATCAAAGCAAATTACGCAGGAATTGAAAACGATCATTCTACAGTAATAATCAATTTCGGAGGTTCAACCTCAGTTGAAAAGATTGCTAAAGCATTATCAAGTCAATTCAAATCTTTAGCAGGAAATTTCCAAGCCAATCACAACCATACAGGTTCTGGAGATGCTTTCAAAAAGACCCAAGGAAGTGAAAAAGGTTCATTGGATATCGCATTTGCAAGTAGAGGATTCCATACAACTAGCGACGAAGTCTTCAAAGAAGGAACATACGGAAAAGTTTGTGTCGATGGCATCATCTTAGGTGTCAGCAGCAAAAATCCATTGACAAACATCACCGCTGCACAAGCAAAAGCCATCTATAGTGTTGATGACACAACAATGAATACTTGGGCAGATTTAATTAAATAATAAAAAAACACTCATCAAAGACCTACCGTAATTTACGGTAGGCGTTTATTGTATTATGGAAACTAAAAATAATATTCAATTATCAAATGAAATCAAAAGAGCAAATCGAAAAAAGAACACAGATAAAATAGTTAGAATCATATTTTTATTGATCACAACAATCTGTGCATCCATTATATTCGTTGTTTTAGGTTTCATTCTAGTCAAAGGTTTAACACCATTCTTTAAAACATACTCCGAAAACGGAAATCCTGAAGCGAAAATGAGTTTTTCCTTCCTTCTATTTGGAAACATCTTCAATGGAGGATATGATGCCGCAACAAACACCTATCACTATGGAGCGGGATTTTTATTCGTCAACACAATTCTTTTAAACCTATTAACTGCAATCCTTGCAATTCCAACAGGTGTTTTAACAGCTTTATTCATTGTAAGAATTGCTCCTAAGAAACTCGGTAAAGTGATTGAGACAGGAGTTGACTTATTAGCAGCTGTTCCATCAGTCATCTTCGGTATCTTTGGATTAGGTGTTATTGTTCCAATCATCAAAAACATCTGTCAATCAATCGGGCTTGTATCTGTTTCAGGCATTTCAATGTTAGCAGGTGCGATAGTATTATCGCTGATGATAATTCCAACTATCGTATCCGTTTCAGTTACAGCATTAAAGGCAGTTGACGAAAATCAAATCAAAGGATCATTAGCATTGGGTGCCAGTCCAACTCAAACCAACTTTAAAATTGCATTAAGAGGTGCTAAATCAGGAATCTTTGCAGGTGTCATTTTGGGCTTAGGAAGAAGCTTAGGGGAAGCTACGGCTATCTCAATGGTTTGTGGTTCGCCTTTAAGAAATATTACTTGGAACCCTTTGAATCCTGTAACCACCTTATCAAGTGAAATTCTACTAGCCTTTGGTGAAGCAAGCTATGGATCATTAAATTATGATGCAAGATTTTCAGCAGGTATCTTGTTGATGGTTTTAATCTTAATCACTAATCTAATCTTAAATGATGTTAAAAATCATATCTCATCAATCGATAAGAAACCTATCTTTATTGTAAAAATATATATGAATATAAAAACTTTAATTTCAATAATCAAAGAAAAAATCAAAAGAAAGAAGGAAATTAAAGAATGACAAAAACAGTTGATAACAAAATGAAAAAAAGAAAAGTAAAGGACATCATACTTTCAGGATTGACATATATCTTCTCTTCTTTTTCAATAATCGGATTGATTGCAATCATCGTATTCATATTTACAAAAGGATATAAAAATTTCACATGGTCATATATCACTGGAGATTATGCAACTGAAGTTCACACCATCAAAAGTGATTCAACAATAACACCTACAACAAATGTCACATCCTATACACCTGGTGAAAATGAATTTTTTTCTTCTAAATGGGGGCTTGCTTTCAAACAAGGAACTGATAACGAAGGAAATCAAGCAACATTCATCTCATATATCGATCCCAATGCAAATATCAATAATTGGATTGATGCAAGCACAAATAAACAAATAACTATAGAAAAAAATGTTCAAATAACCTCCTTGCAATTATGGAGTTCTAATATAGCAAGTGAGGAAACTGAAGTTTATATCGCAAGTGGAAAAAATGCAAAAGATGTAGCTTCGGCATTTGATAAAGGAAATTATCTAGTCAGTATGACCATTCAAAAAGGTGGCCTAGGTATGAGAGGATCATTGCTTTCCACTCTTTGGTTGATCTTAATAGCGATGGCAATCGCATTACCGCTTGGTATTGGTGGAGCTATTTATCTTGCAGTTTATGCAAAAGAATCAAAGATAACTAACTTTTTGAGGAGTTGTATCGATATGATATCGGGAATTCCATCGATTATCTTTGGCTTAGCAGGAGCTTTGATTTTCATTCCGATGTTCGGAGGTCAATATTCGTTATTAGCAGGAGGTTTCACCTTAGCTTGTATGATATTGCCAGTCATCATCAAATCAACAGAAGAAAGTATCAAAAGCATTCCTCATTCTATGACCCTAGCTTCCTTAGCCTTAGGCGCTAGTGAGAGTGAAACAACATTCAAAATCATTCTGCCAAATGCTCTTCCTGGCATTTTAACTTCTACATTGCTCGGCATTGGAAGAGTCATCGGAGAAAGTGCAGCTTTAATTTATACAGCTGGAGCTGCAATTCAAGACTATATCATTCCAACCAAAGGAAGTGCATCACTTGCAGTTCATATATGGACATTGATGCAAGGAGAAAATCCAAACTTCTCAGCAGCCTGCTCAGTTGCAATATTGATCTTAATAATCGTCTTTTTATTAAATATATTGATCAAATTGATCTCATTTAGAATCAATCGAAAGAAAGAAGGTAAATGACAATGGAAAACGAAGAAAAAATCTTAGATGTCAAAAATGTAAATCTCTATTACGGAAAAAAACACGCACTTCATAATATCAATCTTCCCATCTATAAAAACAAAGTAACAGCATTAATAGGTCCATCAGGATGTGGTAAATCAACATTTTTAAGATGTCTGAATAGAATGAATGACCTCATCAATGATTGCAAAGTCACTGGAGATATATATTTCCACGATGAAAATATTCTTGAGATGAATACAATTCATTTAAGAACTCAGATAGGAATGGTCTTCCAACAACCAAATCCATTCCCGATGAGCATCTATGACAATATTGTCTATGGTCCAAGATGTCAAGGAGTTAAAGATAAAGCAACTTTAAATAATCTTGTTGAACAATCACTAAAAGAAGCCGCCTTATTCGATGAAGTTAAAGATAGATTAAAAACAAATGGAATGGCACTATCAGGTGGTCAACAACAAAGACTATGTATTGCAAGAGCACTTGCTATGAGACCAGATGTTCTACTTATGGATGAACCAACATCCGCACTTGATCCTATTGCTACAAGTAAAATTGAAGAGTTGATTCACACCTTAAAAAAAGATTACACCATCGTCATAGTAACCCACAATATGCAACAAGCTACAAGAATCAGTGATTACACCGCCTTCTTCATGATGGGAGATTTAGTAGAATTCAATCAAACCGAAGAATTCTTCTCCCATCCGAAAGAAAAGAAATCAAATGACTACATCACAGGAAGATTCAGTTAAGGAGAAAATTATGATAATCGATAAAGAAATTAAAGAACTAGACAGCCAAATTTTAGAAATGGCAGGACTAGTTGAAGAAAATTTAAAATACGCAATTGATGTATATTTAAATTATGATCCAGTAAAAGTATACAATCCAGTCGATGATGACAAAGTCAATATGGATGAAAGAGTTATCGAAAAGAATTGTCTTCATCTCATGTTGAAAGAAAGATTATTTGCGGAAGATTTAAGACAAGTCACTGGAATTTTGAGTATGGTTCAAGACCTTGAAAGATTAGGTGACCATGCAAAAGATATCTTAGAATTTGCTTTAAGATTAAAAAATCCTTTCAGAAGAGATAATAGAATCAATGACCTCACTCAATTTGTATACTCAATGGTTGAAAAAAGCATTCAATCATACCTCAAAAGAGATACTAAACTCGCAAAAGAAGTAATAAAAGATGATGATCATGTGGATGAAGAATATGCAAGTATCATCCAAGACCTGATTGAAAAAGAAAAAAGTGGAGAAATCACATCAAGTTATGCAATTTACTCCGCTTTGGTTGTAAAATATCTTGAAAGAATTGGAGACCATGCCACTAATGTCAGTGAATGGGCAATCTATATCATCACTGGTTATTATAAAGATCTTCAAATAATATAGAGGTAAATATGAGAATAATCTATTCCTTAGAAGATGATGTCGATATCGCAAAGATAATCAACGTTTCTTTGACAAAAGCAGGATACGAAGTTCATACCTTTTATAACTGTCATGATTTTTTGGAAGCATTCAATTCTAAAAAACCAAATTTAGTTATTCTAGATTTGATGTTGCCAGATGCAAGCGGAATGGATGTTTTAAAAAATATCCGAGCCAACGAAGAAAATAAAAATATCAAAGCAGTCATCTTATCAGCTAAAAGATTGACCATGGACAAAATCGAAGGATTAGATAACGGAGCAGATGATTATATCGAAAAGCCATTTGACATTCTCGAATTAATCTCAAGAATTAATGCGAGATTTAGAGAAGAAAATACGATCATCAATTATCAAAATTTAACTTTAAATATTGATAAACACGCAGCATATTACAAAGAAAAGAAATTAGATTTAACTAATAGTGAATATGAAATATTAAAGCTTTTATTGACCAATCTTGGAAAAGTGATATCTAGAGATGAAATTTTTCATAAAATTTACCAAACATCTCAAGACATTGAATCACGTTCAATTGATATGCATATCGCCTCTTTAAGAAGAAAGATTGACGATAAAAACTTAATTAAAACTATTTACGGAATAGGTTATCTAATAGGATAATTATATGAGAAAAAAACTTACATTAATTCATTCTCTCATCGTCTTTTGCGCTTTATTGATAGTAGTCATATGTTCTTGTTTGACAGTATCAAGTGTAAATAAGAAAAACTATGAGAAAGAATTGACAAATTATTTGCATATCACCCAAGAAGTCTTATCATTAGAAAAGAAAAATAACAATGATGATATAACTGCAATCAAAAATACTGCTACAACAATTTCGAGCAAAGATAATGAAATCAGAATCACAGTCATCAAAATGGATGGAGAAGTCATCTATGACAGTGATAAAAGTGATATCACAACCTCACATCTTGATAGAGAGGAAATCAAAAATTTAGGAACGATAGTCTACCGCTATTCAACAACGTTATCTAAGAAAATGATGTACATAGCATCAAAGGATAAAACAGGAATCTATTATATCCGTGTAGCAATACCATTAGGAAGTATAAATGAAATATTAAAAATAACAATTCTCACCTCTACCATAACCTTGATAGTAGTGTTATGCCTATCAGTTATATTAGATATATTTATAATCGATAAATCTTTAAAACCATTAAAAGAAGATACGAAAAGATTGGCTAATATCATAAATTCCGATTTCATTGAAAACAATGAAGATGATGATTTAGAAACAATATCTTATCAAATTGATAAAACAAGAGATTTGCTCAATGAAAAAATCAAATTTTTAACTTTAGAAAAAGAAAAATTCAATTTCATCATCAACAAAATGAACCAAGGTTTATTGATATTAGATAATAATAAAAACATTCAACTTTTCAATGATAAAATCCCCCTCATCTTTTCAAACCAAATCAAAGAAAACGATAAACTCACAACTTTGACAATTCTTCCAGAAATTCAAGAAGCCTATAAAAATGCCATCAAACATCAAAATTCAAAATTTGATATTCAGATAAATAACAAATCATATCTGATCAATGTCGATTATCTCAAAGAAGAATGGTTGACAAATTCTTCTAATGATGGAGTTATGATGACATTTGTCGATATGACTGAAAAGAAAAATTTGGAAAACGCAAAACGAGACTTCTTCTCAAATGCTTCTCACGAATTGAAATCACCACTCACAACTATCATCGGATATACCGAGATGATAAAAAATGGTTTCATTACAAATGAAGAAGACATCAAAGATGCTGAAGATAAAATCATCTTTGAATCAAATAGAATGAACGAAATTGTAAAAGAAATGTTAGACCTATCTCGCCTAGAAAGTGAAAATGCAAATAAATTAATTGAAAAACTCTCTCTTTTATCTTCAATAAAAACAAATCTAGATATATTTGAAAAAGAAATCAAAGACAAGAATTTGTCAATCACCTTGAATGACGAAGACTTATATGTAGATATAGATAAAGAAGATTTGAACTTATTGATCAAAAATCTGATTGAAAATGCAATAAGATATAATAAAGAAAATGGAAATATCAATATCAAAATTAATCCTTCAATAAAACAGTTATCAATATCAGATACAGGAATTGGAATACCAAAGAATGATTTGAATAGAATTTTTGAACGTTTCTATCGAGTTGATAAAGCTAGAAGTAGAAAACTAGGAGGTACTGGACTTGGCCTATCAATAGTCAAACATATTTGTTTGAATTATTCGATAAAAATCAAAGTTGAATCAATCCTAGATGTAGGTTCTACTTTCACCTTAAATTTCTAAATAGGGGTTGCACCTAATAATGCAACCTTTTATTTTAAAAAACATATGAAATTTTATTCATATTTATCTTGACATGTATGAACATACATTCATATAATATAAGCATCATATGAACAAACGTTCATATTTGGAGGCGAATTATGGAAGAAGAATCAATATTCAACAAAGAATTCTACATCAAACTAGCAAGATTAATAATAGGTGGTATCCTAGCAGCAGTAGGTTATTTCTATTTGAATGAGACAAACTTCAATTTGATAACTAATTTAATAGTCATGCTGATAGCTTGGATAATTCTGTCTTACGATGTTCTTATTGAATCACTAGAAGATGTATTCAAAGAACATGAGATTTTCAGCGAAGACTTTTTGATGATAATGGCATCAATTGGCGCTTTCGCAATCCGTGCATTCGGACCTGAAATGAATGAATTCATCGAAGGTGTTATGGTCATGTTTTTATTCCAAATCGGAGAGATGTTTGAAGATATTGCAGATAATAGATCACATAAAGCGATTATAAATGCCGTAGGACTTAGAGCTCAAATCGCTCATAAAGTAGAAAATGACAAAGTGATAGATATCAAACCAGAAGATTTAAAAATTGGAGATATCATCTCATGTAGGGTAGGTGAAATCTTACCAGCCGATGGAAATATAATTTCAGGGGAAGGCTTTATAGATATGTCATCCTTAAATGGTGAACCAGTACCTGTTAAAAAGCATACTGGAGAATCCATCAATGCAGGAACAATCTTAAAAGAAGGATCTATCAATATTCAAGTCACAAAAGAATATAAAGATAATACCGTTTCTAAAATCCTAAATCTCATCGAAGAAAGTTCAGAAAGCAAGGGAAAAGCGACAAGATTTGTCGATAAATTCGCAAAAATATACACACCAATCGTAGTAAGTTTAGCAATCTTATTGATGATTGTCCCACCTCTTGTCATTGATATGCATAACCCTGCAGTTTGGGAAAATTGGATATACAGAGCTTTAAATCTTCTCATCATCTCCTGCCCATGTGCTTTAGTAATATCTATACCATTAACTTATTTTGCAGGTATTGGCTTAGCTAGTAAAAACGGTATCATCATCAAAGGCGGTTCTATCTTTGATTCCTTATCAAATTTAGGAATTGTAGTAACAGATAAAACAGGAACTTTAACCTATGGTGATTTCAAAGTGACAAAAGTAGAAACAGATATTGATAAAGAAGAATTCCTAACCTACTTAAAGGCATCAGAATCTCATTCAAATCATCCAATAGCCCTAGCAATTATGCAAGAGAAAAGCAAAGAAATAGTCGATGGTGATATTCTTGATTACAAAGAAATAGCCGGCCAAGGAATTTCTTGCACCTATAAAAATAAAAAAATCTTAGCTGGCAATGCTAAATTGATGAAATCAAATAACATTGAAGCTCCACAAGTCGATGATATAGGAAGTATTGTTTATTTAGCAATTGATAACTCTTATGTAGGTTATGTGATTTGTTCAGATACGATAAGAAAAGAATCAAAAGAGTTAGTTGAAAACTTACATCAAAATAATATCAAAGTTATCATGTTGACAGGTGATAAAGATGAAACTGCAAAGAAGACTGCAGATGAATTAAATTTAGATGAATATCATGCAAATTTATTACCTGAAAATAAGACAAACATGTTGAAAGAAATAAAAGAAAAGAATACAAAAGCTGTTGCTTATATGGGTGATGGCATCAACGATGCAGCAAGTATCGCTTTAAGTGATGTCGGAATAGCAATGGGTGGACAAGGCAGTGATTTAGCTATCGACAATGCAGATTTAGTCATAATGAATGATAATCCAAATAAATTATCTTTATCATTAAAAATAGCAAACCTTGTCAGAAATCATATGATATTCAATATTGTCTTCACCTTGATAGTCAAATTGACAATTATGATATTAGCTGCAACGATTAAAGATTTTCCACTTATCGTTTCAGTCATTGCTGATACAGGACTTACAATGATATTAGTCTTTATCTCCATGTTCATGTTAAAACATAAATTTAAAAAGTGATGAGTAAAAACTGGTTAAATAAGTGATTAAGCTTAAATAACCAGTTTTTTGATTTAAACAACTTTTAATAAAATACTAAAAATAAGGTATTAAAAATAAATTCTGTGAAGAAATAAAAGCTACCATTAAAGAATGGCAAATTAAATAATATGTATATTTTTTTATATTATACTAGTTAACAACTTTTTATTTTATTTAGAATTTTTTAAAGAATACATTGTGCAAAGCATTTGATATGCAAGCAATTCTTCATCAGTAAAAAATCTATCTCTTCTAGATTCAATAAGAAGGTACTCATCTAAATCATCTTTTATAATTCTAATAGAGAAGAAAGACATAATCTTAGCTTGTTTCATTATATCTTTAATTGGATCATCTTCTTCCAAATCAAAGTAATGCCATACAGCACACGGCTTTTTATTGCCGTCTTTATGAATAAGTTTGTAAGGAAAAACAATATACTTAGCATCTGTGTTATTTTCATTTTTAAATACAACTTTAGATTCATCCTTTGTAAGATATACGACAAAAGCATCGTTATATCTTTTTGTTATCAGATTTGTCGATTCTTTTAAAATTTCAAAATCATCTTTACCACTTTTAAACAAAATTAAAATATTTTGCATCAAATCATTTAATGGTAAATCAACTTTCTTTTCAACTTCTATCTCATAATGTTTAGATTTATCATAAATTATAAAACAATTTCTTCCTTTTAATTTTCCTTTATACAAAGCTTTATCAGCACAGAAAATCAAATCATCATAGTTAGATGCATCTAATGGATATCTAGCAGAACCAATGGTCACTGTAACTTTTCCACTAGGAAAAGAATCTCTTAAATATTCAAAAGGATGATTTCTCATACTTTCGCATAAATCTCTTGCTATATTCCAAGTTGTATCATAATCTTGAACATTCTTTACAATAATTACAAATTCATCACCACCATATCTTCCAATGACTGAATCTTCAGGAGCTGATTTAGCAAGAATATCGGCACAATCTCTTAATGTCTTATCACCTACTTGATGGCCAAGTGTATCATTAACTTTTTTAAAACAATCAAAATCTATAAAGTATGATACAAAAGGAATTTTTTCTTTAATCAAATTATTGATATATAAAATCAATGCTTTTTTCCTTAAGGTTAAAGTCATAGCATCAATAATAGAATCATTATCTAAAGGGTCAAAGAAAGCGATTTCATCCAATTTCATAGTTAGAATTGTAGACCTATTCAAATGATTTTTCAATCTAAAAAGTGAAATTTATTAAAAATACATATATATTTAATATTAAAAAGCAAAAAATATTACAATAAATGTGAAAAGAAGTTTAAAATAGACAAGGAAAGACAATTAAGAAAGGTCAATTATGGAAAATTTAGATTTATTGCTTAAAAGAATCGATAAATTTAACAAGGATAGAGATTGGGATAAATTTCATTCACCCGAAAATTTATCAAAATCTATCTCGATAGAAGCAAATGAATTATTAGAATGTTTTCAATGGGATGATAAAAATTATAACGTCGATGATGTTAAAGAAGAATTAGCAGATGTGATGAATTATTGTCTTCAAATGTGTTTAGTTTTAAATCTAGATCCAGTTGAAATAATCAATAATAAGATGGATAAAAATGAAAAGAAATATCCAGTCGAAAAGTCCAAAGGAATATCAACAAAATACGATAAATTACAAAATTAATATATTTATACTTAATTGTTAATGAATTAATCATCTTTTTGCTTTATAATATTTTCTAGGAGTGATTTCTATGTCTAATCTTAAATTACAATTGGATTCTAATAAAATTTACCACAAAGAATTTGTAGGTACAAAACCTGGATATGATGCTATGCAAGTAGACTCATTTCTTGATATTGTCATCAAAGACTATACAGCTATGGAACAATATCAAATTCAAGTGGAAAAAGAAATTGCTGATTTGAACCAAAAAATTGCATTTTTAAACGATCAACTCAATAAATCAGAATCAGAAATTGTTGCCTTAAAATCTAGATATAGTGAAATTTCTTCTAACACAGATGCAAATTTGAATAACTTAGAATATTTAACACGCATCAGCAAGCTTGAAAAAGCATTATCAAAAGCTGGTATAAATCCAAATACCATCGAATAAAATTATCCGACTCAGATGACTGCAGGCTGTTTTTTTTAAAACAGTTTGAGGAAAGTCCATGCTCGCACAGGCTGTGATGCCTGTAGTGTTTGTTCCAAAGGAAATAAATAACTTTGGGTAGGGAGGAGTCCCTAACGGCTTGGAAGAATCTAAACGAAAGCATGATGTCTTCCTACTAAAGCTCCACAGTGACGAAGCTATAGGAAACTATGGAAATGAAACGTTGGAAAGCCCAACAAGCGAGAAACCTAAATTTTGGTAAGGGAAATCAGAAGCGGGAACTGAACTGCGACTGGTGGGTTATTTATAACTCAGATAAATTGTCATCCTCGACATAACATGGCTTACAGAGTCGGAACTCTTAAAATATTTAAATAGAAAGGAAAAGCAATGAATTTACCTAATAAAATAACAACAATAAGATTGATTTTATCAATGATCATCATTGTTATCTTTTCTTTAACATTTATACCAGGTGCTACTACAACATTCGCTAAAGAAATAACTATCACGTCTTTCCACACAGGATTCAACTGGATTGACCTAGTTTGTTGTATCTTATTCATCATCGCAAGTTCAACCGATGCTGTTGATGGTCACATAGCAAGAAGCAGAGGATTAGTGACAAATCTAGGTAAATTCTTAGATCCATTAGCTGATAAATTCTTAGTTGATTCAGCATTGATACTCTTATGTTGCCGAAAAGATTTTTCTTCTCATTTCCAAGTCTTTCCTCTCTTTGTAGTTCTATTTGTGGGAAGAGACTTAGCGATGGATGGACTCAGATTTATCGCTGCAAACCAAGGAAAAGTCTTAGCTGCTAATATTTATGGAAAGATTAAAACAGCAATTCAAATGGGACTCATTCCTGTATTATTCTTAAATGGATTCCCTTTCTCATTATTAAATGTTACAAATGGAATGGATAATTGGCTATCAACAAGATGGGAATACACATACATAGTTATGAATGTATTTGTCTTCATCTCACTATTTATGTCTTTATTATCTTTGATTATATATTTAGTTAAAAACAAAAATGTTCTAAAGGAGGAAACTAAATAATGGAACGTAAAGAATTATTAGATGCATTAAATGAACATCATCTTTCTCTTTCAAGCATGGAATCAGTAACTGGTGGCTTATTCGCTTCTTGTTTCACTTCAATCCCAGGTGCTAGCAATGTCTTTAAAGGTTCTGCTGTCACATACCAAGATAAAACAAAACAAAGTTTTGGTGTCAAAAAAGATACATTGAAAAAATTCGGTGCAATTTCAGCTGAAACAGCCAAGGAAATGGCTATCAAAGCAAGTGAATTCTTCCAATCTGAAGTCTCTGTTTCATTCACTGGTAATGCAGGACCTGATGCTATGGAAGAAAAGCCTGTTGGAATGGTATTTGTTTCAATTCGTGTTTTAGACAAATTATATACCTATCAATTATCATTAAAAGGTGAAAGAGATGCCATCAGAAAACAATGCGTCGATTTCGCTTTCCAAACAATTTTAGATAAAGTTAAGGAACTTCCATTGGACAAAACCAACCAATAAAGTCCATCAATATTGAAAGGTGGATTTAATCCTATGAAAAAAGTCACAAAAGAAGAAACAAACCCAATCGAGGAAGACAAAGACAAAGCTGTAGAAGCTACCATGAGAGATATCCGTTCCTATTTCAATGATAAAGGAATCATCATGAAAATGGGTGATCAACCAAGTGTTGATGTCGGAGTAATCCCTACAGGTTCATTGCTTTTAGATGCAGCTTTAGGTGTCGGTGGTTATCCAAAAGGACGTATCATTGAAATCTATGGACCTGAAAGTGCTGGTAAAACAACCTTCGCATTAGAAGCTATCGCTGAAGTACAAAAACTCGGTGGAAGAGCTGCATTTGTTGATGCCGAACATGCGATTGATCCAGATTATGCAAAAACACTTGGTGTCAATATCAATGAACTCATCCTTTCTCAACCAGATTATGGAGAACAAGCATTAGAAATTGTCGATATGCTCGCAAAATCAAATGCCATCGATTTGATCATTGTCGATTCCGTTGCCGCCCTTGTTCCAAAAAGTGAATTAGAAGGAAGTTTTGAAGATAACTCAGTCGGTTTACAAGCTAGATTGATGTCTAAGGCCCTAAGAAAACTCGCTGGTATTCTTTCCAAATCAAGTTGTACAGTAATTTTCATCAACCAACTCAGAGAAAAAGTTGGCGTAATGTACGGGAATCCAGAGACGACAACTGGAGGTCGCGCTTTAAAATTCTATTCCACAATTAGAATGGAAATAAGACGTGGTGAAGTCATGAAACAAGGCGAGAACATCTTAGGAAACACTGTCAATGTTAAAATTGTCAAAAATAAGGTTGCCCCGCCATATCGTTCTTGTAAGATCGATTTGATCTATGGAAAAGGTATTTCTAAAGACCATGAATTAGCTCAATTAGCAGTTGACTACGGCTTTATTGAAAAGAGCGGTTCTTGGTTCTCATATAATGGTGAAAGAGTTGGTCAAGGTATTAATTCTCTCTATCTTTGGTTAGATGACAACTTAGAGATAAAAGAAAAATTGGAAGAACAAATTCGCACTAAATTGACTCCTTCTAATATAAGCGAAGACCAAGAAGAGCCAAAAGAGATATAAATCATAAAAATGAATATCAAGGAAGAGTGTTTCACTCTTCCTTTTTTCTATAAAATAAAACTATTAAATGCTGAAATATTGTCTTATAATATTATTTAGCATAGCTTGGCTATGTTTGATATATATAAAGATTAAATATTCTCAAAAATAAGATGTACTTTTACATATAGAACGAAAATTCAATGGGAATCAATCTTTTTCCTGTATCATTTTGTCCAGACACGGGGACATTTTTAATCGTGTCAGAAAGAAAGGTAATAAAATGAGCACACCAATCATTATCCTTATTGCTTTACTTTGCGCAATAGCTGGTGCTGGTATCGCATCTCTTTTCTTCCTCTACATACCAAAGAAGAAAAAAGAAAATGCAACCAAACAAGCCGAACAAATCATCGCCGATGCCAAAGCAAATGCAGATAAGATCCTCGCTGATGCCAAAAAAGAAGGTAAACAAACAGTCGATGAACTAAAAGTAGCTGCTGAAAAAGATATCAAAGAGAGAAAATCTACCATTGTTCAATCCGAACAAAAGTTAGATCAAAGAGAAGCCTCTCTTGATAAAAGAGAAGATGCCATCATCAATAGAGAAGAAACTATTGATAAAAAGAAAGATGAGTTAGAACGTCAACAACAATCACTCATCGCCAAAGATAAAAACCTTCAAGAAAAGTTAGATTCTGTTCTTTCCGAAATCGAAAGAATTTCTAACATGACAGAAGATGAAGCTAAGGCCGAACTCATGAAGAGAGTCGAAGAAAAAGAAGCAAAACGAATCGCCATCTATAAAGAACAGATGGAAGAAGAAGCTCAATCTCAAGTCGAAGATAAGGCCAAGAATTTACTTGGATTTGCAATGGAAAAATACGCTCAAGAAGTCACAAGTGAACGTTCAACTTCTTCAGTTACTCTCCCAAGTGACGAAATGAAAGGAAGAATCATAGGAAGAGAAGGTAGAAATATCAAATCGATGGAAGCTATGTTTGGCGTTTCTCTCATCATCGATGATACTCCAGAAACTATCACAGTCTCGTGCTTTGATCCAATAAGAAGAGAAAAAGCAAAGCTCACCTTAGAAGCTCTTATCAAAGACGGAAGAATTCAACCAGGAAGAATTGAAGATTTATACACTAAAATATCAAATGATTTCGATGATTCTTTAAGAAGAATTGGCGAACAAACAGTCTTTAAACTCGGATTACCACGTATCTCTAGCGGTCTATATCCATATATTGGCCGTTTGAAATATAGAACATCCTTCGGTCAAAATGTTCTTGATCATTCCATCCAAGTCGCTTATTTATCAAGCGTTATGGCAAGTGAATTAGGACTTGATCCAATCATGGCAAAACGCGCAGGTCTTCTTCACGATATCGGAAAATCAATCGATGCCGAACAAGAAGGAAGCCATGTTCAATTAGGTAGTCAATTAGCTAAGAAATTCAATGAACCAGATGTCGTTGTTAATGCTATTGAATCACATCACGGCGATACTGCTAAGAAATATTTAATTTCCGAACTTGTAACAGCTGCTGATACTCTCTCGGCTGCTAGACCAGGTGCTAGAAGTGAAACTCTTGAAACCTACATCAAGAGACTTGAACAATTAGAAGAAATCTGTAAGAGCTTTGATGGCGTTTCTTCAAGTTATGCCCTTCAATCTGGCCGTGATGTCAGAGTTATGGTTGTCCCAGAAAAAGTCAATGATGAAGATGCTAAGGTATTAGCAGTTCAAATCAGAGAAAAGATTGAATCCGAAATGCAATATCCAGGTCAAATTAAAGTCAGTGTCATCCGTGAGACGAGGGCTGTTGAAATTGCAAAATAACAATATGTTCACCATTCTCTTCCTTGGCGATATCGTCGGTCCTATTGGAAGAGAAGGTGTTAGAAAATATTTAGCAAATAACAAATTCGATTTTGTCATTGCTAATGGCGAAAATGCAACTCATGGTCACGGGCTAAATTATTCTCATTATCACGAATTATTGACTTATGGAATCGATTGTATCACAAGTGGAAATCATTTCTTCAATTGCAAAGATATCTTCGATGAAAAATATGTCTTTGAAAAAGCAATTAGACCATATAACTTTGATAAGATGGCACCTGGTGTTGGAACCAACTTATTCACCAGCAAAGATGGGACAAAAATCAGAGTGACAAATATGATAGGAAGAGTCTATTTAGCTAACTTGGCTCAGACATCTCCATTCTATGATTTCGATGAAATCTACAATAAATATAAAGATGAAAATTGTATTCATTTTGTTGATTTTCACGCTGAAGCCACCGCTGAAAAAAGAATTTTCGGTGAATATGTAGATGGAAGAGTTACAGCAGTTTGTGGAACTCACACTCATGTTCAAACAAATGACGCAAAACTATTGTCAAAAGGTACATTCTTTTTAACCGATGCTGGCATGAATGGTGAATACGATTCCTGTCTTGGTGATGATAAAGAAGGTGCTATTTATAGAACTATCACTGGAATGCCCGGGAAATTAGAAGTCAATAGAACAGGCACATGTCTTATCAATGGTGTGATTTTGACCATCGATAAAACGACAAATAAAGTAATTAAATTCGAATTAGTAAATCAAAAAATAGATTGTTAAACTCTCAAAAAGGCTTTTGAATGAAGAAGCCTTTTTTTCTTTTAAGATTTGTTTTTTCTTGAAAAGTTTTAGACAATAATATAATATAATTAGTGGAAAGAAGGAAAACTATTATGACTACATTAAAAGCTAGTGGCAACACTCAAATCCAAAAATTAGCTGGCGCAATTGCTGGTAATATCCGCAATGAAGGTAAGGTCAACATTTCTTTAGTTGGAGCTTCTGCTTTGAATCAAGCCTTAAAAGCTTGCATTGTCGCAAGAAGATTCTTAAAAGATGATCCAAATAGATGTGATCTTTATATTCAACCTGAATTTGTCTTACAAAACTTCTCTGACAAAGGTGATGAAACAAGAGAAGTCACAACTATCACTCTTCACGTTTTAAAGGCTGAATACAATGAAGAAACTGCTGTCTCTTCTATTGTTCCACCTCACGCTGAATAAAAGTTACCAGTATGAAAAAAGTCCGTTTGGTTTCTCTCCCTAATTTAAGGGATGCCGCCAAAAGGAATTCGAACATCAGTGTCGAATACAAAAAGGCTGATTTAAAGCCTACATCTTTCCTTACCTCTTGGGGGCAGGGAAAGATTTTTGTTATTCGTACCTATGGTTGCCAAGCCAATGTTCGTGATTCCGAAATAATCCGCGGCTATTTATTATCACTTGGAATGAAAGAAAGCGATGATTTTTCAGAAGCTGATTTCATCCTTTTCAATACCTGTGCTGTCAGAGAAAATGCTGAGAATCACCTATATGGAGAACTTGGAGCTGCAAAGAAAAGATACGAAAAGAATAATGGAACTGTCATTGCCATCTGCGGATGTGTCATGCAAGAAGAAGTTCCTGTCAAATACGTACTTGAACATTTTCCATTCATATCATTGATCTTTGGTACCCACAACATTTCAGCTTTCTATTCTCTTTTAGAAGATAGTATTAAAAATAATGTTTTAATTGTCGATGTAAAAGCAAATTCAAATCAAATTGTTGAAGATACAAAAGCCGAGCAAAAAGCTCGGGCTTCTAAAGTCACCGCTTTTGTCAATATCATGTATGGCTGCGATAAATTCTGCACCTATTGCATCGTTCCATATACAAGAGGAAAAGAAAGAAGTAGAAAAGAAGAAGATATCTTAGATGAAGTCAGATGTTTAAAAGAAGAAGGCTATAAACAAGTGACATTGTTAGGTCAAAATGTCGATGCTTATGGCAAGGATTTCAATGACAAATACGCTTTCGCTGCCCTTTTAGAAAAAGTAGCCCAAACTGGTATTGAAAGGGTTAGATTTGTCACCCCATATCCTAGCGATTTCAATCCTGAAGTCTTCAAAATCATGGCAAAATATAAAAACATCATGCCATGTATTCATATGCCACTCCAATCAGGAAGTGACCACGTACTTAAGAGAATGAATCGAAGATATACAAGAGAACAATATCTTGAAATCATCAAAGAACTAAGAGAAGCAATTTCAGATATTTTCATTACCACAGATATCATCGTCGGTTTCCCTGGCGAAACAGATGAAGACTTCTTAGAAACCTTATCATTAGTTGAAGAAGTCAAATATGATGCAGCCTATACATTCATCTTCTCACCGCGTCCAGGCACTCCAGCCTATCACATGAAAAACGATTTGACCGATGAAGTCATTCACGCCCGTTTTGATAAACTCAAAAAGACCTGCGACGATTTGACCGAAGCTCGTTCAAACACTTTCTTAAATCAAGAAGTGAAAGTTCTCTTCGAATCCGTTTCTAAAAAGAATTCAGAAATGATAACCGGATATGAAGAACACGGAAAATTAGTTCATGTCAAAGGTGATGAATCACTTATCGGAACGATAAGAAAAGTTAAAATCACAGAATCACATACCTTTTCTCTTTTAGGAGAACTTATCGATGAGTGAGAAAGAAGAACTTCTTAAAGAAGTCGATTCTCTTATAGATTCTTTTAAATCATTACCACTTTATAATCGTTATATCTCTTTAAAAGAAGCAATTCACGAGGATAAACATCTTCAAGACTTATTAAAAAATGAAGAAGATATAAAAAAATCTTTAAAGTTTTTAAAAAACGAAGAAAAACAAGAAGCTATCAAAAAAGCTAAAGCCTATTTAGATGAATATAACAATTCCGAATTAGTTTCAAATTATAAAGCGTGTAAAAGTGAACTTTTAGCTTTATTAGAACCTTTGAATTCTATTTTATAAAGATTTACCTCATAGAGATTTCTATGAGGTTTTTACATAACAAATAAACAATTATCTGACGATAAAATAAATATTAAATGATATAATATTTTTTAGGAAATTTTACAAAAATGACAAAGAAATCTAACGATACTCAAAATTTTACACCGATGGTCGAACAATATTTAGAAGTTCATAAAAAATATCCTGATGTCATCTTATTTTTCAGAATAGGTGATTTCTATGAGATGTTTATGGAAGATGCCGAGGTTTGCTCTCGTGAACTCCAATTATTTTTGACAAAAAAAGCCTGTGGAAACAATCAATTCATCCCGATGTGTGGAATTCCTCACCGCGCTTATTTAAGCTACTGTCAAAAACTCGTCGACAGAGGATATAAAGTCGGAATTTGCGAACAAGTCGAAGATCCAAAACTAGCAAAAAAACTTGTTAAAAGAGATGTCATCCAAATCATCACTCCTGGTGCTAATTTGGATTTGATAACTACCGATAACAATTACATCGCTAGTATTGGTGTTTATTCTAATTTAGCAGTCATCACCTATGCAGATTTATCAACAGGGGAAATGAGTTGCATCAATTTAGAATACACAAAAGAAAACATCCTCGACCAACTGTTATCACTTGATACAAGAGAAGTCATCGTCCCAACTTCTTTAGACGCAAATTTGATATTATACATCAAGAAAAATAGCAATATCGTCGTTTCATATTTTAATGATTCATCAACATCGATTGAAATCGATCATCTATTCAACAATCTCAAAGATGAAAGACAAATAGATTGTGCAGCTAGACTTTATAATTATCTGTCTTCGATGGAAAGAAGACCTTTAGATTATTTCAAACCTGTCAAGAATTTGATGAGCATGAAACGAATGAAGATAGATTATTCAGCTCAAGCCAATATGGAACTTGTCAAATCCCTAGATGGAAAAAATTTTGGAACTCTTTATTGGTTGCTCAATAAAACCAAAACACCGATGGGATCTCGTTATTTAAAGAATCAAATCTTAGAACCAAGTGCTAACGAAGAAGATATCAATCAAAGATTAGATTTGACTGAATGTTTTGTAAACAATTATTTAGAAAGAGAAAATTTAAGAGAAGATCTCTCTTTCTGTTTTGATATGGAAAGATTGATTGCGAGAATGGGATACGAAAACTCAAACGGACATGATCTTCTCCAACTGAAAAAATCCCTTCAAATCATTCCAAAAGTTTTAAAAGATTTGGAATTGATAAATTCTAATTTACCTCTTGAAAACCTCAAAAAAGAATTAGGAAATTACGATGAATTGACATCACTTTTAGACAAAGCTATCAGCGAAGATTGTCCAACCACCATAACTGAAGGTGAAATTTTCAAAAAAGGATATGACGCTAAGCTTGATGAACTCATAGACCTCACAACTGATGCAAAAGATTGGATCAACAATTTTGAAGCTAGAGAAAAAGAAAAGACTGGAATCCACACCTTAAAAGTTGGATATAACACAGTCTTTGGTTATTTCATCGAAATATCACAAGGTCAATTAAGTCAAGTAAAACCTGAATATGGATACATAAGAAAACAGACTATCAAAACAGGTGAAAGATATATTACTGAAGAATTAAAAGATCATGAAAGCAGAATCTTAAGAGCGGGAGATGAAAGAAAATCACTCGAATATAAATTATTCAAAGAATTGAGAAAATATATATCACAATTCACTGATTCAATTCAAACCACTTCAAATGCTTTGGCTAAGTTGGATTATTATTTAACCCTTGCCTATGTCGCAAGTGAAAACAATTATATCCGTCCTAGTTTCAATCACGAAAAAACCATCAATGTCATTGAAGCAAGACATCCAATCATCGAAAAAGCAAGTCCTGATACCGTTTTTGTAAGCAACGATTTTCATATGGATAAAGATACTGATGTACTGGTTATAACAGGACCAAATATGGGTGGTAAATCCACTTATATGAAAGAATTCGGTCTCATCGTTTTGATGTCTCAAATCGGTTCTTTTGTTCCAGCAAAAGAATGTTCAATTCCAGTTTTTGAATCATTATTCACAAGAATCGGAGCAAGTGATAACCTCATCAAAGGTCAATCAACATTCATGACTGAAATGAGTGAGGTAGCCGAGGCATTATCAAAAGCAAATAGCAATTCTCTTTTCTTATTCGATGAAATCGGAAGAGGTACAGCAACATTTGATGGTATGGCAATCGCTCAAAGTATCATCGAATATATCGTCAAACACGTTCATTGCAAAACTTTATTCTCAACTCACTATCATGAAATAACTAAACTCAGTGAAAAAATAGCTCAAGTTAAAAATATTCACTGTGAAGTCAAAGAGGAAGATGGCGAAGTCACTTTCTTATACAAGATGAAAGAAGGAAGCATGGACAGAAGTTACGGTGTCAATGTTGCAAAACTTGCTGGACTACCAGATGATATCATAAATAGAGCAAACGAACTTTTACAATCGCTTGAAAATCAAAGTAAAATTCATGAATCCCAAATCAAAGAAATAAAACCTGTCGTAGAGAAAAAAGATGAGATAAAAGAAGAATTGAAAGCCTTAGATCCAATGACATTATCTCCACTAGATGCTCTAAATTACTTGATCAATTTAAAAAAGAGGATTAAATAATGTCAAAGATTCTTTTAATGAAACCAGAGCTAGCAAACTTGATAGCTGCTGGTGAAGTCATCGAAAGACCGGCTTCTGTCATCAAAGAATTAGTCGAAAATTCAATCGATGCTGATGCTAAAAACATCTATGTCGGAGTGACAGATGCGGGTAAAGGTAAAATTCTTGTCAAAGATGACGGAATAGGTATGGATAAAGAAGATGCTAAGATGTGCTTTTTAAGACATGCCTCTAGCAAAATTAAAACCGAATTTGATCTTGCAAGAATCCATACTCTTGGCTTTAGAGGTGAGGCTATTCCTTCCATTGCTGCCGTTTCCAAAGTCACGCTCATCACCTCAACTGGTGAGAATGAAGGAACAAGAATCACTTCTTCTCCAGACAAAGAACTTATAGTTGAAAATGCTCCTACAAGAAAAGGAACAATTTTTGAAGTCAGCAATTTATTCTTCAATACTCCTGCACGTTTGAAATATTTAAAATCAAATCAAACCGAAGTCAGCGCTATTATCGAAATGATGGAACATCTTGCTTTAGGATTTCCAAATATTTGTTTCACTCTTGCAATCGATGGCAAGGAAGTGATGAATACATCTGGAAGAAACGATTTATTAGAAACAATCCAAAAAATCTACGGAAATGATAGAGCAAAGGCATTATATCCGATTCAAAAAGAAGATATCTCATTTTCATTTACTGGATATACTTCTAAACCAGAAGTCAACTTTTCACGTAGATTTAATATGATGTTCTTTTTGAATCATCGTTATATATATGATTACAAACTTAATAAAGCCCTTGAGGATGCTTATAGAGATTATCTTCCACCATTAAAATATCCATTCACAGTTATTTATTTAAATGTTGATCCATCATTGATCGATGTTAACGTTCATCCAACCAAGAAAGAAGTTCGTATTTCAATGGAAGATGAAATGGCAAGAAGCATCAGGAATACTATCATCGAAACATTGAAATATCAAAGACCTATCTATTCTGCAAGCGAAGATGAAAAGGCACAAAAAGATTTAAAAATCGATGAAGTATTTGAAGTTGATGATTTGAAAAAGGAAGAAGAAAAGAAAATCGAAGAATTTAACTCTGACCCTTATATTAAAAATCATGAGAAAATCTATCTTCAAGATTCTATTCCTTTTGAACCTAGTTATTCATCAAGACCTATAAAAACTGAACCTATTTCAATAAAACCAACTGAAAGCTCATTTGATCGTTCTTATTTTGAAAGTCCGATAAAACAAGGTGAAATCGACACAATCATTCGTGAGCCTATAAATGAATCTGACGAAAAAAAAGAAGAACAAAGATTAGATTATTCTAATATTTTTGAAACTGAATCATATTCAAATAAACTTCCAGAAATGCATCCAATCGGTCAAGTATTAGACACCTATATCATCTGTGATTCTAATGACTGTTTCTATTTGATTGACCAACATGCAGCAGCCGAAAGAATCAACTTTGAAAAAACTGAAGCTTTATTTTCAAGTGTTAAAACAAGAATAGTACCACTGATTCCGATAACATTGGATCTATCATTCAAAGAAAGACAAAATTATGATGATGAACACAAGAAGAGACTTCTTGATTTGAATATTATCACCGAAGAATTCGGAGATAAGACAATCAAAGTTACTGAAATTCCTTCTTTTTTACAAAACATGGATGACGAAGATATCATTCGTGATATGGTCACCTCCATTTTGAATGATGTAAAAATAGATACTGTTGATTTATTGAGACTCAACATCGCAAATATCGCTTGCAAAAAATCTATCAAAGCCAATCATCATTTATCACTTGTTGAAATGGAGACCTTACTTTCTGATTTAGCAAAATGCAAAAATCCAGCAAACTGTCCTCATGGAAGACCGACTTTGATCAAAATGACTAAAGCTGATATTGAAAAAATATTTAGAAGGAGTGGTTTTTAATGATCTATGTAATTCTAGGACAAACAGCATCAGGAAAGACCTCTACGGCCATTGAAATAGCTAAGAAATACGACCTTCCAATCATCTCAGCCGATGCCTATCAGTGTTATAAAATGATGCAAATAGGAACTGATAAGCCCACAAGAGAAGAAGTTGGAAATATTAATTATCATTTCTATGATGAATATGAACCTGATATAGATATGGATGTCTATACTTTCCAAAGAACTATGCGACCAATCCTTGAAAAATATCTCTCTGAAAATAGAGATGTTTTAGTTGTTGGTGGTACATTTCTCTATATCAAAGCCCTTCTTTTTAACTATGTCTTTTCTGAAAAAGACAATACTGATTCCATTTATAGAACAATGTCTTTAGAAGAATTACAAAATCAATTAAAAAATAAAAATGAAAACATTTTCAATCAAATAGATAATAAAAATCCTAGACGTCTAATCAGAGCCTTAGAACAAATAGATGAAGGCTATGATAGAAATCAAATCTTAAACGAAAATGATGAAAAACCTTTATACCCAACAACATTTCTAGCCATCGATATCGACAAAGAAGAAGGAAATAAAAAGATAGATGATAGAATTGATTTGATGTTTAAAAAAGGAATCCTAGAAGAAGTTAAAAACTTGATTGAAAAATATCCCCTTACATGCCATTCATTTTTAGCAATTGGATATAAAGAAATCATCGATGGATTAAAGGAAAATAAATCCGAAGATGAAATGAAAGAACTCATCAAGATACACACTCATCAATACGCAAAAAAACAACGCACCTTCATCTCTCATCAATTCAAAGATGTTTATCACGGAACAAAAGATGAAATAAAGCAAATAATTGAAACAAATATTCAGATGTTCTCAAGAACTAAAGTCATTTTAAAGCCGGATGTTATGAATAAAATGCAAACTGATTCTGTTTATTTAGTCGGTCTTGGTGGTGTTGGTGGTGCTTGTTTCACTTCCTTAATAAGACTTGGAATAAATGATATCACAATCCAAGATGGAGATATAGTCGATCCATCAAACTTGAACCGCCAATGTTTATATGAGGTCAAAGATATTGGAAAAAGTAAGGCTGAAATTACCAAAGAAAAAGGACTCAATATAAATCCATTGATAAATGTTGAAGTTCTCAATTATAGAATCGAGGATACAATTACTATTTCAAATAAAAAATATGATGTGATATTCGATTGTATCGATGATTGTGAAGCTAAAGTCTTGCTTTATGAAAAAGCAAAGAAAGACAATTCTTTATATTTCACAAGTATGGGAATGGGATTCCATGCTAATTCCACAAAATTGAAACAAGGGTATTTAAAGGATGCCTTTGATCCTCTAAGTAAAAAGTTTGTCATTGCTCTTTTAAACAAAGGACACACTCAAGAAGAAATTGATAGGATACCATGTGTCTTTGCAATCGATCAAACTATCAAAGGTAAAAAGAATTCAAAAGTCATCGGTTCAATTTCAACTGTTCCTAATGCTAGTGGATTAGCTCTGACGAGTTATTATTTATCTTATTGTTTAAAAAAATGAGGTGATTTATGGAATATAGTATCAAAAGCGTTGTCGAAAAACTCAATTTAAAAGAAGAAGAAATCATTCCTTATGGTTATGATAAAGCTAAAATCATAACCAATAAATCTTTAAAAGATAAAGAAAGAAAAGGAAAAATCATTCTTTGTACTGCGATAACTCCAACTAAAGCAGGGGAGGGAAAAACAACAACAGCAATTTCCTTAGCAGATGGTTTACAAGCTATCGGTAAAAAAGCCATCACTTGTTTAAGAGAGCCTTCTTTAGGTCCTGTCTTTGGAATGAAAGGTGGAGGTGCAGGAGGTGGAAAAGCAATCCTTGTTCCAAGCGATGATATCAATCTCCATTTCACTGGTGATTTCCATGCGATAACATCACTAAACAATTTGATTGCAAGCGTTGTTGATAATGAAGTATATCAACACTCGGCTTTAAATATTGATCCTGATAAAATACTTTTCCCTCGCTGTATGGATATGAATGATCGTGCTTTAAGAGATATCACGGTTTCAAAAAATGATTCCAAACACATAAAAGAACATTCATCATCATTTGTTATTACAGCAGCAAGTGAAATCATGGCAATCTTTTGTTTAGCAAGAGATGAAGAAGATTTCTTAAATAGAGTCGAAAATATTCTAGTTGCTTATACCTATGATGATAAACCAGTCTTTGTCAAAAATTTAGATTTGAGAAATGCGATGGTATATTTGATGCACAATGCCCTATATCCAAATCTTGTCCAAAGTTATTACCATACACCAAGTCTTGTTCATGGTGGTCCATTTGCAAACATCGCTCATGGAACAAATTCACTTATCGCAACTGATTTAGGATTAAAACTAGCTGATTATGTCGTGACAGAAGCTGGCTTCGGTTCTGATTTAGGTGCTGAAAAATACTTAGATATCGTTTCACCAATCCTAAAGACCCACCCATCTCTTGTAGTTCTTGTTGTCACAATCAGAGCTTTAAAGCTTCACGGTAATGTCCCGTTTGACAAACTGGATGAAGAGAATACTGATGCTTTAAAAATCGGAATTGCAAATTTAGAAAAACATCTATCCAATATCAAACTCTACAATCTTCCGGTTGTCATCAATATCAATAAATTTGCAAGTGACCATCAAAGTGAAATTGATACATTATGTCAGCATTTAGATTCAAAAGGTATCAAATACGCCTTGAATACAAGTTATGTAGATGGAAAAGAAGGCGCTATTGATATCGCTAAAAAAGTCATTGAAGCATTGGATGAAAATAAAGAAGATAACTTCAAACCGATAGTTGATGATACTATGTCAATCAAAGAGAAAATAGAAACAATCTCTAAAAAAATCTATGGTGCAGATGGTGTTAAATACTCTGATATTGCTGAAAAACAAATTAAAGAAATAGAAAAGAATGGTTATTCTAATTTCCCAGTCTGTATGTCTAAAGTCCCTACATCGTTAAGCGATGATCCCCATCTAATAAATGTACCTAAAGGATTTAAAATCCATGTCAAATCAATAAGATTATTCACAGGTGCAAGATTCATCGTACCATTAACAGGTGACATCTTCACAATGCCCGGACTTCCAAAAATACCATCTTGTAAGAATATGAAAGGAACACAACATTGATGCAAATATTATCAGGAAAAGATTTAAAAGAAAAAGTCAAAGAAGAAATATTAAAAGACAACGATTTAAAAAAATTATCATTCTATTTATATTCAAATGAAGAGAATAAACCTTCTTATTATTATCTGAAAGGTATTAAAAAATTATTGGCTTCTCTTTCAATCCCTTACACTGAAGGATTCATCGATAAAAATAAATCAAAAGAAGACAATTTAAATGAATTCCAAAAACAAATAAAAGATAAGATGGTCATTCTTGCTAGACCTCTATTAGTCGATTACGAAGAAGAATTCATCAAATTGATTCCTGCAAATTATGACCCTGATATGATGAGTGATATCAATAGAGGTAAGTTATACAGTGGAGATATTGATTATCTTCCTGCTACTGCAAAAAGCGTCAAAATTATTTTAGATAGTTATAATATCAATCTCAAAGGTAAGAGATGTCTTATCATCGGAAGAAGCAATACAGTTGGACTTCCAGTGTTTCAACTAGTAAACAAATATGATGGACTTGCTGTTTTAGCTCATTCAAAAATCGACCCTTGTCTTCTAGCTGTTGAAGCTACTGAATCTGATTATATTTTCTTATGTTCAGGAAAATCAAATCTAATACCTGAACGATATTTCATCAAGGAACATACAGTCATCGATTGTGGTTTCAATCCCAATGGCGGTGATTTAGGATTCATACCAAAAGAAAAACAATTAAAAGCATATACTCCAGTTCCTGGTGGTGTTGGAGCTTTGACATCATATTGTTTAATCTTAAATGCTTTGATGTTACTCAAAAACAACTAATCAAAAACAAATTCTTCAAGGATATCTTCTGATTTATAGGAGGTATCCTTTTCTTTTTCATCTTGTCTGAAATTATGAAATACAATCCTTTGAATTACGAATCTTCAGCAGTCGTATCACTTGCATTTGGATTTGAAGAATTGGTATTATCAACACAACTAGAAAGTCCAAGTCCTGCAAACATAGAAAGAACAAATAAAGACAAAGTAATTTTAAAATCAATAATTTTTAAGTATAGAAATTATACTTAACAACTTTATGACAAAATATAAGATATAATAATAATAATAATATATTTTTAAGATAATTCTAATTATTTATATTAAACCATTATTAGAATTTAACTATTTTGAACTCAATATCAATTCTCTTAAAGCCGTACACACCTCTGAAACATTCATAACATCCTTTACATATAGCTTCTTACCATCATTTAATGTGAACACAATATATCCGGTATCAGCCGTCCCAATGATTGCTGCAAACAAAAGGCCATCATTATTTACATGATTTTTATGATATTTTATATCTTTGATTTGATCAAATGAAATCACATATTCTTTATATGTTTTTAAAACGACTTCTTTATCTTTGATAGTTATAGCATCTTTTTTCTTTATAAAATCAAGAATTGAATATATAAAACAAACAAGAGATATTCCAAAAGTTAAAACGGCAGCTACAACTAACAATAGTTCAGGTTTATTTTTAGAACTCAGCAAACTGATAAATTCCCATATAAAAACAGGGACAAAAGATATTCCGATGAATAAAAATAAGAATCCATAAGCTTTTGTACGTTTATATACCATATAAATATCCTCGTAAATATTTATAAACAACAGCTTATTTTTATGCAACTCAAATTTTAATTAAAAACAAAAACTATTGATTTGATATTTTTTAATTTTATAATTTTCTCTTGTTCAAAGAAAGGTCATCTATAATGAAATTAAGAAACAATCTCTTAGCCCAACTAATTTTCCGTTCCGTTTTATCCGTGATAGCGATAATTTCTCTTATCACTAGCTTTACAATTTTAAACAAAGCATCAGATGGTGGTAATATTTCTCCATTTTTGTATTACACTCACTGGTCTAATTTCCTTGCTGAAGTCACTATTTTTGCAAGTTTATTCTCGACAATCGCTCAATTTTTCAAAGGCAAAAAAGAAGGAAATAATACATACTTACCACTTCTTAAATACTGTTCTAACATTATGATCATTGCTACCTTTGTTGTCGCAGCTTTTGTCTTACCAGACAAAATATGGACATCTGGTTACTGGACTTTTTCAAGTGTCCTCCATCATTTCCTAATGCCAATCTTAGTCGTTCTTGATTCTCTTTTATTCGATAGAAAAAGAACCTATAGATTATCATATCCATTCTTAGGTGTTGTTCTTCCACTTCTTTATTGGATTGTTGTCATCACTCGTTTTACAATCAAAAGAAATATGGAAGGAGGTAAAATCAAAGAAAACCTTTGGGATTATTACTACCCTTATGGATTCACAAATGTCGATAAATCTTCTTCATATGTATTCTTGATCAGTTTATTAGCAAGTATCTTAGTAGCTTTAATCGCTATTGGATTCTTGTATTACTATATCGATAAATTAGAAAAAAATGAATTAGGAAAATTAAAATTCAAAAAAGGTGTCGATGAAGAAAATATGCATGACATCTTCTCATTAATAAAAAGAAAATAAACTTTAAAATTAAACTCTCAAATTTGATACTCAAATATTGAATTGAGAGTTTTTTATTTATTGCTCATATAAATCATAAGTTGATAATACATATATGTTATAATTTCATAGAAATTAAGGAGTGTTACTCAATGAATGCAAGCACTAATTTTACAATTTTAAGACATAATAATCTTTGTGTTGAACTAAAAAGTAAAAACGGAATTCAAGTAATTGTTTATAAAAAAGATTATTATTACTATGATTCAAAAAGATATATTTACGCCAGTAAAAATGGTGAAGATTTAAAGTCTTTAAATATGGAACGTGAAGCAGAACTGGCAATCACTAAAACTGGTATCCAATATGCATCTTCCAGTTTAAGATATTTAACTGGAAAGCAAAATATAAAATATATCGATGAAATCATCGCAGATATTGAAACAGCCAAAAATCCAGAATATATCGGTTTATATTGCATTTGTTTGATTTACGAAATTTCAAAGTTAAATCAAAAAAACATGGAAATATATATTAAAAAAATCATTCCATTTTTACACTTTGCATCAGATTTCATCAGTTCATCCTATGCTGATTTACTCAGTATTTTCGATAAACATTGTTCAGTATCTCAAGAATTAAAAACTGAATTTTACTTAAACTTATATAAAGCAGATCTCTATGTATTTAGATCATACACTAGAAATGTTTCAGAAAATATCAATTTAGCTATCAATTATGCCCTAACTACTCATAGAAAAGATTTAAAGGATACCTTATTAAAATATCAAAAGATCTCCTCAGATAACGAAAATATAAGATTCGTCTTAAATGAATATAAAGGTATAGGTATTAATCCTGATGAACTACTCGATTGTCTTATGACCTATAAAAGATCTGATCTTTTATATTATTACTTAACTGATAACATCGATTATATTAAAAAAGAATTAGGTAACAATGGTTTCTCAGTAATGATTTATTTAAGATATCTAGATTTGAATGGATATAAAGACAAAATACCAAGCTTAGCTAAAAAGTTGATCAAATACATAAAATCAACAAAAGATTATTATTCCCTCAGAGTCTTTTTAACTGATGATGATATCCTTGATATCTATATCAACGATAAAAAAGATGATAAAGAACTAGTAAATTACACTCTTCCGATTTGCTGTGAAAATGAAAAATTAAGCCAACAAATTATGACTTGCAATAAACTATCTGAATACGGTTATTATTCATATAAAAAAGAAATTAACTTATTATCCTATGCTTATAGTTATTTAAATAATTTAAAAAAACTAGATGATTATGATTGTAAAGATTTCAGAATGGATATAAGAAGTGAAATGAATTACGGAAGACTTAAAGAAAAATATGAATTTGCAATTGGATTAGTCGGATATCAAGATAAAAATGCGACAAGATACTTCTTCTCTCCAGAATTCGATTCATTATTAGGAAATCCTTATTTTGCCATCGCTAAATCATTAGCATATACAAAACAAGGAAAGAAGATAAAGAATATGTATCAATATCCGGAGGTCAAGTAAATGTATTTAGATAAAATCTCAAGTAAGATAAGGGGAGAAGCATACTACTATACAAATAACTACGCAAAACAAACATATGATTATTTGACTTCAAATAAATATAATATTTTTTATTTTTATGATGTGAGTATTAAAACTATCTCTTATACAGCTATATGTAAAGATCTTAAAGATTGTTATTTGCATCTAGCAGAACCGTATTTAGCATTTTCTGTAAATGAATACGGAGAAATAAAAACTGCCACTGATGATATGACAAATCCTTTGCTTACATATCTATATGAAGTCGAAGAAAAACTATCCGAAGAACAATTAAAAAAGATATATACTGAAGTTTATTCAGTAAATGAATTAGTCACAGGCCTTTCAAGCGAACAAGCAGTTAAAAAGATAGAAGATAGAAAAGCATTTTTAGATTTTATCAATAGAATTGATAAAGTAAAAGATACAAAAGAAGAAACTTGTCATACCGATAAATTATCTGTTATGCTATCTTTTACTTCAATAGACTCATTCCCTGATGAAATATCATTTTCAATCACCTTGATAGATGATAAGAAAAATTATGAGATCAAAGACTTATATAAATTTTTAACCGGTTTTAAACAAAGAGAGGAATTTTCCTTATCTACAAAAAGGAAGATAACCTTAGAACCGATGAGTTTTATCTCTCCTTATGACCGTGTTTTACCACTTCTTTCAAATGCTACAGAATTCACTAAAAAATCAAAAGTAAGTTCTCATTCAGTCGAAGTTGAAAAAGCCTTACCTATCTTTGATGTGCTATTAGATGAACCATTTGAATTAAATGGAAAAAGAATAAAGATAACTGAAAAAGAATCAGTTTCTTTTTATCTTGATGAGAAAGGAATACCGCACTTCACTCCTGAACAAGTAAGTGAAGACGATAGGAAAACATTCATCAGCAAAAATGGTGTCTTCTATTTTAATTATGCAAATAACTGGATTTATTATTATCCATTCCCAAATAACGAACTCAAGCAATCCTATATCTATTTCAATGAAAAAGGAATTGAAGATTTCAATTACATTCAAGATTTATTCACTGAAAAGCTTCTTCCAAAATTATCAGCTTCTTTAAAGAAGAAAACTAGTGAGAAAAGAGAAGAAAAGAAACCATTCGAAATTGCCTTATATCTCTCCATCGATGAAGAACACGGTTTACGTTTTAAGACATTATATTTAGAAAATGGTGAAGAAGTCAAAGAAGTCAAATCGATATTAGGTCAATCGATGAAAACTGCTTATTTATCATTATTATCATCGCTTGGAGGAATTGAAAACGGAACTATCAAAAAAGGAGATGATATCGTTTCATTCTTAGAAAAAGACCTAAATCCATTATTAAACCTTGTCTCTTTCTACTGTGATGAAAGATTAAAACCGAATAAGATAATTTCTCATCCAACTTCCTTCCATCTCAGTATGAAAAGAAACGGTGATTATCTCTCATTGACCTTAGATAGCAATGATTATTCCAAAGAAGAATTAGAAGGAATATTAAAAGCTTATCATCAAAAGAAAAAGTATTACCTATTAAAAGATGGATTCATGTTCTTAAAAGGCGAACAATTAAAAGAAGCAGGAACTATCTTTAAAGATGATAAATTGCAAAGTGATAATGTTCCACTATATAAATTGTTCTCTTTAGATAATTTAGGAATCAAACTAGATGAAGATGATAATTGTAAAACTGTTTTGTCCAAGATAAAGAATTACAAAGATAGAGATGTAAATCTCTATAAAAAGACAAAGGATATCTTAAGACCATATCAACTTGAAGGTGTTAAATATCTTCTTTCATTGCACGATTATTCCTTCGGAGGAATTTTAGCCGATGAAATGGGCTTAGGAAAAACCCTAGAAACAATTTCCTATATCAACGCCTTAGAAGAAAAGATGCCAGTATTGATAATCACACCAAAAGCTGTTCTTTACAATTGGGAAAGCGAAATTCATAAATTTTCTCAAATGAAATGTGTTGTCATCGATACAAACAAAGAAGAAAGAGAAAAAATCATCAAGAAAATCGATAAAAATAAAAAAGTATTGTACTGTGTATCTTATGATACCTTCAGAAGAGATGAAGAACTATTCTCTCAAATTGAATTTTCAACTATCATCCTTGATGAAGCGCAATCAATCAAAAACTCAGTATCTAAACGTCACCAATCTCTTCTCTCATTAAAAGCTAAAAATAGAATTGCCTTGACTGGTACTCCACTTGAAAATTCACCATTCGACTTATGGTCAATCTTCGATTTCTTAATGCCAGGATATTTAGGTGATGAAAAAGAATTTGAAGAACTCATTTCTGATGATGATTCAAATAAAAGACTTGCATTATTATTAAAACCATTCATGCTCAGAAGAAGAAAACAAGATGTCTTAAAAGACCTTCCAAGCAAGAGCGAAAATAATGTCATCATCACCATGAGTGAGAGTGAAAGAATGATGTATCTTGCATATTTAGAAAAAGCAAGAGCAACTCAAGGTGAAAGTAAAATCTCTATTTTTGCAAGTTTGACAAGACTTAGACAATTGTGCGTCGACCCTGCATCATTTTTAGAAAACTTTGATAAATCAACAAAGTTGTTATACGCAAAAGACTTGTTGATAGAAACTATTTCAAACGGACATAAAGCGATTGTGTTTTCATCATTTAAAACCGCATTATTAGATTTAGAAAACTTATTAGTAGATGAAGATATCAAAGTCGGTGTGATAACTGGTGAAACAAGTGGAAAAGAACGTATGAGTCTAGCTGAAGATTTCAACACTAAAGATGATATCAAAATATTATTAGTATCTTTAAAAGCAGGTGGCGTCGGTCTTAATCTCATCGGAGCTGATACTGTCATTCATCTCGATCCTTGGTGGAATCCACAGGTTGAAAATCAAGCGAGTGACCGTGTACATAGAATCGGACAAACACATCCTGTCACAATTTTAAGACTTATCATGAAAGACACTGTAGAAGAGAAAGTCTTGGATTTACAAAATCAAAAGAAAGATTTGTATAACGAAATTGTCGAAGGAAATGGCGGAGCTTCATCACTGAGTGATGATGATATCAAATATCTATTATCTTAATTTTAGCAATTTAAAATAGCCTCATCCGAGGCTGTTTTTTAAATGTTTATAAAATAGAATTATAATCAGTTTTTATCAACGTTTTAAAAAAACTTTACAAAACTAAAAATATATCTTTATTTCACTCAAGTGATTATATATAATATCAAAAGAAAGATATTAAACAAAAAGGTGAAATATGACAATTAATAAAACATTAGTTATACTTCAGACAATATTCATGTACGTACTTCAGTTACCTGTGTTAGGAATCTTTATCCTTGCTAATTTACATGTCGAAAAAGAATTAGAGGATAGAATCGGAATAATTTTAGGCTATATTTTTATCGCTGGTTTTGCCTTAGGATTATTAATCTGTTTGATAAACGTTGTCTTCGCTTTTGTTTCTACTTTAAAACCTAGACAAGATATGAGTAAACTTACAATGATTTGCAAGATAATTCAAATTCCCTGGTATGTCTTTAATTTCTTGATTTGTGCTATGTTATTCATCGGAACTTTGAATCCATTTCTCATCTTCACAGCTCCAATATTCTTGTTCTTTGCAATCTTGATGACTTATTCATTCATGTTCTCAACAAGCCTTCCCCAAGCTATTTCCTACATCAGAGGAATATTATCAAAAGAGATTTCTTTCTCAATATTGAATGTTGTCGCTTCTATTTTTATGTTTTTCTTCTCTCTTGATTTAGTAGGTTCTATCTTGATGTATTTTCAAACTAAAAAATTACCGAAAGTGAGAACTGCTTGATACAAAAATATCATCTTTTTGATAAATACATACTATCTAATAACTTTATTCCTGTTTTTGTTTTAAAGAATTGATTCTTTGCATTATTTATCATTTCAACTGACATCTTGCTCTCATCGGCATTGACAAGAAAATCAGCTTCAAGAAGAACTTGATAATCAAGACCATCAACATTTGTATAAGTATGATGATGACAAACAATATAATTGATTCTATTTTTCATCTCTTCAGAAAGTGGATATTTCTTTAAAAAATCTCTAACAAGAACTTCACTCTCTTCTTCTTGATGTTTTCCATTTGTATTTCCGTATTTGATTCTACATAAAGGACAGGCGATATCATGAAGGATTGCTGTAATTTCAACTGTCTCTTGAAGGTTATCAACTAAACCTTCTTGTAAGCCGATGTTTCTAGCAAAATTATATACCTTCATAAAATGAGCGATATCGTGAAGATTTCCAGTCGAATAATCAATCATATCATCCATAATCTCAGAAATTAAAATGTCATTCATAGAAAATTCTCCTCATTAAATCTCTAATATTTTAAAAAAAGTTTTAAAAAATTTAAATAAAAAACAACATAAAACTTAAAGATTTTGTAAATATTTTGTATTTACTATACAAAATTTAGAAAATTGCTTTTAAATTGAAGACAATTCAAGTATAATTGCTTGACTAAAAAGGATATTTCAAACATGAAAAAGAAAATTTTAAACATTTGTTTTTTAGTATGTCTCCTCGCCTCTTGCAACAACAATCCAAGTAATTCAGTTTCTAAGACTAGCACATCTGTAGTTGATAGTTCGAAGACAAGCACATCTACAAAACCTGTTGTCGAATATCATGTTTCAAAGAAATTAGAATCTTCTAAAATTCATGCCGGTAATGAAAAATCAATCACTCTTCCAACAACATTCTTCACTGAAGTTGCTGATGTCCCATATGTTGAATTGAATGATTTTTATGTCAATTTCTTTTCAACAGCAATTGCTGAAAACGCAAGTTTCTATACAATCGAAGCATCAACTGTCAAAAATACCTTCTCAAATGCAACCTTGGTTTTTGATACTGCTAAAAATACTATCAGTTCAACTGACTTAGATCAATTCACAAATTACACAGATTCCACTAAAACTAGCGTCGGTTTCTTTTCTGGGGAAAAGAATACTTTAGTCAAATTGAATGAAAATAAAACTACCTATACTCAAGGAACTACTGTCACCTATGATTTAAGTCGCTATAATATGAACTTAGTCAATTATGACAATAAGACTTATGTTCCATTTACAATCGTTGAAGCTATAACTTTCAATCCTATTTTCACTCGTTTTATTTTCAATGGTGATGATTATTATCTTTGCAATGACCAACTTGTCCTTGATTCAAAGAACAAAACATTGACAGAATATGGTACTAAAATTGCTAGTGGTAGTGCATTCACAAATAAAACACGTACTACAACCTACGCAAATTATTTCTACAATAGTTTCCTTTTCGAAATGGAAAACTTCAACGGCCATTTCTCAAGATTAGGAATCGATAATTTAGATACTAAACTTCAAGAATTAGGTTTTAAAGAAAAACTTTTATCCACTGATTCTGATATCGCTAATCAAGCCGTCGCTGACCTCATCAATCAAGTCTTCCATGATGGCGGACATACTGGATTTACACATCGCGGTTTTACAAGCACATATTCTTATGAAACTGATTTAGAATTATCAAAAGGCATCATCACTGCTGATGAACGTTTAAAGAATATGTTGATAACCTATACTACCTTAGGTAACATGATCAAAGACAATATGCCACCAGTTGTCGAATATTCAACCAACAATGAAACTGCAGTCATCCATTTGATGTCATTCACAATGCATCAAGCATTAACTCTTGAAAACATCGATGAAGATAACGCTAGCACTTTCTCAATCTTCTATCACGCATTTAAAAACATCAGCGAAAACACAACAGTTAAAAATGTTATCATCGATCTCAGTTTAAATGGTGGTGGTGCATCTATTGCATTAGGAGAAGCCTTATCTTTCTTAACTGATGATCCAGTTGAAATTAGAGTTAAGAATACTAAAACAGGAGCCATTCTTAATGAAGCTGTTGATGTCGATAACGATTTAGATGGTGATTTCACAGATAATGATTCTTACAGTGGAAAATACAATTTCTATGTTTTAACCTCTAATTTCTCATTCTCTTGCGGTAATGCCTTCCCAGCCATCGCTAAAGAAAAAGGCTATGCAAAGATCATCGGTCAAAAATCTGGTGGTGGAGATTGCGCTGTTCTTCCAGGTATTGCAGTTGATGGTACTAGTTGGAATATGTCATCAACTTATTCCATAATCAGATCTGATGGATTAAATGTCGATGATGGTGCTGCTGTCGATTATGAAATCGCCTATGAAAACTTCTACAACATCGATACCTTAGATACTGAAATCAAAAAGATTAAATAAGAAACTCAAGGGCTCTTAATGAGCCCTTTTAATGTGTAATTTTATTTATCCAACTTTAAATTTTTTCTTTAATATTGATAAGAAAAATCATACAATAAAGAAAACAAAAAAAGAAAACAACCTTACTATCAATTGGTTTAACAAGTATCTTTCTGAGTTTATTCTTTGCAATATTCAGCACTTACTCAACATTCAAAGAGAGATGTATTTCATTTGAATCAACTTACAAAGAGAATAAGGTCACTTTAAAAGGTTCTTATTTTGAAAAGAATGATGCAAAATACGCCCGTCTTATTTATCCAGGATATTCTTGTGATCGAGCAAAATGGAAAGTTATGGCCAATGTCTTTTTAGCAAATGATATCTCAGTAATGACATTCGATTATTCCGGTCAAGGAGCATCATATGAAAAGATAGGGTTCGATAATGCTAAAACAGATGAAATTCCAAAAGAAATAGATGATGCACTTACTTATCTTCACACTCTTTCAAATATTGACTATGAAAACATAATTCTGATGGGTCATTCAATGGGTGGAAGATCAATTTTAAGATTGATGTACGATTATAACATCGAAACAGCAAATACTAAAGTAGCAAAAAAGAATATAAAAAATATTATATTGTTTTCGCCAGAAGTCAATTATAAACATAATGCTCAAGCAAGTTTATTCGCATCAACAGATGATGAAAACGAATATCCGTGGAAAGATTATTCGGAAGAAGCTGTCAAAGGAGTCAATGTTTATCTATTTGGTTCAACCGCTGATGATGTCGTCTCTGATTACGATATTTTAAGAATTTCAGAAAGATTATCCGGAAAGAAAACAGTTGGAAATGGAACAATCAATTATGTTGAAACAAATAAATTCGGAAGTACAATCACAGTCGGAGTAACTTCATTGATACTCCATTCATATCAAATGTATTCCTATAGATTTGCCTCTTATGTTTCTTCTTCAATATCTGATATCACAAATATCAAATCATCATATCCAAGTATCTTTGTCTCTTTTGTATATTTTGGGTGGATATTTGCAATCATCGGTCTTTATTTAACTATCACCGCTTTATGTATCTCTAAAGAAGAGGCCAAAAATAATTATGATGATATACCAGTGATTCAAGATTCAAAAAAATTCTTCTGTCAGAAATTACTTCTTTGGATTCCTGGTCGTATCATCAGATTTTTGATTTGTTGTTTATGCATTGTCTTACCATTTAGATCTCCTGTAATGAACATCCCCTATATGTGTTGTATTGCTGGATATGGTTTTGTTTTATTATTCTTTTATAAGAAAAATAAAATCAAAGTAATTGAAGAAAGTTTACCTAAGATTTCATTTAAAATTCATATAGATAAAAAAGAACTGATAAAAACAATCTTATATTCATTATCCTTGATCATATTTGCTTGGTTCATCTTAAAGACAAGTATGTATAATTTAATTTCATTCAATATCAGAATCTTCTATTTGATATTCTCAACAGCCTTGATGAGTATCGGATACTATATTTCAAGTGTTGAAAATGATATGTTAAAAAAATTAAAAGCAAATAAAAAGACGATATTTTTATATAATGTCATCGAATATGTCGCTTTATTCTTATTTGTCTTTTTCTATCTCATCATCAAAAGTTATTTTGGATTCATCGGCCAAATGCAAAATATGATTTTGATGTATACTTTCACACTTCCATTAGGAAATTATCTTTCAAAGTCATTCAAGAACAGATTGTATGGGTCAATACTTTCGAGTTTTTTATTCCAAGCAATAATGATAACAAGTGCAGCCATCATCGCAATATTCTAGATGTTAATAAATGTCAAAATTAAAATTATAAAATAAGTTGTACTTCTAAAAATTAATATTACAACTTTATAGTTTATATAAAAATTTTATAAGGTTCTTTCATTGTTTGAAATAGCAATTACGCATCCTAGGTGTTTTTATAAAGAAATGCTACTTTTTTTTAGTTTGTTTGCATTTCTTTATAATTTTTATTTTGGGAAAAATTCGTTT
>CAVJWL010000003.1:0-81949 GCA_963653505.1 uncultured Prevotellaceae bacterium
GTCTTTACTCTTTCTTGAAATGTTAAATTAGATTGATCTTTATAATAGTCATCTAGTGTAATTCTAGTTACATTTTTAACACCGATATTTTTTATTACATTTGAAGTAACAAATGATTTTCCAGAGCTACTTCCGCCACCTACTAAAATAATTCTTGCCATTTCGCTATCCTCGCACGTTTCATATTATACGAAAAGAAATAATATAAATGTATGTTTATCTAATATTTATATAAGAATATTTATAAAATAATGGCAAAATTAGTGTTTTTTTAACAAAAATATGATTGTTGTTTAAATTTTAGCATAGACAAACCCTAGTCTTTTATTATATAAATAAAAATTAGAGAAAGAAAAAGGGCTTTCTAAAATGAAAAAAATTAAAATAATTAGAAGCGATGAAAATTTTGAGATGCCAATAGATATGGATATCATCATTGATAATAAACCATTTCCTATTGAATTCAAAAAAGAACAAAAAGAAGTTTCGTTTGAATTATCTAACTCAGAACATGCAATACAGGTTGGTTTTAAATCGAGAGGAAAAGATTATAGATCAAATGCTTACTTTTTTTTAGGGAAAAAGGATTTAACTTTGATTATGAAAAAATCTTCAAGTAGAATTTCTTTAACAACTTTAAAGAAGGAAGGAAACTAAAATGAATACAGAAAATGAGATTTTATGGCAAGGAAAGCCTGTAGCTGATGGTGATAAACCTCTTAGAAAAAAGATTGTAAAAGTTGCCAAAATGATTGGTGGTCCTTCTGGAATGTTAAACAAAATAGATGCTAATGCTCCAGAATATTATTCACTGGCTGGTTCAGTTAGCGATGAAGAATGCGATTTTTTACTAGCAATGGGACTAAGAAAAATACGCTCAGATTCTTATTTAGCCAATAAATTAAACTGGTCAATTGAAAAAATTCATGAAGTAGGAGATCATTTAGGCTATTTAGGTACTATTCGTACTGACCTTGAAAAAGATGGACATTATAATTATTTCCTTCCTATTTTTGCACCTGGTCTTTTAGAGATAATGGTCGTTTCTCCAAATGCCAAAGAACATCCAGAAATCAGAAGAGCTTTTAACGTTTATACTCATGATAGACTTCAAACAATGGCATCGATGTTACCAAATGGTTATGGTTTGATGCGTGTAATTCCTATTAAAAGAGCATTGCCAAAAGGAGAACCATTAGATGAAAGAGATGACATTGATTTCTATCTAAATAAATACGATAAGTTTTCCATTGGTCCTTGTTCATGTAGAACATGCAGAGCCGAAATAGGCGAAGGCTGTGGTCATTTAGCTAAAGACCGTTGTTTAAAAATGGGTAAAGCCGCTGATTACTTTATTAGAACAAACAAAGATAGAGAAGTTACTAGAGAAGAAGCTATTCAAATTTTAGAGAAATGTGAAGACGAAGGCTTAATGCATTGCATTCCTTCTATTGAAGGTCTTAAATATGGTAACACCACAGCAATTTGTGATTGTTGTGGCTGTTCATGCTTTGGATTAAGACCAGCAGAAGAATTTAAAACAAATGAGGCTGTTGCTTCTAACTATCGCTGTGAAATTAATACAGATAATTGCGTGGCTTGTGGTCGATGTGTTGAAAATTGTCCTGTAAACGCAATCAAGCTCTCAACTAAGCTTCCATTGAAAAAAGAAATAAAGTTAAATATGCAACGTTCGCTTACTTGCAATACGGTTAAAGTTGCTAAATTCAATCCTGATTATCGCTTTAATAGAGAAAATGTATATGAAGAAACTGGAACCGCACCATGTAAAACATGGTGCCCAGCTCACATCGCTGTTCAAGGATATATCGAAAAAGCAAGTGAAGGAAAATTTGATGAAGCTTTAGAACTCATCAAAAAAGAAAATCCATTCCCAGCAGTTTGTGGAAAAATATGTAATCATGCATGTGAAGATCATTGTACAAGAGGTTCCGTTGACCAAGCAATCGCTATCGATGACATCAAAATGTATATTGCTCAAAGAGAATTAAATCCGAAAACACGTTTTGTTCCAAAGAAGTACCATGAATATTCTGATAAAAAAATTGCCATTATCGGTTCGGGTCCAGCTGGTCTAAGTTGCGCATATTATCTTGCACAATTGGGATACGATATCACCGTATTTGAAAAAGAAAATAAACTCGGTGGAATGATGACACTTGGAATTCCTGCTTTTAGATTGGAGAAGAATATTGTCGAATCTGAAATCGAAGTTATCAAAGAATTAGGTGTTAAATTTAGATTGAATTGTGAAGTTGGCAAAGATGTTACAATACCTCAACTTCGTGAAGAAGGCTACTCTGGATTTTTTGTTGCTATCGGTGCTCAATCATCTAGAAAATTAGGTATTGAAGGAGAAGATGATCCACGAGTTATCGGTGGTATCAGTTTCTTAAAAGAAGTCAATTTAGGAGTCGGTAAAACACTTAATGGAAATGTTGTTATTGTCGGTGGTGGAAATGTCGCTATCGATGTAGCTAGAACTGCATTAAGACAAGGTGCAACTAATGTTGATTTATATTGCCTCGAACAAAGAAATGAAATGCCTTCAGCTAAAGAAGAAATTTTCGAAGCCGAAATCGAAGGAATTAAAATTCATAATGGTTGGGGTCCAAAGAAAATCTCTTCTGAAACAATAACATTTAAAAAATGTATCCATGTTAAAGATAATAATGGAAGATTCAATCCTTCTTATGATGAAAATGATACTATTGATGTAAAATCAGATTATATATTATTAGCTATTGGACAAGCATTTGATTACAAGAATATTTTTGATGGAAGCAATGTTGAATTAAGTAAAAGACAAACTGTCATTGCTGATAAATTAACCAAGCAATCATCAGAACCTGATATCTTTGTCGGTGGTGACATTTTAAACGGACCTAACTTTTGTATCGCAGCTATTGCTGATGGTAAACAAGCAGCTATTTCTCTCCATAGATATGTTCAACCTGGTCAATCGTTGGATATTGGAAGAGATAGAAGATTGTATTCACAAATTGATATCGATAACGTTAATTTTAATGGATATGACTCTGCTCCAAGGCAAATACCTCAAGTCGGTCCAGTTGATACAAAATCTTATAAAGATAATCGTGGATTTTTCACTGAGGAGCAAATCAAAAAAGAGGCTAGCCGTTGTCTTAAATGTGGAAGAGCAGTTGTCGATCCTAACGTTTGTGTTGGATGCGGACAATGCGTATTGCAATGTAAATTTGATGCTGCTCATTTAATTAAGAAAACAGCAATATATGGAGAGGATTTCTCTTCAATGATGACAAAAGCGATTGGTCATACTTTAAAAAGAGGTGTAAAAATCGCAATCAACGCTTTAAAAGTGGAGAAAAAATAATGCATGAGCTTGGTTTATGCGGTGAAATGGTTGATACATTAATCAATTTAATGGAAGAAAACAATTTAACTAAAATCAAATCCGTAACATTGCAATTAGGTGAGGAGACCGCTGTGGTTCCTCGCTATATGGCTGAATGTTGGCCTGCTGTTACCGAAAATACCCCTTTAGAAAATTGTAAACTTAATATTGAAACCGTGATAGCTACTGGAAGATGCCACAACTGCGATAATATTTTCAATCTCAAAGAAAACAATTTGAAATGTCCAAAATGCAAATGTGAAGATTACGATAATTTAACCGGCTTCGAATACGAAATATCTGAAATAATCGCTGAATAAAAATAGAATAGTCAAATTGATAATTAAATGTTATTATTTGACTATTTTTTATTTATTTATAATCCAAAAAATGCAATAATAATTTTATTATGAAAAAAATCAAATCTTTTTTACTTATCTTAAGTGTATCTACTTTATTAACATCTTGTACTAATCCACCAATAAATAAAAATTCTAAAACTGAAACTTTTAATTCAAATATATCAATTGAAAGTTCAAAAAGCGAATCTATAAATAGTACTAATACTATAAATTCAAATAGCTCATTCACTAGCAATGAATCAATAAACTCTGATAGTCAAAATAGTGATGAAATAGTAATAGAAAAAGAATGGATTTCATTAGATTTTACAACTTTCGGAAATACATTTAGAAAACAATTACAAAATTTAATTATTTCCACAGGAACTAAGACAATAAGTTATAAAACAAATAATGATGTTCTTTCTAAATCTGATGCTGCTATAAATGGAAATAGTGGTGTCATACCTTTTTATCATGCAGATAATGAAAACACGACCAAATGGAATAAAGAGCATGTTTGGCCAAATTCTAGAGGGGCTGGAAAAACTGGACCTGGATCAGACCCTCAAATGTTACGCCCAACAAATGAAAGCGAAAATAGCAGTAGAAGCAATTATTTTTATGGAAACGGAATAAGTGATGGAACAAATACTTGGGATCCTGCAACTTTTGGATATGAACCAGCTAGAGGTGAAGCAGCTCGAATCATTTTTTATTGTGCGACAAGATACTATAACACTTGTGGTACTGGTGGAAGTTCCAAAGGTTCTAAGCCATTAGAATTATCAAATAATCCAAGTGATGCAACAACAGAACACACTATGGGAAGATTAGATAGACTTTTAGAATGGAATGAAAAATATCCTGTAACAAACCAAGAAAAAAGGCGAAATGAATATTTATACAAAAATCATTTCGCAAAAAATCCATTTATTGATCATCCAGAATTTGCAAATTACATTTGGGATAAAAACGGAATAAGAACTACCGCTTATACAGTTTAAAGTTATTTACAGTCGTGGCAACAATTGCATTCACCACCTTCATGATCGCAACAGCAATCGCCATGACAATTGCATTCATGTTCTCCACAACAATCGCAATTTTCCTTAATAATTGCTATTTGTTCACCATCTACATCAAAAATTAAATCGTTTAGCAATTCCTCATCTTCTTGTGAAATTGAAACATTAATTCCATCAACATCAATAACTCTCTCTAGTGTTTCTTTTTTACCTAATTCTAAATTCATCACAAATCCATGATAAGAATTTTCTTGTGTCGAAATGATGATAGTATCAACATTATTTTCTTTAAATATTTCTAAAAATCTTTCTTTGCAATCAGCTGTAATTTTCATTTTATACCTCTTTCCTTTAAGTTTTTATTACACAAAACTTTTATACCTGATTTTATAACTTTAATATTCATATTTCCTTCTTTTCCACATTCACCATCTATATCCCATTTTTCTTTCGAATCAACTTCTAAATAAACTTCATCAACTAGATAATGTGGGATTTTTTTACTGTGGAAAATATATGAAGCCATAGCTGGAATTTGTCTTTTTATAGGATTTAAATAAAGATCAAATTTTCCATCTTGGACATTAGATTTTGGATTGACATTATAACTTCCAACATGTGAAGTATTTAATACAATTATGAAAGGAACAGAAAACTCGAGAATTTCACCATTTTTAAAAATTGCTTTACCTGAAACTTTAGATGGTTCAAACATCTTACTCATTCCTTTTAAATAATATGCGATTTTACCAATTCTTCGTTTATCAGCTTTTGTTGTTTCATATGGTATTTTTGATAAACCACCTAATGCCATAGCAAACACGCAATAATCATCATTGCATTTCAATATATCAAATTTTTCAACATGGCCTTCTTCAATGATTTTGATACATTTATTTATATCTGAATTAATTCCATAATTCTTACAAATATCATTGCATGTACCTGTAGGAAAAAAGCCTAAAATTGGCATATTCTCTTTATCTGCAATCATATTTACAGCAATATTAATAGATCCATCGCCACCTGAAATCAATAAATAATCATATTTACCACAGCTTTCAACGCATAGTTTTTTAAATTCTTCAGTAGTTTTAGGAATGATAAAAACAAGATTTGAATCTAATTTCTTCAATCTATCAACAATGAAATTGGTTTTTTTATCAGATAATCCTTTTCCGCTAGTGCTGTTATGTAAAAATAAAATGTGCATGTAACAATAATACAATAAAACAATACTAAAAAAAAGGTATTAGAACAAAATATAATAATTTTATCTAATACCTTAAGATATCGTTAATTATTTTTCAATCAAATCAACTCTTCTTTGATGTCTATCACCTAATGGCTTAGAATTGAGGAAAATATCAATTCTATGAAGAATATCATTGATATCCATAAATTTAGCACCAAAGGCAATCATATTTGCGTGATTATGTTCAACTAATAAATGAGAAACATCATCATTATAACCGATACCACAACGAATACCTTTTACTTTATTTGCACAAATACAAACGCCTTCACCGGAGGAACAAATTAATATTCCCTTTTCAGCTTCACCATTTGCAACTGCTTCAGCCGTCTTCTTAGCAAAAATAGGATAATCACAAGACTCAGTAGAAAAAGTTCCACAATCGATTACTTCATAGCCATTTTTCTCAAGGTAAGCTTTAACTGTATCTTTTGCTTCATATCCGCCATGATCACATCCAATTGATAATTTCATTGCTTTTCTCCTAAAAAAACCTTTCGAATATCTTCTAATTTTATTTCGCCTTGACGAACAATAATAGGATTATCACCTGTCAAATCTACAACGGTTGTTGGAATTGAAGACACACAATCCCCTTGAACAATGCCTTTAACATCATAATTTAGAGCAAACACATTTTTTACAAAATTGAAATCACTTGTAGAAGCAGCTCCTGACATATTAGCACTTGTAACTTGCAATGGATATGGAATGGTTTCTAAAAATTCCAATAAAGATTCTTTTTCAGGAATGCGAAGACCGACTACTTTGCTTCCTAAATGAGCTTGAAAAGGAACATTTTCTTTAGCATTTATTAAAACAGTAAGAGGACCTGGTAAAAATGTTTCAATTACTCTTCTTGCACTTTCTGAAATTTTAAAATATTTATCTAAATCAAAATTTCTTCCACACATTACAGCAATTGGTTTACTTGGTATTCTTTTTTTAGCATTGCAAAGACGTTCATATGCAAGTGAACTATCCCATCTGATGCCTAAACCATAAACAGTTTCAGTAGGAAAGGCGAGAACATATCCCGACTCTATAATTTCCTTTGCACGTTCATCTTCAAATTTAAGAACATCCATTTTGAATCAGTTTCTACTTCTTCTTTTTAATAAACTAACGCGTTGTGGTTCATCACTAGAAGAAATCTTACGTAAAAAGATAAAATATTTATCATAGTTTAAGCCGTAATATTCGACCAAATTTTTGACTACAAATTTATTGCTATCTTTTCTATCATTATATGTTTGTCTAATTGCAGCAAATCTCTTTTCTTCATCAGTTGTTGCTTTGTCAAAATCTGAAATAAGAGCTATATTATTCATCAAATTGTCACAATGAAGAATTGCACCACCTAACATTCTCTTTCTTCTTTGTTCAGCGGTTTCTTTAGCTGGTTTTTCAACAACTTTTGGTTTTCTAGGTCCGCTGACAACTCCATATCTAGATTTCCATAAACCAACAGAGCCTAAAATTCTTGTCTTCCCTAAAACCCTAACTGAAAATCCATTGTCTTCAAAAATTTCAACTGGGTTATCACCTTGTTTTACTCTTTCCATAACCAAATCAATAAACTCTTGTTTATAAGTGATTTTAGCATCGGAAACTTTTTCTACATGTGGATTTTTCTTTAAAACAGAAATTGCATGTTTTGAAAATTTAGCATTGGCCATCTTCATTTCCTCCTTTATTATCTAAGTCCTTTGCATCTTTATTTTCTACTACTTCATTTATTTTATTTTCTTCAATAGTTTTTACGCTTTGATATTCAGATTCTAATTTCTTAATGCAACTCTCAGTTGCTAAAATTAAAAGGAATGAAACATTAGCATAGCTTTCTAAATGAGTTGCAAAAGAAGGTAAACTTAAAGAAATATCTTTAGCGGCTTCAGAATCAATAAATATAACTCCGACTTTTGATGGGTCCTTTGCACCTTTTCTGCAAGCTTCTTTAAATTCAGTAGATGAAATTTCAATTTTTCCCGGTGCCACTAGGACAATACGGGTAGGATTATTAACCAAAATTTTATCAATAATTGAATAATATTTTTCATATCCAGGATAGAGAATAATATTATTTTTATTCAATGGTGTTTCACCATTTTCATTAGCCATAATATGTTCATCTTCTTTTGGAAGTTCACGATTCTTTAACAAGTATTCAATTTGGTCTGCAGTGATTGTTTCATTTTTAATCAAAGTATTAGCAATCAATTCGACATCTTCTTTGTGTTCAGTTAATAAGTCTCTTGCTTTTTCATGGCATTCATCTACAATTTGTCTAACAGCTTTATCAATCTCAAAAGCAATTTGAGTAGAGTAATTGGCCTGAGTTGAATTGTAATCACGTCCTAAAAATACAGAACCACCTGGTTTTTCATATTGGATTAATCCTAATTCAGACATACCATATTGAGTAACCATACTTCTAGCAATTTGTGTAGCTACTTCGATATCATTTGAAGCACCAGTAGAGACATCACCGAAGAAAATTTCTTCAGATGTTCTACCACCAAGATAGCCAGTAATTCTAGCTAAAAGTTGATTTTTAGTAAGCAAGAAATGATCTTGAGCTGGTGTCATTAAAACATGACCTCCAGTTCTTCCACGTGGGATAATAGTAATCTTTTGAACAACATCTGAATATGGTAAGAAAATACCAATTACAGCATGGCCTGCTTCATGGAAAGCAACTTGCTTTTTCTCATTTTCTTCTAAATGAGTCTTTTTTGCAGGACCGGCTATTGCTCTATCAATAGCTTCATCAATATCTGATGTTGTAATAACTGTACGATTGCTACGAACAGCTAAAATAGCAGCTTCATTCATGATATTAGCTAAATCAGCACCAGAGAATCCGACAGTTCTTGAAGCAATAGAATCAAATGATACATCACTTGCAAGTTTCTTATTGCGAGAATGAACTTTTAAAATTGCTGCTCTACCAGCTCTATCTGGTAAATCAACAGTGATATTTCTATCAAAACGACCAGGTCTAGTTAAAGCAGGGTCAAGAACATCACTTCTATTAGTTGCAGCCATAACTATGATGCCAGAATTATCTTCGAAACCATCCATCTCAACTAATAATTCATTGAGTGTTTGCTCTCTTTCATCATTACCGCCGCCAAGTCCAGCTCCTCTTTGACGACCAACAGCATCAATTTCATCGATAAAGATCAAACAAGGAGCATTTTGTTTTGCAGTTTTAAATAAATTACGAACACGGCTTGCACCGACACCGACATACATTTCAACAAAGTCAGAACCTGAAATGGAATAGAAAGGAACATTAGCTTCACCAGCAACTGCTTTTGCTAATAAAGTCTTACCAGTTCCTGGCGGCCCAACTAATAAAACACCATGTGGAAGTTTAGCACCGAGTCTAGTATATCTATCTGTAGCATGGAAATAATCAACCATTTCAACTAATTCAGCTTTAGCTTCATCACAGCCTGCAACATCACTAAATCTAACTTTAGAATTGACGGTTTTACGGCCTAGATTATCTACAAATCCTGTCATTGCACCAGGACCAGAGCCACCAACTGACTTATACATCTTATTGATGAAATAGCCAATAAGGACAAATGATATTATGGCAATGATCAACGGCATCAACCAACTTGAAGTTGAATTAATTTGCTCAACTGAAGAAGTGTAAACATGTCTAGTATTCAAAAGTGTAGTTGAAGAATAGTAGATATAGAAATTGCCAGATGTTGAATCTTTAAATGATACATTTTTGATTATTGGAAGTAAATAATGATTGTAATAACTATCACTTATTGTAGCTTTGAATGTGTAGGTGATATCTTTAGAATTTTCTTTTCTAACATATGAACCTGATAAATAATAAGTGGAATCAAAATAATATGATTTTTTGACATCTAAAATTGTCTTATTATCTTCAGCGTTGATTAAAATTTCAGCAAGAGTGCCGATTGAATTAACCGAACCATCGCTTCCACCTTTCATAACGACATAATTTTCATTTGTCGTATCACCAACTTTAAATGTCCCAGCTTTTATTTCTTCAAAAACTGGATAACCATTTGAATCCACATCTGCTTTACCATCATGGTTATTGTCTACATTGTAAATAAGATCGCTATCAGTATAGCTTACAGAATTAGATGAATTTCTAAAAACGAAGAAATAAAGCATCAAAGCAAGAACGACAATGAAAGCTAAAGCAAAAAGAACAACTTGAATATATCCCTTGTCCTTCTTTCCATTTTTGTCATTCATTTTCGGAGTTTGATTCTTGTTTTTTTGATTGTTTTCATCATTCATGAAATTCATTTCATAGGATTCTTCCATTGAAAGTGACAATTCATTTTTTTGACTTTTTTTCACGAATTTCCGCCTCCTTAATTTTATTTTGTTAGCACACTAAATTTAAAGCATATTAAGTATAAATAAGGTTAAAAAGTATTTCAATAATTATAAAATCTTTTTACTTAGATCTCATCTTACCTTTAAACTTTCCTTTAGAAGCATGCACTAAAACAGCTCTACCTTGATTTTCAGCCATCTTCTTAGTGTATTCCATAGCTTCAGCCTTAGTATCGAAAAGTTTAATCGCTTTTTCACCACCTGCATACTTAACTTGCCATTTACCATCTTCTATGCGTTTGCTCACATGATAAGTTTTGGCAGATGTGTTCTTTTTTTCTTCGTTATTTTCAATAGCCATATACTGCTTCTCCTTTTTTCATTATTAATATGATACTATAAAACAATTCATTATATTATTAAAAATATTATATTTTGTAAAAAATCATTCGATTATATTTATTTTAATCTCACAATCCGACAAAGGAAAGGTAGAACAAGCATAAATATACCCGTATTTTTGATCGGCAAATCTTCTGTTATCGTGATTTTTATCTATATATACATCACCAGATATCAATTTGCATCTACATACTCCGCATTCACCAGCTCTGCAGCGAGTCGGATTTTTAATTCCTGCTCTCTCTAAGCTGACTGCAATTGATTCATCACTATTTGCAACTATGACCGTTTTATCAATACCTCTTACAACTGTCAATTTGAATTTTTTAACTTCTTCTAAAGGATAATCCTCATTATTTTTGATTTCTTTTTGAACTCCAAATGTTTCAAAAATCATTCTTCTTTTTGGAGCATTTAAGGAATCCAATTCTTTTTCGATGAACTTATACATAGCCTGAGGGCCACAAATGAAATATGTGGAGTCTTCATAACTGTATTTGCTAATGCATTCTTTTGTTATAAATCCTTTTTCTCCTTCATAATTTTCATCATTAGAAATGACTGGAACTATTTTTATTTTTGGCGATTTTAATTTCATCAATTCATCAATTAATGGCATATCCTTTTGTGATGTTGCTCCATATAAAATAGTCAAATCAACATCTAGTTTTCCATTTTCAACTTCTTTTGCCATTGAACAAAAAGGAGTAATTCCACTACCTCCTGCAATACACACAAGATGTTTGCTATCTCTTAATGGATCATAATGGAAGTTTCCAAATGGAAGACGAACTGTGAAAATATCACCTACTTTTACTTTATCGAAAAAATGATCAGCGACAAATCCTTTTTCATTTCCTTTCTTTATTGTCACTTGAAAGAAGGAGTTCTCTCCTTGTCTAGCTTCAAATGGTGCTGAAGAAATTGAATAAGGTCTTGTGGTATAAGTGTTTCCAATTTTCAACTCAAAAGAAACATATTGCCCTGCTTGAAACGGAGGAAGTTCATATCCACTCAAAGGTTTAAAAGTAAATGTTTTTGAAGTTAGTGATGATTCTTTTATATCTACGACTTTAACTTCTACCTTGTCCGGATGTACTTTTTGACATAGTTCTTTGATTGGATCTTTGAATCCTTTATTCTCATCACCTTTTTTAATAACATTTCTTCTACGGTTAGTAACTTTAAAAAATCCTAAAGTATCTTTGATAAATCCATTTATTTTTTTCATGTTATCTTTGCTCCTCTTCCATCAATTTAAGAGTTCTTTTTGCAGCAGTTCTTCCATTGCTACAAGCGACTGCCATACCATCTCCAGAAGCTGAGGCTGCACAAGCAAAAGCTAAGCCTTTGATATAATCTTGTTTATTTAAATCATTTGTTCTAGCTACAACACTGTCATCCATATAATGTTGATATCCATAAATTCCACCCAAATAATCATTGGTGAAATGAGAGATTGTCACTGGTGTTTCTATTTCAATATTTATGATATGGTCTATCAAGTTGACACCAAGTCTATTTGAAACATCATCTAACATTTGTTTTGCTATTTTGCATTTAGTCTCATAATAATCATCTGGTTTTACGTCATAAAAACAATCTGACATCGGTAAAGCGGTTATATTTAAAGATGTGCATCCTTTTTTTACACCATCAGGATTTGCTAGATTTAAACAAATAGTAGTCAGATAACTCCAATTTCCAAGTTGATATCCTTCATCAAAATATTTCTTAGAATCAAATATGCCTTTTCCAGAGAAAACTGAATAATCTTTAATTCCTAATTGTTCAGGCGTTTGATCTAATTGGATGACCAAAGAAAAACAAGAAACAGACATTTTTCGGCTGTTGACATACTTAAAGGCTTCCTTTTTAACTTCAGATTTTGGTTCAATCATCTTGTGATACATCGTATTTGGATAAACACCAGAAATGATATAATCACTAAAAACTTCTGTCCCACCTTTCGTTCTTATCCCATATGTATGTCCATTTTTTACCAATAATTTTTCAACTTCTATTCCGTATTCTATCTGAACACCTAAATCAAAACATTTTTCAGCCATCGCGACTGACATCTCATGAGAAAATCCTCTAGCGACATAACTACCACCATACATATAATCTCCCATCAGATATGCATATATTGTAAAAGGTAAATCATCTATTGGACTACCAACATAAATATAATAAGCTGATAATATATCAACAACTTCTTTTGGTAATTCAAATTTGGAAATAACTTCTTTTGCTGAATAACCACATGTCATAACAAGTTCTTTGTGTTGTTTTAAAAGTTCGGACTTGCTCATATTTTCTAAATCTAAATTATCAACTGACCTACAGACTTTCAAACAAAAATTTAAAAGTTCATCAACTTTTTCTTTTGTATTTGGATACTGTGCTTCAATTTCATCTGCACAAACCCAGTGTCCATTTTTATCTCTTCCAGCATGAAGAGTTATATCGATATTTTCTTCAGGAACGCAAATACGATATGCCTCTGGCACTTTTTTCCAATCGATATCAATTCCAACTTCATCAAAAAAGCTTCTCAATTTCAACGGGTCTTCTTCGCTTCCAATTGACATCATTTCATGAAGTGCGCCTTCCATTTCTTGACCGTTTCTAACAAAGGAAGTAGCAATGCCGCCTGGAAGATTATGTCTTTCTAAAATCAATACTTTTTTCCCATTTCTAGCTAAATCAATGGCCGCTGACATACCAGCTAACGCCCCACCTATAACGATGACATCGTATTTATCTTGAAAATATTTTGACATATTAATCACCTCAGAAATATTATACAAAATTACATTAATTTCTTCTTTTATTTTTTGAATTGAAAGGGCTTTTTCATTGTTTAATTCTTCAATATTATTTAAACTATGTTCAATCTCTTTTCCTTCTTTTTGTGTGCTGCTTTGGAGGTATATTAATGTTAAAGCTAGATAAAATTGTCAAAACTTACAAAACCGCAGATATGGAAGTTTACGCCCTTAAAGGTATATCTTTATGTTTTAGAAAAAATGAATTTGTTTCTATTTTAGGACCTTCAGGTTGTGGTAAAACAACAACTTTAAATATCATCGGGGGATTAGACCATTATACAAGCGGTGATTTGATTATCAACGGTATTTCTACTAATGAATTCAAAGACCATGATTGGGACGTCTATAGAAATCATAAAATCGGTTTTATCTTTCAAGCTTATAATTTAATTCCACATGAAAATATCCTTGAAAATGTTGAATTAGCTTTGATGATTTCTGGAATCGGTAAAGAAGAAAGAGAAAAGAAAGCTAAAGAAGCTTTGGATAAAGTTGGTTTAAAAGGCCTCTATAAGAAAAAGCCAAATGAATTATCAGGTGGTCAATGCCAAAGAGTTGCTATAGCAAGAGCTTTAGTCAATGAACCAGATATTCTTTTAGCTGATGAACCAACCGGTGCTTTAGACAGTGTTACCTCTATTCAAATCATGGAGCTTATCAAGGAAATTTCCAAAGAGAAGTTAGTTATTATGGTTACACATAATCCCGAGCTAGCTCAGAAATATTCTACCCGTATTATAGAATTATTAGATGGAAATGTAGTCAAGGATTCTATGCCTTATTCAGCCCAAGAGGAAGCTAACGAAAGATTGAATGTTTCCGCAAAAACAGAAGAGGAACTTCGAAAAGAAAAAGCTAAGATGTCTTGGCTCACTGCTTTCAAACTTTCTAGCAAAAATTTATGGTCGAAAGCTAAAAGAACTGCGATGACAATCGTCGCTGCTAGCATCGGTATTGTTGGTGTCTCTGCTGTCTTATCAATCCGTGGTGGTGTCACTAATTATATAGCCAGCATGCAGGATGAAATGCTATCTGGAAATCCGATTACTGTCAGTTCATCATCATTTGATCTTTCAAGTTTGATTTCTCAAATGGGATTGATTGACCAAACATCAACAATTAAAGAATCTGCTAAAGATGGATATATCAATGTCGATTTTGTCACTGAGAGATTGATTAACTCCGCTAAAACTATGGGATCAGCGATGATTCAAAATGATATAACTGAAGATTATGTTCATTATGTTGAAAAAATGCCAAGCGAATATTATCAAGATATCAAATACAATTATGGTATTGATATAAGCAATAATATCTATACGGCTGAAACAAGAGATAATCCAGATGAGACTAGTGAAGAATTGACTGAGACATATTCTTTATCGGGTATTCGTGCTTTGGCTACTGCAGTATTAGAAAAGAAATTATCTGAAACAGGATATGGCTCCTATGGTTCAATGATTCAAACTTTCTCAAGCGATTTCATGCAATCAATTAATAATACTGATTATCTTTTATCTCAATATGATATTGTCCAAGGAAAAGTCGCTTCAGAAGCTGATGAAATAATGATTGTTTTAGATTCAAATGATGCCGTAACAGATTTCTTATTGACATTGCTTGGATACTATTCTCAAAAAGATTTCTTAAATGTTGTATATCATTTCAATACTGATGATGACGGGACTCATGATGAGCATTGGAATGAAGAAACTGAAAAATCTTATCAAGAAAAAAGACAATTAGCCATCGATAGCTTGATAAATAAAAGATTTGTATATTATCCAAATGACACTATTTATAAGCGCAAAAGCGGTTCTGAATCAATACTAAGTCCATTCGATTATTCTTATAAAGAAGATTCGTCTTGGACAAATGGTTATGAATTAAAAATTGTCGGCGTCTTAAAACCAAAAGCGAATAGACAATATACAACTTTGAGTTCTGGTTTCTACTATACACCTAAGTTCACTCAAAAATTCATTGATGATAATTCCGATTCTTTCTTTACAGAATATGTGAGAAATCACAAAGATTCAACATCATCAAGCACAGGTTCATTATCAAGCGGAGAAGTCAAAACAAATGCTTCATCTCAAACGATAAGGATGGGTGTTTATTACACATTCGATTATAAATTAGAAGGAACTGTTTATAAAGATAATTATGCTTATTTAGGAAAAAGCAATAATTCGATAAGTTCGTTATTTTCTGCCTTTATGGGAAGCAGTTCCTTATCAACGATCACTTGTAGACAATTAGGTGGTGAAAGCTTACCTTCTTCGATATATTTCTATCCGAATTCATTCAATGATAAGTATTTAGTCACTAATTATTTAGATGCTTGGAATAATGAAGGAACGATAACTACTAATGGAAAAGATTTGACTAAAGAAGATCGCAATGAAATAAAATACACTGATAATTTATCGGTGGTAATATCAATGATAAATAATATCATCGATATAGTTTCTATCTCTTTAATCGCTTTTACCGCACTATCGCTGATAGTCTCAACTGTCATGATTGCTATCATCACATATGTATCTGTAATGGAGCGTATAAAAGAGATCGGTGTCATTAGATCTTTAGGTGGTAGAAAGAAAGATGTTTCTCACTTATTCAACGCTGAAACCTTGATTATTGGAGCTCTATCTGGATTATTCGGTATCATTGTAACATACATAATTCAAATCATCTTAAATATAATAATACACGCTAATTTCCCAGCGATTGGAGCTATCGCAAGTCTTTCTCCATTATCGGCTATAATCATCATTTTAATTTCTATATTACTCACAACAATTGCTGGTTTGATTCCAGCAAGCAGCGCAGCTAGAAAAGATCCTGTCACTGCCCTTAGAACAGAATAAAATGTGCTTCTTTGGCAAAACCAAAGAAGCTTTTTTATTTAATAACTTTAAGTTCGATAACTTTCACAACATTCTCGACAACTTGAAATTGAATGTGATATTTTGAAAATTCAAAAGCGAATAATTCATCGTGCTTATATCCAGGACGAGGATCTTGAGATAATATACTTTCGATTTTTTTAATATCATCAGTTTCAATGCCTTCTTTTAATTCTTTTGGAATTTCGACTTTCAAATTGATGCGTTCTTTTGAAACTGCGTATCCTGATTTTGCCTCAGGAATGCAATCAGAATAACAAAGATATGGTTTGATATCATAAATTGGGGTTCCATCAACCATATCAGCTCCCTTGACATATATTACTTCTCCTAATCCTTTTTCGGTTTTTATCTCTTGAATTTCAACGACTGAAAAACCTAAGGGATTCGGTCTATTTGGTGATCTTGAGGCAAAAACTCCGATTTTTTCATTTCCCCCTAGTTTTGGTGGTCTTATCATACTTGACCATTTATCCTCAACTTCGAAAGAAAATCCCCAAATTAAAATCAGATGAGAAAATTGATCCAATCCTCTCAGTATTCCATCTTTTCTATATTCTTTTTCAAAGATGATTTTCCCTTGCAATTCAGAGACAATTCCCGATTGTCTTGGAATTCCAAATTTGTTTGGAAAATCAGTTTTTATATAAGCTACCGGTTTAATTACTAGTTGTTTAAAATCACGTTTCATATTTTCTTTTATATCTTTTCCTTACCTTGTATAATAAGACCATTGCGAGGAAAAAACAATGAGACAATTCATGATTTGTAAAGGTTTTGAACAAAATGATATCAAATTACCAGAACGTTCAACTAAATTCAGTGCAGGATATGATTTTAAATCTTTAGAAGACTTTGATATAGAACCAAACCAAGTTCATATTTTCAAAACTGGTGTCAAAGCTAAAATGGATGAGGATGACGTTCTTTTAATTTTTATTCGTTCATCATTAGCTATCAAAAAAGGACTACAACTAGCAAACAATGTTGCAGTTATCGATGCTGATTATTTTTCAAATCCAGATAATGACGGGCATATTATGATTGCAATAAAAAATACCTCAAACGAGATTGTATCTATCAAAAAAGGAGATAAAATCGCTCAAGGTATGTTTACAAAATACGAAATAACAATCGATGATAGATCATCCAACGAAAGAACTGGTGGTACCGGTTCTACTGGTAGATGATTATTCAACACTCTTTAAAGATTCAATCATTTGAATCTTTTTTGTTTTTCTAACTAAAACTAAATTGACAATCAAAGCTACGACAAAAGTTAAAAGGAATGAATAGACAAATGATATCGGGTTTATATGAATTAAATATTCGACAAGCTCAACTATATTGGTATTCAGAACTAATGTCAAAAATGGATACCCAAGGGTAAAACCTAATAAAACACCAACAAAGGTCAAAAGCAAACTTTCAACTAGTAATGATAAGGCTATTTCAAATTTTGAAAATCCCATCACTTTCAAAGTCGCAATATCACGCCCGCGTTCTTTGAAATTCATCAATGACAAATTGTATAGAACAACTATAGCTAGAAGTATCGCAAATATTTTGACTGCATTTGTCATTACTTGAACACTTGATAAAACAGAATCAATCGATTTCTTCCAATCTTTTTGAGTGATAGAACTTGATACATATGATAAAGACGAAATCTTTTGAGATATCTCATTTGCATCAATTCCATCATTCAATCTGATGTAGGCAGTTGGATATTTAAAATTACCGCAGACATCGCTTAAAAAACTTGCATTTTCATGAATGAAAATCCCGTGGAAGACAAACGCGTCAAATACGAGCCCAACCTTTGCTTTGTAATTTTTATTATTATATTGAAAGATGATTTCATCACCAACAGATGCATTTGTAACTCTGCTTACTTTTTGAGAAATAGCTACTTCATCAGTTTTGAAATCAATATGAATAAAATCGCTATTCTGTTGAATTATATAAATATTGCTTGATGTTTGTGGTCCATTCTCTTTATAAAGATTTGTTTTTGAAGTTATGCTGAGCTCCACATTTTTGATTCCATCAATTTTTGAAATATCGATTAAAGCATCATCTTTCTTTCTACTGGATTTAAAAGAAACTGTGATATCCGCATTTCTAAAGATTGAAACATCGTGATTGATACCATAGTCGATTGTATCATTGATTCCAAATCCACAAACAAGCAAGGCTGTGCATCCCATAACACCAATTAAAACCATCGCTGATTTAACTTGATTGAAGATTATATTTCTGATTCCCATATTGAGAGAAAGAGATAAAACTTTCTTATTTCTTTGAGAATTTTTAATTTTAAGTTTAATTTTTGGAGGCTTAGGTCTCATCGACTCAACAGGTTTTAACTTTAATTCCCTTCTTATAACTAGATAAGTTACTATTGCAGTGATTGATAAGAATACTAGTGCAGTTAAAAGTCCATAAACCACAGGGAAAGTATATTTTTTACTCGGCAATGAATAAAGAATTAAATATTTCTTTCCTAAGATATTAGGTATTACTAAAGGTCCGATGATTTCTCCTAATAAAATGCCGATAAAAACCATCGCCATCGAAAGAGAAATATAATGCCAGGCGATTTCTCTTTTTGATAATCCAATCGCTTTTAAAGTTCCTATTTGACTTCTTTCTTTTAAAATCATCTGAGATAATGTTGTTAAAATTACAAGGATGGCAACTGCAAAAAAAATAAATGGAAATACAAAAGTGAATTGCCTTGCTTGAGTGACATCATTATCTAATGTCACGTAAAAGGGCATATCTTTCTTTTCTGTGATTAAAACTAAATTATTCACATCCTTTGAATTATAGTATTCTTGAATATTTCTTTTTAAATAGTAAATAGTTTTCTCATCTTTTACCTTTATCAAATATTGATTTGGATTGGTCAAAGTTTTGCTATACATCGAAGAAAATCCAAATGATTTTTTTAAAGCATCATAGATAAGATAATGAACCGATTTATCAAAATTTTCATCTAAGACACTTTGAAATGCTTTTTTAAATGTCTTATCTGAAATCATGACAATTGATGAATTATAAGATGATTTCGTTATATTTTCTGGATGAGAAACAAAGCCTGTCAGAGTAGAAGTTAAGGTCAAAGTTTCTTTTGAAAAAATATTTTCTTTACCATCTAAAACAAAATCATCAAGAGCTTTTGAATCGATAGTTCCAAAAGAGGATAGATTAAAAGAAAAAGAGATGGACTGACCAAGTTCATAACTTCCTTGACCATTTGATTTTTTTGTTTTCTTCATCTCTTTATCAATATAGAAATATTCATCATTCTGGCTTGTTTCTATACTTTCAATTTCACCATAGGGTTTTGAGATTTCTGGTGAATTTTGAGTGACAACCAAATAAACACTGTGGCCTGGTATTTCACATGGCAAATATAATCTTCCTTCAATTTGATCATCACTTGATAAAAGGGATTGTATTTCATTTAAATCATCTTGATCATATTTAGATGTTGTAACCCATAAATCTGGTAAATTACCTTCTTTATAGACTTGATTTACTTGGTTTTCAAAAGCATCTGCGTTGCTTAAAAGACCAACGAATAATGTAACTGCAATAGTTCCAATTAAAATAACAGCTAAAAACTGAGTCCACCCTTTTTTCAGTGAACGAAGTGTCATCTTATTCAACAAATGAAATGTAGATTTATTTTTCATCATTACCATTCAATCTCTTCTGGTTTCTTAACATTTTCGTTTATTTCATCAGCAACTATCTTACCATCATTAATTCTGATTATTCTTTTTGCGCATTCAGCTATTTTTGAATTATGGGTGACAATTATTACTGTTTTTTTGTAATTTATAGAAATATCATATAACAATTTTAAAACTGAAGCTCCCGTCTTGCTATCCAAAGCTCCTGTCGGTTCATCACATAAGAGCAACAAAGGATTTTTAACAATTGCTCTTGCAATTGCAACTCTTTGTTGTTCTCCACCGGATAATTGTGATGGAAAATTATTTGCTCTTTTATTCAATCCCACTTGTTCTAATACATTTTTAGGATCTAAAGGATTGATTGAAACTGAGGCTGCTAATTCTATATTTTCTAAAGCTGTTAAATTTGGCATGAGATTATAAAATTGAAAGACAAAACCAATTTTTTCTCTTCTAAACAAACTTAATTTTTGATTTGAATAAGATGCGATATCTTCATCTCCGATGTAATAGTTACCTGAGGTTGGTGTATCCATTCCTCCTAAAATATTAAGCAATGTACTTTTCCCAGCTCCTGAATTACCTAAAATGACAACAAAACTTCCTTCTTCTAATTGAAAGGAAACATCATTTAAAGCTTTGATTTCATTTTCTTTTCCTTGATTATAAATTTTGCTGAGGTTATTTATTTTGATTTCGTTCATTTTGTTTTTATTCCTTGCATTATTATAAGGGATGACTTATGAATTTAAATTATATTTTTTACTATATTTTCACATCCAAATATCTTAAAATCAAAGCCATTAAATAGAGGTGTTGAAATGAAAGATATATTGGTTGTCGTAGATATGCAAAATGATTTTATCAATGGTTCTTTAGGAACAAAAGAAGCCGTTGAAATTGTAAAGATTATCAAAGAAGAAATCTTAAAAAGAAATTCAAGCGATGTCATTTTTACAAAAGATACTCATCATGAAGATTATTTAAATACTTCCGAAGGAAAAAATCTTCCAATAATTCATTGCGTTAAAAATACTTTAGGATGGGAATTGAATGATGAAATCAAAGAAGTTCAAAGAGATTCTTTAGTCATCGAAAAGCCGACATTCGGATCATATGAATTGATTGATGTCTTAAGCAAACTGATAAATTCAAAAGATGATTCCATCACTTTTGTAGGATTATGTACTGATATCTGCGTTATTTCAAATGCTGTTTTAGCAAAAGCTAAATTCTATGAAAATAAAATCGTAGTTTTAAAAGATGCTGTTGCTGGAGTAACTCCATTGAAAAATGAAGAAGCACTAGATGTCATGAAATCACTTCAAATCGAGGTCAAATGATGAAAGCATTGATCACAGGCGGAAGTGATGGCATCGGTAAAGAATTAGCTATTGAATTATCAAAAAGAGGATATGATTTGATCATTGTCTCAAGAAATGAAGATAAACTATTAGAAATCAAAAACACATGTAGTACTGAAGTCAGATTCATCTCTAAAGATTTGTCTAAACAAGAAGAATGTTTTGATTTGATCAAACAGATGAAAGACGAAGACATCGATTTATTCATAAATAACGCTGGATTTGGTGATATCGGAAGATTTGATCAAACATCAACTGAAAAAGAAATCAAAATGGTAGAACTCAACGATATTGCAACATTGATTCTAGTAAAAGCTTTCTTAAACAAATTCACAAAAGAAAATAAAGGAAGAATATTGATAACAGCATCAGCTAGCAGTTTCGGAGTTGCTGGTTATATGAATGTTTATTATGCAACAAAATCATTTGTGTATTCCTTAGCTCACGGATATTATCGAGAATTAAAAGATATGAAAAGCAAAGTTACTATATCTGTATTATGTCCAGGTCAAGTTAAAACTTCTTTCGAAGAAAAAGGAAATTTATCATTCAATAAAAAGGCTAGCAATCCTAAATATATAGCAAAATATACAGTTCCAAGATTTCTTAAAGGGAAGTTTGAAATTGTACCTACCGTGAAAATGAAACTTGCCCATTTCTTATCTCACCTAGTTCCTAAAAAGATGATATCCAAAATTTTAAACAAACAAGCAGAGATGAAGTAATTCATTCAAATTAAAAACCAAAGGTTTTAGTATTCAATATCAAACAATGAATATAACCTTTGGTTTATTTTAATTATCATTCTGATTTAAGGCTTCGATGCATCAATTCTTCAACTACTTCAGATGGTATTTTATTTTCAAAGAGAATTTCATAAACACTCTGAGTTATTGGAACTTGAACATTCAATCTACTCGCTTCTTTATAAATCAATCTACTTGCTTCAATACCTTCAACTGTTGTTTTATTATTTTTTAAGAATTCAACAGCAGAATTTGCTTTACCAATTTCATATCCAGCAGTGAAATTTCTTGAAGTAGTGCTCGAACAAGTTAAAAACAAATCTCCAATTCCAGTAAGTCCTAAAAATGTTTTTTCTTTAGCGCCTTTTAAGATACCAAATCTAGTTATTTCAGCCAACCCTCTTGTTATCAATGCAGCTCTAGAATTATTTTCATATCCTAAACCTGTCAAAATACCACTTGCGATTGCGATGATATTTTTCATACCTGCACCGATTTCAGCACCGATGACATCATCTTGAGTGTAAACTCTAAAATAAGAATTCGAAAATAATTTTTGAATTTCAACATTGAGTTTTGGATTATTACCAACAGCACAGATAGCTGAATTTTGTCTTTTGATAACTTCTTTAGCAAATGTTGGTCCCATAAGGGAAACAACACCTTGAATTTTATCTTCAGGAATCAAATCCTCTAGCATTTTTGTCATGCCTTCAAAAGTGACAGGATCAAATCCTTTAGCGACATTTACAAGTATTGGTTTATTATTTAAATGAGGTAAAAAATTTGATACTGCATTTCTAATTTGAGAAGAAGGAACACCAAGAACTATAACATCAACATCTTTTAAAGCATCACATAATGATGTAGTACACATTGTACTATCATGAAGTTTATTATCATCCAAATATTTTTTATTAGAATGGAAGTTATTTATCTCTTCTTTTTGTTCTTCATTCAAGGAATATAAGATAGTATTATGACCATTATCAGCAATCACTTTGCTAAGTGCACTATTCCAAGCACCAGCTCCAATAAATGTTACATTCATAATCATTTTTTACTGTGCAAATAGAATTTGCTTTCTTGATGATTCTTCAATTTTATAAAATTAGGATAATGTCTTAAGATGACAAGCATTGCTGAACAAATGGAAAGTGCCTTGACAACATAACATATATATTGTCCTTCGATAAAATTAGGGATATTGAAAAGTGAAATTCCAATCGGACCTAAAAATGTGAATACACAAGAAGCAATAGACATATATCTAACTGTGAATAATAAAAGCATAAATATAGCTAAGCAAATTAAACCAACACGATAATCAACAAAGAATAAAGTAGCAGCGCCTGCGATAAATGCTTTGCCTCCCTTAAATTTATAAAAAATAGGGAAACAATGACCTAACATGCAACAAAATCCGCTGAATTCAGCTCCAAATTGCCACATACAATCAGCAATCAAATATTTAAAGCATAGAGCAGTAACCATCACTGGAACTAATGTTTTCATCCAATCTAAAACTAAAACCATCCAACTAGAGAATTTATTTCCATAGGTTCTTTTAAAGTTTGTAAAACCAGGATTACCGCTTCCTTTAGTTCTAATATCTTCGTGATATAAAGCTTTTGACATGATGATAGCAAAATTGACAGAGCCGCATATATAAGACACTAAAGCAATCCCTATAAGAATCAAATAGAACCAATAATAATTGAATACAGTTGGCATATTTTACTCCAATACAAGGATATAATCGTAGATATCTTGTTGTCCTAGGATCACTTGACATTCTAAATACGGATTTGTCTTTTTCAATTCATCAACTATCTTTTGAGCATCAGCACTATATCCATATTTACCGACAACAATCAAAAGCAAGCCGAAATTATCTAAATCAAATTTTTTCAAAGCATTCAAAGAAACAGAAATTGTATCTTTATCATTTGCAAGAATATTTTTGTTATCTACAGCCAAATAATCACCTTTGTGAATATCAAAGCCATTCAGAGAAGAATCGCGAATTGATTTAGATACTTCGATTGTCTTGACACCTTCGATAGAATTCATGAAATTTTCTTTTATTTCTTCAAGATTGTTAGATGTAAAATCAATCATTTGCAATGCAGAGAACGCTTGTCCGATATCTTTTGTAGGAATTACAATGATATCACTTCCTTTATACATTGAAGCTGCTTGATTACAAGCCATGATGATATTTGAATTATTAGGAAATACGAATATGTGATCCGCATTAGATAAATCAAATGATTTGATGAAATCTTCACTTGATGGATTCATTGTTTGACCACCATCGATGACAACATCAGCTCCAAAATTTAAAAATGCATCTTTGATTCCTGAACCAGAGGCCACAGTAACAACACCATATGGATGACGTTTTTTCTTGATCGGAACTCCGCTTTGAATCAATTCGTTTTTTTCTTTTTCTCTGACTTCTTGATTTTGAAGCATCATATTTTCGATTTTAATAGTCAAAAATTCACCATACTTTTGAGCAAACTCTAAAACTTTATATGGTTCAAAGGTATGAACATGTACTTTGACAATAGTTCCAGTTTTAAAACAAACAATTGAATTTCCAATCGTTTTTAAATAATCGATGAATGTTGTTTCTTTAAAATTATCGACATCACATTTTGATTTTTGTAAACGAACAAGAATCTCAGTGCAATATCCGTATTCCATCACCATATCAGATGTGAATAAATCAGGATTTATCTTAACACCTACTTCTTTTGTCTCTTCATTTTCTACACTGATATCTTCACCTATCAAGGTTTTATACATTCCTTCGATGATGTAAATAAGACCAGCACCACCGCTATCGACAACATCAGCTTCTTTTAATACAGCTAAAAGATTTGGTGTATTAGCTAAAGAAACTTTAGCTGCTTTAATCCAATTGTTTAAATATTCATCAATAGATTCAACATCACTATTTGTATTTTCAGTCGCTTCTCTTGCAACAGTCAAAATAGTGCCTTCGGTTGGTGTGATAACAGAAGCATAAGCTCTTTTAACTGCACATTTAAAGGCAAATGCTAAAGTTGTAACATCAGCAAAAACATGTCCAACTAATCCAGAGCTCAAACCAGCAAAAAATTGAGATAAAATGACACCAGAATTTCCTCTAGCACCTAAAAGCATTCCCTGAGAAATTGTTTGGGACATGTGTTCTAAATCAACAGTTTCATCTTTAACGGCTTCGATTCCACCATCAATTGTCATCTTCATGTTTTTTCCAGTATCTCCATCAGGAATTGGAAAAACATTCAGATCATTCACTTCTTGCTCATGAAGATGAAGTAAACGACTTCCACCTTGAATCAGATGGAAATAATCGTTACCTGAGAGTTTGACAGTAGACATAAATTAGTTACCTTGATTTACTCTATAAGTGACTTCATTACCGAAAGCCCAAACACCGATAGTATCTGGTCCAACGCAAGCGCCGACAATAGGTCCGATGTAAAGAGTATAAATATCACGGCATGGAATTTCTTTCTTGATCAAATCTTTCAATAAATTTAAATCTTCTTCAGAACAATCAGCATGTCCGATATATACAGTTTGATTTTCACTATCAGTGATGACATCCTTTAAACTATCGACAATCATCTTAATGGAAGCAAGTCTTCCCTTTGCTTTTTTGATTGGAGTTTGAACACCATCAGCATCGGAGATAAGAACCGGTTTAACACCGAATAAATTGCCGAAGAATGCTTTGCTAGCGGTGACTCTTCCAGACTTTTTAAGCCAATCAAGAGAGGCGACAGTTGCGAATTGATTGACATTATTTCTCTTTTTCATTGCCTCGTTGTAAACAGTATCTATATCTTTGCCAGCTTTAACAAGTTCAGCTGCATAGATAGCAAGAATTCCTTCACCGACAGTAGCATTTAAAGAATTGACACAATAAATAGTTGCATCTGGATATTCTTTGAGAAGTTCTTTAGCTACGACAATACCAGTATTGACACTGCCTGATTGTTTTAAAGAACAACCGACATAAACAATATCCATTCCTTTATCTAAGTATAAACGGAAAATACGATTGAATTCTTCAACTGGAACTTGAGTAGTAGTTGTACGTTCACCATTTCTCATGGTTTGGTAAAAATCATGTGGTGATATCTTTTCCCATGAAAGACTAGCTACAGATTGAACATCATGATAAACAGTGTTCATTCTTGCATAATCGATATCATATTTTGCTAAAAGTTCATCGTTAAGATCACCACAAGAATCTGTCAAAATTTTAATTGGTCTCATATATTATGTCTCCTTATTAATTATTTAAGACTAATTGTTATTTTAGCGCATATTTAAATCAAATCAAATATTTATGTTTATGTTCTAATTATTAATTCTTTTAACTATTTTAATTTTTATATTATACATCTGTAATATTGAAGATTTTTCTATGATTGTTGCCTATTTTCTTAATTTTTGTCCAATATTTTTAAAGCATTCAATCATTAGATATAACTAACATTTTATGAGCTAAAAATCACCAAAAAAATTTTTTAATACCATTTTTATATATTTTAAATACTCGATTATTATTATATTTTCCTTAGAATTTCTATTTTAATGAAGAAACAATTTCAACAATTTAAAATTGTCATTATGTTTCATAAAATTTTCATAATGTAATTATATTTTTTTTAAATTATAATGATAAAGAAATTTGTTGAAAATTGATTGACGTTAATGTCATTTAGTTCTCTGGAGGTGTATTGCTATGATGTATTATGATGAAACTCTAGATGGGAACATGAGTATTGAAGACCCTAAAATTTGTGTTATGAAACGTTCTGGTGAACGTGTTCCTTTTAATAGAATTAAAATCGCCAGTGCTATCCGTAAAGCTAATAATGAAGAAGGTATTGTTTCTGAACGTCTTACTGAAGAACAAATAAATATGATAGCTTACGGCATCATGAAAGATGCAACTAATGCTGGTAGAGATCTTTCAGTTGAAGAAATTCAGGATAAAGTCGAAGATGCTTTGATGAGCTCTGGAAAATATAAGGTCGCACGTCTTTATATCACATATCGTTATAAACATAATGAAGATAGAAAGATGAGTGATATCGACCAAAAGATTTCTGGTGTTGTTGAAAGAGATAACGAAGAAGTAAAGCAAGAAAACTCCAATAAAAATCCAACCATTCTTTCTGTTCAAAGAGATTATATGGCTGGCGAATGGAGTAGATACTACACCAACAAATATCTCCTTCCTGATGATATTTGTATGGCTCATAAAGAAGGTATCATTCATTTCCATGATGCTGATTACTTCGCTCAACACATGCACAATTGCGATTTGGTAAATTTAGAGGATATGCTCCAAAACGGAACTTGTATCAGCGGAACTCATATCGATACTCCTCATTCTTTCTTAACAGCTTGCACTGTCGCAAGTCAAATTGTCGCTCAAGTAGCTTCTAGTCAATATGGTGGACAGACAATCACAATGTCGCACTTAGCTCCTTTCGTTGATACCAGCAGAAAAAAGATTGCTAAGAGATTCAAAGAAGAATTTTTAGAAACTGGCATCGTTGCTGATGAAGAAAAATTCAATGAATTAGTTGAAAAAGAAGTAAGAAAAGAAGTTGAAAGCGGATGTCAGACTATTCAATATCAGTTGATAACCTTACAATCAACCAATGGACAAGCTCCTTTTGTAACTGTCTTTTTATATTTGAACGAAGTACCTGAAGGTCAAACTAGAAAAGATTTAGCTATGATTATCGAAGTCATGCTGAAGCAAAGAATTCTCGGTGTCAAAGATAGAACAGGAGCCTATATCACACCTGCATTTCCTAAATTAATTTATGTTCTTCAAGAAAATAATATCGAAGAAGGAAGTGAATTCTATTATTTGACTGAACTTGCTGCTAAGTGTTCAGCTAAGAGAATGGTTCCAGATTATATCTCTGAGAAAAAAGCATTAGAATTAAAAGGTGATTGTTTCCCGTGTATGGGTTGTAGAAGCTTTTTAACTGCTGATAGATTCACTGATAATGGCGTCGGAAATATTTCTCATGCCTTAGATTATATTCCAGGAAGACATCGTTATTACGGACGTTTCAATCAAGGTGTTGTCACTATAAATTTAGTTGATGTTGCCTGTTCATCTGGTAAGAATATGGAAAAATTCTGGTCCATTTTCAATGCTAGATTAGCATTGTGTCATAAAGCACTTAGAATCCGTCATGAAAGATTATTAGGTACTCCAAGTGATGTCGCACCAATTTTGTGGCAAGATGGAGCTTTAGCAAGATTAAAACCAGGAGAAACAATCGATAAATTACTTTACGATGGATATTCAACAATCTCTTTAGGATATGCTGGACTAGCTGAATGCGTCTATTATATGACTGGACAATCCCACACCTCAGAAGAAGGTGAAAAATTCGGATTAGAAGTCATGCAATTATTGAATGATTGTTGTGCTAAATGGAAGAAAGAAGAAAATATCGATTATTCCGTTTATGGAACCCCTCTTGAATCAACAACTTATAAATTTGCTAGATGTTTACAAAAGAGATTCGGATTCATCAAAGGAGTTACTGATCATAACTACATCACCAATTCCTATCATGTCAATGTCAGAGAAAATATCTCCGCTTTTGATAAACTCAGCAAAGAATCTGAATTCCAAAAATTATCACCAGGTGGTGCTGTAAGTTACGTTGAGGTCCCTAATTTAACAAATAATATTCCAGCTGTTATCGCAATATTAAAGCATATCTACACGACTATCTTATACGCTGAACTCAATTCAAAAAGTGATTTATGCGAAGTTTGCGGATTCACTGGTGAAATAAAAATAGTCAAAGACCAAACCGGAAAATTAGTTTGGGAATGTCCAAAATGCGGAAATCGTGAACAAAGTAAGATGCATGTTGCAAGAAGAACTTGTGGATATATCGGAACTCAATTTTGGAATCAAGGAAGAACCCAAGAAATTCAAGATCGTGTTCTTCATGTTTCCGTTCAAACTTACGATGTAGAAGAAAACAAAGATAAAGAATAAAAAATCATCCCTTTGCAGTGCAAAGGGATTTTATAAAGAGGTGTATTTATGCATATATGTCAAATCATCAAATCTGATGTTGCTAACGGAATTGGTTTTCGTCTCAGCCTATTTGTTTCTGGATGTACTAATCACTGTCCGTTTTGCTTTCAAAAACAAACATGGGATTTCAATTACGGACGTCAATACAACGATGAGATTGAAAAAGCGATACTTCTCGAACTTGAAAAGCCCTATTATGATGGGCTAACAATTCTCGGTGGTGAGCCTATGGAACCCCAAAATCAAGAAGGCATTATCTCACTTATAAAGAAAGTCAAAGCAATCAAAAATAAAACCATATGGATTTACACCGGTTTTCTTTACGAAGATTTATTACCAGGTGGAAAAAGATATGGTGAATTTACAGATGAGATACTAGACAACATCGATGTTCTTGTCGATGGTCAATATATCGAAGATTTGAAGGATGTATCTTTGAATTACCGTGGTTCTTCTAATCAAAGAATAATTTTGATGAAAAAGACAAGAGAAACCAATCAAATCGTTTTATCTCCTTTAAATAACTAAGAAAAAAACTATTACGAATAAGCAAAACGCTTATCTTGTAATAGTTTTTTAATTATTAGGAATTCAAGGCTTTAATCGCAGTCACACCGACGAATGTCGATAAGATTTGAAGAACAGCTTCAAGCATCAAAATGACACCGAGAATAATGAGTTGGACATTATATCCGATGATTGGATATCCATCTTTTGTAACTAAACATAATGATCCGAAGATGATTGCGAATAATGCGACAAGAGTCATAACGATTGTTGGAGCAATTTTTTGTTTGACCTCTTTATAGCGGAAGAAGAAAAAGAATCCGTAAAGACAATCAGCAAGAAGAATGGCACCTAAGACAATCATGACAATCGGAATGAATGATAGAGTTAAATTGATCAAAGTTCCAACTGTTTTTGTTGTAACAAACCAAATGCCTACTGATAAGAGAAGTCCTGAGACAACACTTGATGACATCAAGCTTTTCTTTGTGATGAATAATAAGATTAAAGAAGCGAATAGAGAAATGCTTGAAACGACGATAAGAGTAATACCTAATACCATCGAAATTGCGTTCATCGAATCAATTGAAGATGATGAACCATAAGTTGCACCGGAAATGATGCAAAGGATTCCAACGACAAAAACCAAGACATTGGTAATCCATTTTCCTAATGATTTTTTAATTAATTCCATATTTTTAAACCTCAATAAACAATTGTATCATATTTTAAGCCAAATTGTTAAAGATAGTTTCACAAGTTGTCAAATAATCATTTGATTTCGGTTCTAATAAATAAACATTCTTTGAATTATATAACGGATTTAAATACATCGGATATTTATTCAAGAATTCTTTTAAACTCAGTGAATTATCGCTATCTTCATAATACATCTCACCTTCATCTGCATTTTTGGTGAATAATTCATCAACTTCTTTCAATGTTGGTGAATATCCGATGGTTCTTGCATTTTGATAGGCGTTTTCAGGATTCATCATGAAATTGATAAAGGCATTTGCTAATGTTTCATTTTGACAAGTAGTCGGGATCACCATAGAATCAAAGAAACAAGCAGTTGTATTTGGTATATATACATGGAAATTATCATTTTGAACTTTTGATTCACTGCAAAGCAAATAAAGAGTATCAAAGAAATCTCCTAGTTGGGTATAACAAAAATCAAGTGTTCCATTAGCGACATTTCTTTTCAAAGAATCATCCCCGAATTCATCGAATTTGATTTCTTTTAAACTTTTGATGATATCTGACTTCAATTCTGAATCAAAATCATTCTCTTTCTTTCCATCATAGGAAGTGATATTCGGATCTAAAACTTTAGATAATAAATAAGAAGAAACAATCCAACGAGCTGTTGAATACATACCAATTTTCACATCTTCTTTGAATAGACTTCGATTATAAAAACTTGCAAATCCATTATTTTCAATAACTTCTTGAACATCATCTTTCTGACTGTTGTACAAAATAGAATAAGCACCCCAAAAATATGGCATATAATACGAATTGAATTCGTTATTTTCATCATTGACCATATAGGTTTTCATAATGTTAGATAATGATGAATTGAACATAGTTTTATAGGACGATAGATATTTATAATTAGAATCATCAACCTTCATCTGTTTCAACTTTCCTTCATTATAAAGTTGATGAACAGTATAATCTCCTGGAATTGCAACATCATACTCAGTAGTATTTGATGTTATTTTTTGATACATAGCTTCAGAAGAAGTGACTGTTTCTTCAATGACTTGACAATGATATTCTTTTTGGAACTTCTCGATCAAAGAATGATCGATATATTCACCCCAATTGAGAAAATAAAGAATATTATTCGGTGTCATCAAAACAGAGACTGCAAAAATAGTGAATAAAACCAAAGCAGAAAAAGCAGCGATAACCTTTTTCATTTTTGTTTACTTCCTTTCTTTTTCTTATTTATTTTTAAAGAAACAAGAAGAACGATAGCTAATGTAATGAATGTCAAAAGAGCATTGAATGCGTAACTTCCAGCCGAGAAATTTCTCTTAGTATACGAAGAATAAACATAATTTGAGAAATTAGAGAAACCATTACCTTGAGTATAAAATGAGATGACAAAATCATCGATAGACAAGGTGAAAGAAATCAAAGCACCCATCAATATTGATGTTGAAAGAGAGGGGATTACAACTTTGACTAATGCCTTCCAAGGCGGACAACCTAAATCTCTTGCAGCTTCATACAATGATTCATCTGTCTGTTCAAGTTTTGGTAAAATCATCAAAATGACATACGGAAGAGTGAAGAAAATATGAGCGATAAGCATCGTAGTAAAACCGAATATATTAGGAATTAATGGTTTGAGCAAAGAGAAGACAATCATGATGGAAATACCAGTGACAATTTCAGAATTAAGCATAGGAATTTCATTTAAAAAATCCATTGCTTTTCTAGCCTTTTTATCAAGTGCATTTAAACCGATTGAAATAAATAATCCTGCAAAAGTTGAGATAAAAGTAGCCCAGAAAGAAACTAATAAAGAATCCAAGATAGAAGTGTACAACTGTTTGTTTGTGAATATCTCTTTGAAATTGTTCAAAGTAAATCCACCCCATTGCAGTGGAGAAATAGAATTTGCAGTTGCATTGAAAGCTTGATAGATGATGACAAAGAGTGGAATATACATCGAAGAGAAGACTAAAAATACAAAGATGATTTTGAAGATTGAAAAAAGAATGTGTCCAATATTATTTTTCTCTAGCATACCTTTTTCCTCTTTCCACTTTGAAGATGATTAAAAACTAAAACAAGCAAGATGATGACAATTGAGACAAATATTGATAGAAGCGATCCAAAATTATAATTGTTCTTTTCGAATACTGATTGAATCAAGTTGCCAATCAATCTAACCTTTCCCTGACCGATTGTTTGAGAAATAGCAAAACCGGTTGCCGAAGGAAGAAATACCATGATGATCCCAGATGAAACTCCATTCAACGATAATGGTAATGTAACCTTAAAGAAGGTCTGAACAGGGGGAACCCCTAAATCTTTACTAGCTTCGATCACTGATCTATCCATTTTTTCTAAAACTGTATAGATAGGGAAAATCATAAATGGAAGATAAGTAGTCACAGTGACAAATATAACAGCAGCATTAGTTCCTATGAGATTTAAAGCACTTAAGCCATCAGTCGAAAACAATCTAAGCCAAGAAACAATTCTGAGCATTGAGTTCGACCACATCGGTAAAATGAGAAGAAGCAAGAACATCATCTTATTTTTTAAATGTGAGAAGGAGATGAAATAAGCAACTGGATATCCCAAAATGATACAAATGACAACGGTGAAGAAAGCTACAACTAATGAATTCCAAAGAGCTTTTAAAATTGAGACATCAGCCAATCTATAATAAGCATCAAAACTAGCTTGGGCATTAGAAAAGTCCATTCCATTGCTTTTCATAAATGTCAAAATTACCATCAAAATGATTGGAAAGACAACTAAAAATATCAACCAAACCAAATAAGGAATCGCAAGATACTTAAATCTTTTCATCTTCCTCATTCTCCTTTTCTAGTAACATCTCTTCTCTGATTTTTTGTCTCATATTTCTGATATTCTCAGGTTGTTCACTATCCTCAACTTTCATCATATGGATTTCATAGAAATCGACTTTAAGCCCGATTTTCTCACCGACTTCAACATTTTGATAATCTTGGACCATCAAAATATGGCCGTTACAATTAATCCAAAGATTGAAATTGACACCTGTGAAGGCAGTCTTTGTTACGACACCTTGAATGATTGCTGAATCAGGAATGTCTAAGACAAGATCAAAATCCTCAGGACGAATGACAATATCAACAATTTCACCAGGAATGAATGTTGTCATATAGGTTTTAAATTTTTGGCCTAAAAATGAAACATTTTGATTTCCAAGATATACGCCTTCTATCAAATTTCCATTTTCATAATTCGCTAATAACTTAGCTTTATTTTCACTGATATCTTCGCAATAGATATTACCAGGGGCTATTGTAAGACCTATTTGAGTTCCAACTGGATATTTATCATCAGATTCAATTTTAACGATTTTATCATCAATTTTAACATCCATTTCATATTTTGAATCATCAAATGTTACTTTTTCAACTGTACCAATAAGTTTTGCAACATCTAAAGAACAAATATCAAAATCAGGTCTTTCAACAATAACATATATCTTATCGTTTGGCTTGAAGTTATTAGCAGATACTTTAAAGGTCTTACCTAAAAAATCAAGTCTCTTTGGTGCCGAATAAACACCTCTGAACATATTGGCTTCACCGATAAAGGTGGCAACAAAACGATTGACAGGAGTATTGTAGATATCTTCCGGTCTTCCCATCTGTTCAATTTCACCACCATTCATAACTACGATAGTATCTGACATTACCATCGCTTCTTCTTGATCATGAGTGACAAAGATGAATGTGATTCCTAACTTTCTTTGCATTTCTCTAAGTTCAAGTCTCATCGCTTTTCTAAGTTTTAAATCCAAAGCAGAGAGTGGTTCATCTAAGAGCAAAATTCGCGGTTTATTAACAATTGCTCTAGCAATTGCAATACGTTGCATTTGTCCACCAGATAAAGATGAAATATCTCTTTCTTCATAACCTTCAAGATTAACAATCTTAAGTGCGTTAGTGACTTCTTGTTTGATGACATTTTCTTTAAATCTTCGATCTGAGATTTTTTGAATCATATCAAAACAGATATCTTGTTTAGATATTTGTTCTAATATTTCTTTTACAACTTTTTTAATTTTTTCATCTGATGAAAAATTTAAAGAAATAGTAAGGTTATATGAATTCAATAATTCAGAAATTTTATTTTTGGCATCATAAAAGTTTTTATATTTATTAGCCTTGATTTCATCATTGATTGCTGATTCAAATTTGTAGTATAGCGATTTATCTTTTAAATATTCGATGATATATTTCTTGACATCGTTTGGTTTTTCTATCAAAGAACATTTTTTTGATATTTGACTTATCTCTTCTTCATCAAAACCATTTTCTTCCATCAAATCCATCATTCCAATATCATAAACATTAGAATAGATGTTATTTCTTAAACCAAATGCGATATTATCGTAGACATTTAAATGAGGAAATAGAGCATATTTTTGAAAAACTGTATTGATAGGTCTTTTATGTGATGGTAAATTTTGAATCTCAACACCATCAAGTAAGAGTTGACCTTCTTGCATAGTCTCAAATCCGGCAATAATTCTTAAAGTAGTTGTTTTACCACATCCCGACGGTCCTAAAAAAGTAACAAATTCATTCTCGTTGATTGAGAGATTGAGATTGTCTAAGATGACATTATCTCCATAGGCTTTTCTAACGCCTTTTAGCTCAAGAATTTTTCGTGCCATTTCTTTACCTTATGTATGCCTCCATTCAGTCACAAAAAGTAAGGGTATTTTTTATGCAACAAAATTATAGACTTATTATTTTCTAATGCAATGATAATTTTATTAAATTTTAAAATTACTATTTAAGATAAAAAATAAAGGTCATTCAATAGCCTTGAATTTTCAATCAATCATTTATATTTTTGAATTTAAAATCATCTTTATATGTAAAATTCCATCTTCTAAATATGGATCCGATACTTGAACAAATCCGATATTTTCATAAAATGGCTTTGCGTATAATTGAGCTCCGATTTTTATTTTATCAGTGTCAAATTTTTCTCTTACAATCTTAATAGCTTCTTTGACAACAACAGTTCCATATCCACATCTTCTTTTTAAACAGATCACCCTTCCAATAGATGCTTCATCTTTATATGAAACACCGATTGGAATAGCTCTACAATATGCGACAACATCACCATTTTCATCTTCTAACCAAAGATGAAAGGAGTTCAAATCAATATTATCAATATCTTGATATGGGCAATTTTGTTCAACGACAAAAACTTCCATTCTTGCTTTATAGATTTTATATAAGTCCATAGTAGATAGTTCATTAAATGCTTTGATATTTAATTTCATAATTCAAACTCCTTACTAATATAGAAAAATCATCTTTGCTATTATAAACATCGAAGAGAGACTTCGTAAACCATTCAACTTATAAAATATACCTTTCACCTTAAATTTGTGTTTTTTTAAAGAATAAGGATTATAGTCTTTAATTGTTAGGAGGATATCATGAAACTTTATGTCTTTATAGATGATGAAGAAGAAAATGTGACAGTACATTGTCATGAAAGAAATGTATTAGTCGACAAAATAGAAGCATTAGTATTAGATGATAAAAATGTGATAGAAGGTAAAAACTGCTTTGGGTATTTAGAAAATGAGATTATCCCACTAAAAATTAGCAATATCACAATATTTTATACCAAAGAGGAAAAGACCTATGCATCAATTGAAGGAAAAACATACAAAATTAAAAAGAGATTGTATCAAGTTGAAGAAATGCTAAGTAATGATTTCATCAAAATCAATAAGTCTTGTATCATCAATAAAAATCATATCAAAAAATTTGATACTTCTTGGAGCGGCACCTTATCAGTTGAATTAGATAATGGAATAAAAGAATATGTTTCAAGACGTATGATTAAAAATCTAAAAGAAAGGATGGGTTTATAAAATGAATAAATATTTAAAAGAATTTTTGCATCGTGGATTGATGTTTGGTGGCTTTGGACCGATGATTGCTGGACTAGTATATATGATTATCGATTTAACAGGTACAAAATTAGATTTAGCAGGATGGCAAATATTTGTAGCGATAATAACTTCTTATTTGCTAGGTTTCATTCAAGCTGGTTCATCAATCTTTGAACAAATAGAAGAATGGTCGATTTTCAAATCAGCTTTCATCCATCTCATTTCTATTTATTCAATTTACATATTTACATACTTAGTAAATTCTTGGATTCCCTTTGATTGGAAAGTCATTCTTATTTTTTCTTCTATAGTGATAGTTGGATTTTTAGCAATTTGGTTGATCGGATATTTGATAACTTCAAAATGTTCAAAAAAATTAAATGATAAAGTTAAGAAGAACTAATTACAAATTTGATGTATAAAATATGCTTATAAATTTAATTACGCTTTATGAAATATAAAAAAGTTTATATTATGTAATTATTACATATATTTTTTAAAAAACGAAAATTAGTAACTGATTTTAAAAAGCATTTTTATATATATCAATGATAAACTATCTATTCTACTTCCAAAATCATGTAACTAAAAATAATATTTTACGTAGGAACATAATTAAATTTTATGTTAATTGATTTTAAGCAGCTTTTACAAATCTATAATTTTTCTTCCGTTTAAAAATAAAATTTGCTAAACTAGTGTAGTTTTAAAATAGAAAGGATAATATTTATTATGAAAACTGTAATTAAAGTATTCGAAATTATTTCTATCATCGGTAAGGCAATCTCTACAATCATCTGTTTAATTTTTTCATTCTCCTGCTTTGCAGCAAGCAAAACTCTTATTGATGAATTCATCAAAAGTGGAAGTGCTAAAAACGAAGAAGAAGCGAAAGCAGCTCTTGCAGTAGCAGCTGTATTTTTGATTATTTTAGCTATATACTCAATTCTCAGCCTTGTACTCTCTGTCGTCACCTTAGTCAAGCTCAAGAATATGACAAAGAAACCTATCGCTCTTGGTGTTTTAAACATCTTGTTCGCAAGTTTAATCTCTGGCATTTGTCTCTTGATCCTCGATCCAGCTTCCGAAACTAGCGTTTACAACGAAAACAACTATAGATAATAACATTTAAGAATTTTCTTTATGGCCAATGAGTTAACTAAAAAAGCATTAGAACAAGCTTTTTTACAACTTCTTTCTGAAAAACCTTTTAAAAAGATAACAGTTTCGGACATCACTAATAAATGTGGTGTCAATAGAATGACATTTTATTATCACTTTGAAGATGTATACGACATTCTTGATTACACTCTAAAATTTGAAAGTCAAAAAGTCCTTAACGGAAAATATGAAAGTGATACTTGGAATAGAGGTATGGAAAATATCTTCATTATGTGTCTTAAATATAAGGATTTATTGATCAATGCTTATAAATTCAATTCTAGAGGTAACGTTGAAGAAATCCTTGATCCTATTGTATTTCAACTCACCTATCATGTAGTTAAAGAAGAATCAGATGGACATAATGTCAAAGAAGAAAATCTCATTTTTGTCGCTAATGCTTATAAACATCTTTTGATCGGTATCGTTCTTGATTGGATCAATGATAATATGAAAGTAGATTATCATATAATCTTAAAAAAGATTGAATTGATGTTGACTGGTGAAACTGAATGGGTTTTATCAAAATTCGAAAACGAATGAACTATCAGCCTCCTCACTTGAGGAGGTTTTTTATCATTTTTGTTTTTTTGATAAAAATTTATACAATTTAAATCCCTTGATTATTTTTTTATCAACTTACAAATATTGTCCATTTGTTTTATATTTCTTGAAAGCTACAATAATATCACTAAGAATAAAGGGGGAACACAAAATGTATTATTCTAGTGGAACTTATGAAGCATTTGCACATCCAGAAAAACCAAAAGACGCAGATAAAAAATCCGCATATATCGTCGGATCAGGACTTGCTGGTTTGTCAGCTGCATTCTATCTTGTAAGAGATGGTCAAGTCAAAGGAGAAAAGGTTCACATTCTTGAAACCCTTCCTCGTTCAGGTGGTTCTTGTGATGGTTATCACGATATCACTAAAGGTTTCTATATGAGAGGTGGTAGAGAAATGGATAACCATTTCGAAGTCATGTGGGATTTATATCGTGATGTTCCATCTATTGAAAACGAAAATGTAACTGTTTTAGATGAATATTATTGGTTGAATAAGCACGATCCTAATTACTCACTTTGCAGAGCTACTGAAAATAGAGGACAAGACGCTCATACCGATAACAAATTCAATCTCGATAAAGAAGCTCAAAGACAATTATTAAAATTGTATTTGACTCCAGAAAAAGATTTAGAAGATAAGAAGATATCTGAATGTTTCGATGATCATTTTTGGAAGAGTAATTTCTGGCTTTATTGGCAAACAATGTTTGCCTTCCAACGCTGGTCAAGCGCTCTTGAAATGAAACGTTATATCCAACGTTATGTTCATCATATCGATGGACTTCCAGATTTCTCTGCTTTGAGATTCACAAAATATAATCAATATGAATCTATGATCTTACCTCTTCAAAAGTATCTTGAAAAAAGAGGCGTCATCTTTGAATTCAATGTCAAAGTAACTGATTGCAAAATTGAAACAAAAGGCGATAAGAAAGTAGTAACATCTATCACATTAGAAAGAGATGATAACACTGAAACAAAGACTTTAACTGAAGATGATTTCTTCATCGTAACCAATGGTTGTTGTACTGATGTCTCCTGTTATGGCGATAATGATACAGCCCCAGATATCTCTAATGTCAAACCGAATATAGGTGATGGCTGGAATCTTTGGGAGAAGATTGCCGCTCAAGGAAAAGAATTCGGTAATCCAAAAGCTTTCTCTTCAAATATTGAAGAGACAAACTGGATGTCTGCATCTGTATATACAACAAATACAAGAGTCATCGAACTCATCAAAAAGATCTGTAAGCGTGATCCATTAGCTGGTAAAGTCACAACTGGCGGTATTGTTTCAGTCAAAGATTCCTTCGATAATTGGGGATTATCTTGGACTATCAACCGTCAACCGCAATTCAAAGAACAACCAAAAGGCAGTGTCATCGTTTGGTTATATTCTTTAAATACCAACAAAGAAGGCAATTATGTAAAGAAAGCAATGCGCAATTGCACAGGTAGAGAGATCACCAAAGAATGGCTCTATCATATCGGAGCTGATTTAGATGAAATCGAAGAACTCAGCAAAGAATGCAACACTACCACTTGCTTTATGCCATATATCAACGCTTTCTTCCAACCAAGAAAGAATTCCGATAGACCTAAAGTAGTACCACAAGGATGTGTCAATTTAGCATTTGTCGGACAATTTGCAGAAACGCCAAGAGATACTATTTTCACAACTGAATATTCAATTAGAACTGGTATGGAAGCAGTTTATACCCTCATGGACATCGATAGAGCCGTTCCTGAAGTTTGGGGTTCTTGCTATGATGTCAGAGAGATGTTGAGAGCTACTTATTATGCTTTAGACAAGAAAAAAATTCTCGATTCTGATTTGAGTTGGAAAGAAAAAATCGTCTTAAAGAAAGTTTTATCAAGTATCAAAGATACTGATATCGAACTTTGGTTAAAAGATTCTAAACTCATCTAATGATAAGGCTGTCGTTTAACGACAGCCTTTATTATATATAACTAACTTTCTTGAACTTATTTATAAAAAACATTCAATTTTGTAATATAATAAGTTTTGAATTTTAAGGAGGCACTTATATGTCTACAAATGTCCGTATCCAAGATGATCTCTACCAAGCTGTCAATGGTGAATGGTTAGAAAAAGCAGTCATTCCTGAAGATAGAAGTACTGCCGGCGGTTTTAGTGAACTCGATCAAGAAGTCGAAAGAAAACTCATGGCTGATTTCAAAGACTTTGCTAACGGAAATAAAACAACTGATATTCCTGAAATGAAGGATGCCATCAAACTCTACAATAAAACATTAAATGTCAAAAAAAGGAATGAAGAAGGAATCAAACCTGTTCTTCCTATTTTAAATAAAATTCTTTCAATCAAAAGTGTTGAACAATTGAATGATGAAGCTTATGACCTTATGTTAGATGGTGTTGATCTTCCAATCAATTTTGGTGTAGAAACCGATATGCAAGATGCAACTATCAACAGTTTTGTAATCACCGGACCAAATATCATTCTTCCAGATACCACCTATTATGATGATAGTAATCCAGCGAAAGAGAAACTTCTTGCCATCTATAAAGATATGGCAAAAAAAGCCTTGGCATTGACTGATTTATCCGCTGAATTACAAGAGACAATTTTAAATGATACCTTATCATTCGATGCTCTTGTAGCTAAAGAAGTAAAGAGTCAATTAGAATGGGCAGACTATGTCAACAACTACAATCCTATGAGTTTAGATGAATTAGCTTCACTTCTCTTACCATTCGATTTCAAAGGATTGTTAAAGAAGATTTATGGTGATAAGACACCATCTCAAGTCATTGTCTTTGATCCAAAAGCTATCAAGAATTTCAACAATTATTTTTCAAGTGAACATTTAGAAGAATATATCCACTGGACATATTTAAATTGCTTACTTTCAAATTCTTCATTATTGAGTGAAGAATTATATGAAATAGGAAAGCTCTATACCCGTGCTTTAAGAGGTATCGATAAAAATCCTGTCATCGAAAAACAAGCCTATCAAAGAGTTTCTAATATTTTCTCTGAACCAATCGGTGTCTATTATGGAAGAACATATTTCGGTGAAGAAGCCAAAAAAGATGTTGTTTCTATCGTCAAAAAGATCATTGAAATGTATAAAGAAAGAATGAAGAATAATTCTTTCTTAAAAGAAGAAACCAAGAAAAAAGCTATTTTAAAATTGGATACTATCGTCATCAAGATGGGATATCCAGACAAAATCGATGAATATTATTCAAAATTAAAAGTCGACGATAATGATTCCCTTTTCGACAGTATGAATAAGATTGTCAAAATCAAGATTTTACACAATCTTGAAGAACTCAATAAACCAGTCGATCGTACCTTATGGGCAATGCCAGGTCATTTAGTCAATGCTTGCTATAATCCAAGCAGTAATGATATCACTTTCCCAGCTGCAATCCTTCAAAAACCATTCTATTCATTAGATCAATCAGTTTCACAAAATTTAGGTGGTATCGGTGCAGTTATCGGACACGAAATCTCTCATGCTTTCGATAATAATGGTGCCCAATTTGATGAAAAAGGAAATCTTTTCAATTGGTGGAGCAAAGAAGATTACGATGCTTTCAAACAATTGACTGAAAAGATGATCAAAGAATGGGATGGAATTCCATTCCATGGTGGTAAAGTCAACGGAAAACTCATCGTCAGTGAAAACATCGCTGATAACGGTGGTCTTTCCGTCACTCTTGCAATCATGCATACCTTAAAAGATGCTGATTATCAAGAATACTTCAAAAACTGGGCAAGAGTCTGGTGTATGAAGGCAAAAGAAGAATATATCCTTCTTCTTTTGACAAATGATGTCCATGCACCTGCTGAGCTCAGAGCAAATATTCAACCGAGAAATTTCAGCGAATGGTATAGTGCTTTTGATGTTAAAGAAACTGATAAGATGTATATCGCTCCTGAAGATAGAGTTACAATTTGGTAATCTAAAAATTTCATGTTACAATAATTTTGTATGAACAAATTAAAAGAAAAAATATTATCCTTTTCTATCGGTGAAAAAATATCATTAGTTTTAGTCTTGATATTTACAATAATCGGTTTTTATCTAGCCATAAATATGAATATCAAAATAGCATCTGGTTTAACTCTATTTGGAAACGCAAATAGTTTTAAAGATGGAGTCATTGAATCAACAAATCCTAGTTACAGCGATTATTTGATTACAATTTTGATTTATATTCTTTCATTTGTATTACTTTTTTATCTTGTCTTTGTCTTATTCATCAAAAAGATAGAAAGAAAAAAGATAATAAGAAAAGAAATTGTCAACGGAAAGACAGTAATCCTTGAAGATACTGATAAGGAAGAAAAGAATGACTGAAGAAATAAATGAAGATTATTTTTCACTTAAAGAAATCCCAACAAGTGATTTTGTTAGATATTTATTGAATAAAGAGGATTTGATCATCTACTTTGTGAAAGATAATCCCGGGGAAAAGCACGAAGAAGAACACGTTGATCCTGAATTTTCAGATGAACCCCATGAAGATTACGAAGAAGATGATCACGATGATCACGAAAATCTCAACGGACATTTATATAAGGTAGTATTTAAAAATTATTCCAATCTAATAGTTGAAGGAGATGAATGCGATTTATACAGATACAAAAATTCAGCCATTAAAGATAATTTCATTCAATTAGAATTTTATGGAATAAATTTATCTGAGTCAGGAAATGATTTTAAAATTCAATTTTCTTTCGATAAATACGAGATATTTGATTGTGGAAAAATAAAAAGTCCAGAAGTTTAAAAATTAGGCTTTAACAATTTTTGTTAAAGCCTTTTTCATTTGCATTATAAATATCAAAGTATTATAATCAAATTACACGTAGGAGGAAAATTATAATAATGCGTAGTAAAATTAGACTATTATTGATTATATCGTTTTTATGTAGGCCTATCTTATCTTCTTATTCATCAGGAACTGTTACTCTTGAATGGCACGCTTTCACTGAAGCTATAAAATTATCAAATGGAAAAAGTTCTGGTGGTTTTGGTCATTCATTTATGAAAATTCATAATGAAAAGAACGTGAATGTTCAAATTGGTTATTATACACTTCAACCACACGAATATGTCACAATAGGATTATGGACAAATGGAGTTGCTGGTTCATCATCCTCTTCCAGTAGTGACTCAACAAGTAAACCAAACAAAAACTTTAAAGGTGGTGTTTTATATAACGAAGAAAGATACAAATATACTATAGATGAAAATATGACAAATAACATCTATACTAGTATGACTTTAGATAACTCTGATATAACCACATTAACCAAAATCTTAAAAGAAAAAAATTCAAGATACAATGTTATAACCTACAATTGCGCAACATTTACTACTGATATTTGGAATCAATTAAATGGTACTAAATATTGGACTGGTTGGAATCAAACACCAAGCTCTGTAATGGATGATATTGATGATTATTCTTATAATAAAGATAATAATGTATTAACATATACATCTGAAGTTTACTTTTATAATGAAAGTGAAGGAAAATTAACCTACTTATGAAAAAACAAGCTCTTTTATATACAGTCTCTTACTTATTATTAATTATATCTTATCCAATTTACGGATTTGTTTCCTATCCAAATTCTACATCTCCTGGTTCAAGTTTATTTGAATACACCCTATACAACAACATGGTTTACGAAGTTTTACCTTTAATTGGTGCAATGATTTTAACATTCTTCTCATATTTCATATATTTCAAATTGCTGCCAAAAAAGAAAAGTTATTGGTTCTTAATACCAGAATTTATAAATTTAGTTTGCGATGGAACTCTTATCTTTATGGGCTTTTTCATTTGGAAAGCAAGTGTAAATTTCTATGGTGCAATAATCATTGCATTTTGGTCAATCATCTTATTCATCATCGGTATTATTCCAATTGTTCTTCACTTTTTAAAAGATAAGAAGAAAGACGAAAATAGGTAATATCAGTTCACATTAAAAAGGAGGCTTCCCTCCTTTTTTATTTATTTTTGTTTTTTAGCGTTAGCTTCGAAATGTTTACTAGTAACATCTTCTCTGATACCAGCTAAAGCTTCATATATTTCACGATTTGTTGCATTCGGATGATTTTTGATAAATTCATCAAATTCACCGATGATATCTCCCATATATGGTTCATCATATTCTTCTTCATCGTCAGTATCACTTGAAGTATCAACTTCTTCATCTTCTTCATTTTTAGCTTTAACAGTATTACTATCATTCATATATAAAGGATATGATTCATCTGTTAAAAGATATTCATGACTTGGATCAAAGTATGTGAACAAAAAGCGGAAATGAACTGCTACGTTTTCTTCTCTTAAAAAATCACAGATTGAATCTTTGACTTCATTTTCTAATTCTTCGAATTGTTCTGGGGCTTCGATTTCAACATTTAAACGGAAATTAGTTTGTTCAAAACCATTGTGAATGATAAAGCCTTCGCAAGCAAAGAATTCGATTTCATTTTCGCTGACATCGTAGATTTCAGCTAATTTTTTGTTCAACTTCTTTGTATAACGAATAGCTTCATAAGAATCCATACCAAATAATTTGATTGTAATCATATTTTGTTTCTCCTTCTTTATAAACTTTCACGACCAGGATCAATATTGATCATTATCTCAGCATCTTTGATTGATAATCGAAATACTTTTATTCCATCAAGAAGTGGTGAGATTTCTTCATACGACTTATATTTTAACAATAAATTGCGATAATATCTTCCATTTTGATAAGGAATATATGGAACTGACGGTCCATAAATATTAATCCTATAATTTTTGACATTATCTTTAAGATATTTTGCAATATTATCTGCTATTGAACAACAGTTTTTTTGATCGATTGCTTTCACAGTGATCATACACAAATAGGTATAAGGTGGATATTGATATTTTCTTCTTTCTTCCATCTCATATTGATAGAAACTAGAATAATCTTGTTTAGCCGCTAATTGAATCACTTTATTATCTGGTGAATATGTTTGAATCAATATCCTTCCTTTTTTCAATGCTCTACCGGCTCTTCCAACAAATTGAGAAATTAAGTCAAAAGTATCTTCATTTGCCATATAAGTAGGGAGTCTTAAGGAAAAATCAGCATCTAATATCGCAGCTAAAGTGACATTTGGAAAGTTCAATCCTTTAGAAATCACTTGCGTGCCAACGAGAATATCGCTTTCTCCTAAGGAGAAATCTTGAAGGATTTCATGCCTGACATCATTGCTAGAAACATCGCTATCCAATCTGAATATCTTAGCTTGGGGAAACAAAAGCTTCAATTCTTCATATGCACGTTCTGTTCCATAACCAAGTTCTAAAAAATCATGTTCATCACAAGAATTGCACTTTAAATCATAAGTATCTAATTTATATCCACAATGATGACAGCATAACACTCGTTGTTTTTTATGATAATTTAACGGAATTTTACAGTTAGGACATCGAATGACATGTTGACATTTTCTACACATATAAATAGGAGAATAACCTCTTCTATTTACAAGTATCATCGTTTGTTCTTTTCTTGACAAATTCTCTTGAATTTCTTTTATCAATCTAGTCGTATAAAAACTGGATAAACGAAGATTTAAATTATTAGAGTCATTCATATCAACCAGTATCAAATCATGTTCTTGATTTTGACTGAAACGATTTTTCATGAATAATGGTTGATAAATATTTCTTTCAGCTCTGGCTTTATCAATAATTCTTGGAGTAGCTGAACCTAATAAGACCTTAGCATTTTCATTTTCAGCTCTCATAAGAGCGACTTTGATAGCATCATAATAGGGAACATTATCCTGTTTATAACTTGCAGAGTGCTCTTCATCGATGATGATGATACCTAAATCTTTAATAGGTGAGAAAATCGCACTTCTAGTTCCAAGAACAACTTTAGATTCCCCTGAGACAATCCTTTTAAATTCATCATATTTTCTTCCATCACTTAAAGACGAATTCAAAATAGAAATCGTGTCTTTAAAGTGACTGTAGAAAATATCAGCCATATGATCTGTCAAAGTAATTTCTGGAAGTAACATCAAAACACCTTTACCTATCTTTAAATAATGTTCGATAAGTTTTAAATACACTTCAGTTTTTCCGCTTCCCGTCACTCCTTCTAATAAAAAAGTATTCTTGTCAGAGTTGATAACTGAATCATATACATTCATCTGTTCTTCAGTGAGAGTTACTTCACGATATTTTTTTGCTTCCAATTCAGGAATTCTACTGACAGGAATCGCTCTTATTTCAACTGCCTTCATTTCGATAAGAGAATTCAAAGAAGCTTTCGCTGAAATCGAAGTCTTTCTAACACCATCATTATTTTCTTGGATTTTTAAATATAGTGTTTTTTGTTTTTTATTGAGGTTTTTTATATCAAAAGGAAGAGTGAAAACATAATCGATAGTTTTAGCTTGGGTTTTCTTCAAAGCAGAGTTTTTAGGTTTTAATGAAGGAGGTAAAAAAGCTGATAAAACTTTTATCAAATCAGCTTTGTAATAACTAGACATTTGGTTTGCTAGTTTCATAAGATTTAAATCTAACAATGGCTCATCATCGACTTTTCTGATTATCTTTGATAATTTAATTCCATTTTTCGATTCATAATCTTGAATTGTTTCATCAATCTCAGTTGGTTTTTCCATTACAAAAGCAATTGTTTCTTTTGAATTACCAAATGAAACAATAACTCTTTCGCCAGCCTGGATAGAATCATCTAACGAATAATAAGAAAACAATCTATCCAAAGCTGATACTGAACGACCAATTAAAACCTTGACTAAATAAAACATGTTAAATTTTCAATTCTACTTGTATATTTTTCTTATGATATTTTTTGATCAATGGATTGACATCTTTTTCAATGAATGATTCTGTTTGTTCCTTTGAAAGTCCGATGAAATTAGTCGGATTTAAGATCGAACAGAGTTCTTCTTTTGAAAGATTAAATCTTTCATCATTCGCTATCAATTCTAACAATCTATTCGGCTTTCCAAGTTTTACTTCATCAGCGCATAATTGAGAATATTCTCTTATGATTTCATGAATGACTTGTCTGTCTTGTCCTTTTTTAACAGCCTCCATCATGATGTTTTCAGTTGCCATAAATGGAAGATTGTCTTCAACTCTTTTTTGAATGACTTTCTTATTGACAACTAATCCATCAGTGATGTTGATAAACAAATCCAAAAGTCCATCGATTGTTAAGAATGATTCACTCAAGGTAAGTCTTCTATTTGCAGAATCATCAAGTGTTCTTTCAAAGAATTGTGATGCACTAGTAAGATTTGAATTCATAGTTTCTACCATGACATATCTAGAGAGAGAACTCATTCTTTCTGATCTCATCGGATTTCTTTTATATGGCATTGCTGAACTGCCCACTTGTTTTTTCTCGAATGGTTCTTCGATTTCATGATATGATTGAAGAACTCTTAAATCTTGAGAAAACTTATACATAGTAGAAGCAAATCCCGATAAACAATTCAAGAGATATGTATCTATTTTTCTTGTATATGTTTGACCAGAAACCGGAAGTGATTCTTTGAATCCCATCTTTTTAGTGACTAATTGTTCAAGTTTTAAAACTTTCTTTTTATCACCATCAAATAAATCTAAGAAACTAGCTTGAGTACCAGTAGCTCCTTTGATAGATCTCGGCTTTAAGACTGATAATTGATATTCAAGATTTCTCATATCTAGAGTTATTTCATACATCCATAAGCTAGCTCTTTTACCGATAGTAGTGAGCTGAGCTGGTTGAAGATGGGTATAACCAAGAGTTACAAAATCTTTATATTTCAATGCAAACTTCTTCAAATTGACGAGTACTTGGCTTGCTTTTCTCAATAAGATTTCACTGGCTTCCTTTAAAATCAAGATATCAGTATTATCATCTACATAACAAGAAGTTGCACCTAAATGAATGATTCCCTTTGCTTTCGGACATTGTAATCCATAGGCATAAATTTGAGCCATGACATCATGTCTTATCTCTGCTTCTTTCTTTTTAGCATCTTCAAAATTGATATCTTTTTCATGAGCTTTTAATTCTTCGATTTGCTCATCAGTGATATTCAATCCTAATTCTTTTTCACTCTCTGCTAAAATGACCCATAAATGTCTAAAAGTTTCAAACTTTTTTTGTTCGCTGAAAAGATATTGCATCTCCTTGCTTGCGTATCTGCTTGATAAAGGTGAAACATAACCATCGTAACTCATATATATACCTCCATATTTCTTCTTATTTTAACATTTCTTTTATTGAAGAAAAATTTAAATCTAAAGTCTTTTCAAAAATATTTATCGCCATCTTTTTTCTCAAATCGATATCATAATCAAAGACATTATCTGAACAAGGAATGACTAAAACATCATCATATTCATTATATATGGTATTTAACGCTTCTTTTTGTATAGAACCACAAAGCAAAACAATCTTGGCTTTTGGATTTATTTTCTTTACTTTCTTAAGAATTTCAATCGATCCTTTTCCTTCAAAAGAAGACATATCAATTCTTCCTTCACCAGTAAAGACTAATGATGATTCTTCAATATGTTTTTCAATCTCTTTAGAATCTAATAAAAATTTGGAACCTGATAAGATATTAGAATTGAAAAAAGATAAAAACATCATACCTAAACCACCTGCAGCACCAGAACCTTTAACCCTAGTCATATCAATACCTTTATAATCAATATAAAATTTTGATAGCCTTTTCATACCTTTTTCTAAAATCGGCAAATCAACTTCTTTAGCACCTTTTTGAAGGGCATAAATATAGGTAGCACCATTATCTCCAAGAAGTGGATTTTTAACATCGCTTAAAATGGTGACATCAATATCTTTAATTCTTTTATCAAGCTTTGAAAAATCACATTTATAAACGAGATTTAAATTTGAACCATCAGGTATTATTTCTTCATCATATTCATTATAAAAACAAGCTCCCAAAGCATATAAAGCACCAGCACCCATATCATTTGTTGAACTGCCACCTAAACCTATAAAAACATGTTTTATATCTTTATTTTCAAGAATATCAAGAAATGCTTGTCCCAATGGAAATGTCGAAGCATGATAAATATCAAGATGTTGTAAAAGTTTATATCCGATAAAAGATGCACTTTCAATATAACAACTATCTCCATCAACAAGATAATAGGCATCAATCTTTTTTTGCCTCAATGGATTATCAATAATCAAATGGCGTCTATAAAATTTATCTTTTAACAATGATTCCATTGTATCTATAAAACCATCACCACCATCTGAGAATGGTATTGAAAAAGAATAATACATTGAAAATTTACTTTTCAAAATATCATTCATATCACCTGCTTTAATAGTACCTTTAAAGTCATTCATCAAATACAGTAATTTCATAAGCATTATTATAAAATTAAAATTCTAATTTGATATAATTATTTTATGGAATATAAACATATCACCCATGAATCTATCCCACCATTTTATGATTCAGAATCAAAAATATTGATACTAGGTTCTTTGCCATCTATAGGTTCTAGAAAAGCAGGATTTTACTATGCTTATAAAACAAATAGATTTTTTAAAATCTTATCAAAATTATTCGATGAAGAAGAACCGATATCAACGGAAGAAAGAAAAGCATTTTTAAAAATACATAAAATAGCCCTATTTGATGTCATCAAAGAATGTGATATCAAAGGAAGCAGTGATTCATCAATCAAGAATCCAATTGTGAACGATTTTACTGTTATTTTAAAAGAATCTAATATCAAAGCCGTATTCACAACTGGAAGTCTTGCCGATACTTTATATAAAAAATATGTGAATACAAATAACATAAGTCTACCAAGTCCTAGTGCAGCCAATGCTCAAATGGACTTAGAAAAACTTGTAAAAGAATATACAATCATACTTTATTTTTTGAAATAAAAGAGTTACAATTTTAAGGCTTTAATATGGGCCCATAGCTCAGTTGGGAGAGCGCCTCGTTCGCAACGAGGAGGTCGCCAGTTCGATCCTGGTTAGGTCCACCAACATTAAAATCATTGCTTTGATACAGTAAAATTGCTGTTTCAAAGTTTTTTATTTTTACAAATTTTATAGTGTTAATAAAAAAATTATTAGTTTTCATAGTGATTGCAAAGATAACGATGTGAAATGTAACAACTGACAGGATGGATGATGGCTGACATGTCAGCCATCATCGGCGGCTTTGTCCGGTCCTGTCTTTTTTGCTATCATATTTGAAATCGCCGGCAGACCACGAAAGGAGGGAGACAACATGTCTGCCAGAAAGAGAAAAAGACTTAACATGGACGACCGTTCCAACATCGTCGGATACCTTGCGATGGGGATGACCGTTCCGGAAATCGCCGAAAGAATGACCTGGAGCCCATCCACGATATACAGGGAGATCGCCAGGATCCCCCAGCTGAAGGAAGGCGAGGCCGAGGGGAAATGCCCCTTGAGGCAGAGAAGGCATCATGTCTGCAACCAATGTCCAAAGCACGCATCCTGCAGGCTTGACAAGGTGTACTACAACTCGAAGACGGCCGAGGACGACGCACGCAGGAAGAGGACCGAGAGCCACTCCGGGCCAAGGGTCGGCACAAAGACGCTGCTCGCCATCGACAAGATCGTGGCGGACGGTACCGCGAAGGGACAGAGCCTCGAATACATCTACCACTTCCATGAGGAGCTGCACTGCGTAAGCTGCCTCACGATCAGGCGATGGATATCCTCAGGGTGGCTCACCACGAAGAGGATACAGCTTAGACGTGCGAGAAGATATTCGAAGAAATACGCGAAGACAAGGGAAAACGACGGAACTCCGAACATGCTGAAGGCGGGAAGGACATACTCGGACTTCATTGACCACACGGAAGGAAGGGATGACTTCGTGCTATTGGAGCTCGATTCCGTCGAGGGGACCAAAACAAGCAGGAAAAGGCTGTTCACGCTGATGTTCGTGAAGCAGGGATTCCAGGTGGGAAAGCTCTATGACGTCTCCGCGGCCGCGTCATCCGTCCTCCGCGAGGTGGAAGAGATACTCAAGGCAGTCCTCGAACGCACCGACAAGGAGATAGTGCTGCTAAGCGACAACGGCACGGAATTCGCGACGCTTCCGCTTGCGGAGGGCCTAAGCGACAGGGTGCGAGTCTTCTACACGAACCCGTACAAGTCCACCGACAAGGCTCACTGCGAAAGGAACCACGAGTACTTCAGGTACGTGTGCCCCAAGGGGAACACGTTCGACTCATGGGACCAGGTGATGATCGACGGAATATTCTCAAACATAAACGGCTACGCCAGGGAGGAGCTGAAATGGAAAAGCCCCTACGAGCTGTTCGTAGAGGCCTATTCCGAGGATGCCGCAAAGGCGCTCGGAATGCGTGAGATTCCACCGGAAGGTGTGGATCTCTCGACGAAGTTCTGATAAGAAAACTGTCTGCCGGCGATTGACGACCCATCGCCATGCCCAAGGGATTGATTGCGTACCATCGCAAGTCCCGCGGGTCGGTTTTCTAATGACATTATATCATACGCCATAGGGGCAGAAGCCCCGAAAACCATCATTCAGAGCACTATTTTCATCATCAAGGACTCAATCTAGCATGCTCTGAACGATGGTTTTCCTTAATCACAACGATGTAACCGGAAAATCTTTGCGTTCACAATGATAACTAATAGTTAATAAAAAAATAAATAGTTGACTGTATCTTGATCTTGAAATGAAATATAATATTCGTGACTTTTAAATCACGAGGATTTAGTATGGAAAAAAGTACACGTTGTCTATACAATAGCGATTTCATCGAATTTTTAAATTCAGATACAAATACCTTATTAGGTATTTTATGTTCAAATTATCATGGTAATGCTTTGACAACTACAAGAGATGCCTGGAATAAAGAAGTTGAAATAATGAAAGATATAGTTTTAAATCTTTCTGGTGATGGACAAATAATTTTTGAATATGACATTCCAAGATTAGGAAAAAGAATCGATGTTGTATTACTTTATAAAGGTATTATTTTTTGTCTTGAATTCAAAGTCGGAGAATCAAATATCTTAGAAACAGATATCGATCAAGTTTTAGATTATGCACTTGATTTAAAGAACTTTCATAAGCTCAGTTTTGATAAGAAAATCGTTCCTATTTTGATAGCGACAAAATACAAGAATAGTTCTAGTAAGATTCAGATGTCAATCTATGATGATGGAGTCATCAATCCTCTTGTAACAGGTGAAAATAATCTACTATCACTTATCGTGGATGTCTTAAATAAATTTCCTAATGAAACTCCTATCGATGATAATTGGATTATCAGTCCTTATGCTCCAACTCCTACTATTGTTGAAGCAGCTAAAAAATTATATGAGAATCATTCAGTCGAAGATATAACAAGACATGAAGCAGATAATGTATCTACTGATACAACAATTAATTACTTGCTTCATATAATTCAAAAAAGTAAGAAAAATAAAGAGAAAAGTATCTGTTTTGTGACTGGTGTTCCAGGTGCTGGTAAAACACTTATCGGACTTGATGTAGCAATAAAACAAACATATCAAAATAGTGATAAACCAAATGAAGATGAAGGAGCTGTTTATCTTTCTGGAAATGGTCCTTTAGTTGCTGTTTTAAATGAAGCATTAGCTAAAAATAATAATCAAAAATGTAAAGAAAAAGGTGAAAAAAAGACATTAACAGACTCAAGAAGAGAGGTGAGTAAATTTATACAAATCATCCATAGATATAGAGACAATATGTTAGCTAAAATAAAGAATCCAGTAGAAAATGGCGTTTTAGAAATTGATCCTTCTAAGGCGATTAAAAATGCAGAAGCTGGATACGGAGAAGTTGAACATGTAGCTATATTTGATGAAGCACAACGTTCTTGGACACACAAAAGATTAGCTGATTATTTAAAAAGAGGTGGAACCTATGGCAACAAATTAAAAGTTGAAAATTTCCCAGTTTCTGAAGCCGCATTCTTAATTTGGTCATTAGATCAAAGAGAAGACTGGGCAACCATCATCTGTCTTGTTGGTGGTGGTCAAGAAATTAACACAGGTGAAGCTGGAATCTCTGAATGGATAAAAGCATTAAACGAATATTTCACAAATTGGAAAATCTATATTTCACCTCGTTTAACAGATAAAGAATACGCAGAAGGAAAAGTAGACAAATTATTAGAAAATAATAAAAATGTTACTTACTCAGACAGTTTACATTTGAATGTTTCTCTTCGTTCTTTTAGAGCTGAGAAATTATCTGCCTTTGTTCATGCATTACTCACATTTGATCCTAAAGCATCAAGTCTTTATCAAGAGATAAAAGATAAATATCCGATTGTTTTAACAAGAAATATAAATGTTGCTAAAAAATGGTTGCATGAAAAAGTTAGAGGAACAGAAAGAACTGGTGTCTTAGTAACTAAAGAATCAGCTAGATACAAGCCTTTAGGAATTCATATACTCCGCTCAGGTGATGAAAATACAGTTCATTGGTTTTTAGAAGATAAAGATGATACAAGAGCATCTAATTATTTAGAAGATGCTGCTACTGAAATTCAAGTTCAAGGTCTTGAACTTGATTACACTTGTTTATTATGGGATGCTGATATGAGAGTTGAAAATAATAAGTGGCATTTCTATAAATTTGATGGAAAAACAAAATGGATAGAACAAAAGCCAGATACTGAAAATAAACAAGAACTCATCAAATATATGTTAAATGCTTATAGAGTTCTCTTAACCCGTGCAAGAATTGGTATGGTAATTTGTGTTCCAAAAGGAAATCCTAATAAAAATGTCAATGGCTACTTTGAAGATAGTACTCGTTTACCTGAATACTACAACGGGACTTATGAGTATCTGAAAAGTTTAGGAATTGAGGAAATATAATTTTTCTTGTTTGTTGATATCAATTTTATTTTAATTTATAATAATTAGGTATAACTAACCTTGGAGATTACCTATGAATAAATTCATATTAAAAATTGATGGAATGAAATGTTCGATGTGTGAAGAACATGTCTCTACTTTGATAAAAGATAAGGTTGATAGAGCAATCAAAGTGAGTGCTAATCACAGTAAAAACACTGTCATTATCTTATCTGATCGTGAAATCAGTGAAACTGAATTTAAAATTGCTTTTTCAGGTTCTGGATATAAAGTTAGTGGTTATGAAAAAGAATTGAACTTACATGATACTTTCTTTTATAACTTAGCTAAAAAACATTATAAATTCACTGGAAACAAGAACTGATAACTAACTGCAAGTCATACAGATTTGCAGTTTTTTCTTGATTTCAAAAATAAAAACTTATATAGTATTCGAGGTCAAAGACATTGTATACATGGTACCTATATGGACTATAGTTAGGAGGTGTCTTCTCATGCTTTTACTTTTAAACCTAAACAATCTATGTTTAGATTGTCGGGTCTATCAAAATAGAAAAGCTCTCTTTTCGTTCAAGACTTATGCTGACAAATTGAAAAGTGAATTGGAATACGAACAGAATTTAAAACAATTCCTTGAATATCAACACATCTCTATAAACGAAATTGATGGAGCTATTTTATCGAGTGTAGTCCCTTCTCTCACAAAGAGAATTAAAAATGCTGTTTCTTTAACTATCAAAAAAGAATGTCTTGTTGTAAATAAATCATTAAAAACAGGACTTGCAATCAGAATGGATAATCCAAATGAAGTAGGAACTGATTTGATATGTGAAACACTAGGAGCTATCAACAATTATAAAAAAGATTGTTTGATTGTTGATATGTCCTCTGTTGTATCATTTTTAGTCGCTACTGAGAAAAAAGAATTTCTTGGTGGTGCTTTATTTCCAGGACTACTAGCTTCTTCATCAGTGATGTTCACTAACAACGCACAACTCATGGATATCGAATTTGAAAAGCCCAAAAGAATGCTAGGAAAATCAACTAAAGAAAGTATGAATAATGGAATATTAAATGGTTACGTATCTTTAATAGAATCCTATTCTCAAAAGATAATGGATGAATTCAAAAAAGATTTATTACCTATATTAACGGGAACTGATAGTTCACTAGTCAAAGATTTGTTACCTAAATTCACTTACAATCCTGATTTAGTTTTCGATGGTTTATACGACATATATATTAAAAATAATTGAGGAGAATAATAATATGAATAAAAGAAGAAATAATACAATTTATGTTTTGTCTATTTTAAGTTTGATGATCGCAATCATGTTCATCTTCGGTTTCACTCCAATTGGAACTATTAAAACTGCAACTTTAAGTATCACCTTGATGGGAATTCCAGTTTCCATCATCGCATGTATTTTTGGTCCTTGGATGGGACTTATGGCCGGCGCTATTTGGGGATGTATCTCTATCATTCAAGCATTCACTGGAATGGATCAAACAGCACTATTATTACAAAGCTGTGTTGCTAATGGTGAAATCTCAAATGCACGTTTCTTAGGTGGATTGATAGTCATGTGTGTAGTTGCAAGAATGCTAGTTGGTTTCTTAACAGGACTTATCTTTGACTCAATCAAAACCGTCGATAAAAGAGGTTATATTGCAACACTTGTATCCTGTATGTCTACTGCCTTATTGAATACAATATTATTCATGACATCCTTCTGCTTATTCTTCTACAACACTCCAGTAGTCTCTTCTGCTCATTTAGGTACCTATCCAAATCCATTTGTCTTTGTGTTTGCAATCATCGGAATCAATTTCGTAGTTGAATTTGCAGTCAACTGCGTTGCTGGAAGTGCAATCGTCTTTGGATTACAGCAAATAGCTACAAAACTACAAATCAATGCACCATTCCAACATTTCTTTGTCAAGAAAGAAAAAGCAAATTAAAAACTTTATTGAGCGATTAAAAATCGCTCTTTTATTTTTTAAAAAATAAAACTTTTTTAAAATATTATTGACTTAAACTGCACTTTAAGTTTTAAAATATATCTAACCTTGGAGGTATTGATATGACAGGTAATTTTGATTATTACAATCCTACTAAAATCTATTTTGGAAAAGGTTCTATTTCAAATTTAGATTCTGAACTTAAAAAAGTCGGTAAGAAAATCCTATTTGTTTATGGTACTGGAAGTATCAAGAAAACTGGTATTTACGATGAAGTCATCTCTATTTTAAAAAGAAATGATAAAGAAGTATTCGAACTCAGTGGAGTTCATTCAAATCCTAGTTATTCATCTGTTTTAGAAGGTAAGAAATTGATTGAAGACAATAAAATTGATTTCATTCTTGCGGTTGGTGGCGGTAGTGTCATCGATTGTTCTAAAGCGATTGCAGCTGCTGTTGATGAAGGAGATCCTTGGAAGAAATACTACGAATATCAAGAACCATTGACTCATCCTGTCACTCCTATTGGAACTGTTTTAACTATGGTTGGAACAGGTAGTGAAATGAACTCTGGCTCTGTTATCACCAATGAAGAGAAAAAACTCAAGATTGGAAAGGTCTATGGAGAATATAATTATCCAGTGTTTTCAATCCTTGATCCTACCTATACCTTGACCGTTCCATATAATCAAATGGTATCTGGTATTTTTGATATGTTCTCTCATCTTATGGAACAATATTTCAGTGATGATGGAGATAATACTAGTGATTACTTATTAGAAGGATTGATGAGAGCAGTTATTAGTCATGGCCTAAAAGCCGCTAAAAATCCTACTGATAATGAAGCTAGAAGTAATCTCATGTGGGAAGCAACCTTAGCATTGAATACTATGGTCGGGCTTGGTAAAGAACAAGATTGGAATGTTCACGGAATCGAACATCAATTAGGTGCTTATACTCATTGCCCACACGGGCTTGGTTTAGCCGTCATCTCTTATCCATATTACAAATATATATCTAAATATGGAAAATCTCAATTTGAAAAATTCGCTATCAATGTCTTCAATGTTTCTAAAGGTGATAAAACACAAGACGAAATCATAAATGAAGGTATCGAAAAACTTGAAGATTTCATCAAAGAATTGAAGATTCCAACAACATTAAAAGAATTAGGTACTACAAAAGAAATGTTACCATTAATTGCACAAAGCGCCTATAACAATGGATTAACTGGTGGTTTCCATCCAGTGAGTGAAGAAGAAACATTAAAAATCTTAAAAGACTGTTTTGAATAATTAAATTGTTGTTTATCTTAAAAAATGCTTTCTCAATTTGAGAAGCATTTTTTAATATCTTCTTAACTCATTAATATATTATATAAACACATTGAGATTGTTAATTTTATTTTAGAGCTGTTATTGTTTGTCAATTTCAAAAAAGCCTCAGCCATCAAGGCTGAGACTTTTAAGTTACTAGTTTTTATAATAAGTAGAGAAATCGTTTGTATAGACGATAGCATTGTTATCAACAAGTTCGTAATCATTGTAGAATTGAACAAGTTTACCGCTGCTGAAGTCATATAATTCTTTAGATTTCAAGGTCTTACCTGAGATCTTATAATCACCACTTACTGCATTATCAATGGCATTGGTTGATGCAAAATAATTGGAAATACTATTCTCAACGTTATTAGAAGCTTCTTTTGTTCCATTCTTGATTGACTTGAAGTCATCATCGGTGATGACACCATAACCATCAGTGTTATTTGAATAGTTAGCATGTAAGGAGAGGTTGAGTCCAAGTCTTAAGACTGGATTAGAATTTGAATAAGTATTTGGAAGTACATCGATAGATGTCTTAAATTTCAATCCGTATAATGGAGCGGAAGTTCTTACCCAATTGTTATTTTCATCCTGACTTCTGATAGCCATATTGTAAATATCAAGTCTTGTTTCACCAAAGCTCAATAATTTCTTCAAATCAGAAGTATCAGTCATGATGCTATTGGGATTCAAAACGATTGACCACATGTCTAAGGATTCGCCTTCGACATTTGAACCTACACTTGTTTTGATTGCTGTTTGACTTAAGATAGATGAGAAATCATCAGAAAGTCCGAGTGTGAGTGGAAGAGAGGTTGAACTTGTAGTTGTATCAGTACTTTCTTCTTCAGTCTTTGTTGTTTCATCTGATTTCTTATTATCCATGGCGTTATATAATTGAGCCATCAAAGTTCTTCCGGCAATCTTAGAATCGATGTCGAGCATTTCTGTCAAAGCAAGATAGGCGATTTCATTCTTAGCATCGCTTGTTTGCATACGATATGCTTTGTAATTATTGTCATTTTCATCGCTTCCAGAAACATTTGAAGAGACAACATAGACATAATCATTTGCAATCTTGAAATCGACAAATTTACCATTGTCTCTTTCAACATATAAATCCATATAGGCCTTACCATCAGCTAAGAATAAGGTGTAATTGATGCTCAAATCGAATGATAATTGATCGATATCAATTTGACTTGTTTGAATCCAAGCTGTCAAATCAATAGAGAGATTTCCTTTGAGAGAATAATAGTTGAAGTTGGTAGTATCCATTCCAGACTTGATGAGATCATTGAAATCAGCTAAATCGACAAAGCTGACTGAGGTATCGCTTGGTTTAGCAACATTGAAAGTTGTTTCACTTCCACCAGCATTTTTGACGGCATTATTCAAAGTATCTTCATAATTCTCAGTGAGAGAGATAGAAGCATCGATTTTCTTACCACCTTTGATTGTCAAATCAGATAAGGAAACCTTATTGAGTTTACATTCACTATTTGTAGTTGAATCAGTATATTCAATCTTGACAGTGACTAAATCAGTATCGCTTGCAGTATCATTGAAGATCTTGCTATACATAGTGATGACAATAGCATCTTCACTATCTTTGAACTCAACTTTGTTGATAAGTCTATTTTCAAGAAGAACACTAGCATCCTTATTTTCAATAGCGCTATTGATAGGAAGACTTGTTGAAACACTTTCTAAGGAAGTTAAAGCTTCTAATAAATAATGAGTAGATTTATCATCAGAGATAGTAGAAACCAAATCTTTCACAGAAGAACTTCCAAGTTTGATATGCATTCTATCGTTGTATTCTGCAACAAAGGTTGGATCATCAACACTTTCATAGCCAGTGTCTGTCTTTGTCATAGAATCATAAGCGAATTCAATTTTTTGTTTAGCAGTCTCATTCTTTCCATCGAGATTTGATAATGAAGGATGAGAAAGAATGACAGCACCATCATAATTATTATGAGTTCTATCGATTACAAGACCAGAATCCAATCCTAAAACTAATTGATTCTTAGTTGTATCTTCTAATGATGCATTGATATTGAGTCCGTATTCATCAAGAGTTGTTGGTAAATTATAGAAAGAATTGAAAATTGAAGTTGCATCTTTGATTTCTTGATAGGCGCTTGTATCGCTGATTTGTTTTGTAGAATCAAAATCAGTGAAATCAACTTTGAATTCAAGAAGTGCATTTCCGCTAGTTCTATATCCACCGACAGTGATAGAGTTGAATTGTTCAGTTGAAGCATCGAATTTAACTTCGATAGAAGAGACCTTATTAGCAAGTGAACTTCCTTCAAAGATATATCCAGTATTCAAAGAAAGAATGACAATATTATCGCTTTCTCCTTGTTTGACAGAGAGGAAGGATTTCAAATTGCTGAGCGTCTTATCTTCTTTAATCTTCTTCAAATCATTTTGGAATTTAGTAGAAACACCAAGAGTGGATAAGACCTTATCCATCTCGACAAGTGAAGTAGAAGCAGATTTATTTTGAGTTGATGTCTTCTTATCTAAAACAGAACAAATATCAGAGATAGAAGCATTAGAGATATAATTTTTAAAGACATCATCATAGGAGAAATAAAGATTTCTATCAGAACCAGTCTTTTGATAGCTGACATCTAATTGTCTAGAATGATTTTTAGTTGTATCAGTTGCATTAGTAGTTGCTACTGTGCTTGAGAAATAGAATTGAGAATTCTGCAATCCTAAAACACCATTTGAATTAGATAATTGATTGATTTTATCAACTTCACTCAAATCAACGCCGATAGAACCATTGAGGCCAAACGATGATTCATCTTCTTTTTCAGGAAGATAGGTGAGCGTATAATTGACTCCACCTTTCTTAGTTACGAAATAATTGCCGACAGTTTTGATGATTCCAACAGTACCATTGATAGATACATAGGTATTATCAGATGTGAAAGCTTCAGAGTTGATAGCGACATCAGTCAAAGAAGAAAGTTCAATCTTGACGCTGACTTGTTTTTCGTTGACATCAATACCAGAGACAACAATATTCTTGATTCTTCCAGAATAAGAAGAATCAATTTCACCATCGACAACATTGACCTTATCAGTTGTCAAATTGATAGTGACAGTCATCCAATCAGTATCATCATTTGAAAGTTCGCTCTTCATACCGAGTAAATCTTTTCTCAAAGCGAAAACAAATTTACCAGTGTTATCAGTTGAACCTGTATAGGTGAACTTGATAAGAGAATTCAAATCATCAGTTGGAAGTTTGCCAGTTTGTTTATAGATGAGTTCAGCAACCTTATCGATTGTGGATTGAACATCTCCAGTTTGGGCACCTTCTTTAACTGCATCTGTTGGAATAGAATTTAAAGCAGAAGCTAATTGATCTGCGATATTAGCAATGGCTTGTTTTCCATTACCATCTTTCATATAGTCAATCAAAGATGAAGAAGCAGTGTTATCGATTTTAACTTTATAACTATCATCGAAATTGATATAAGCAGCACCCTCACTTCCACCACCATAATAGACCTTTAAGGAATCTAAGGTTTCACTAGTATCACTTGTCTTTTTAGTGTTGTTGACTTCAAGATACATCTTAGAAGAGGAGAGGAATTGAGAAACATTAGAAGCATCTAATTTTAAGCAACCATCGAAGTTCATGAAGTCAGAATTATCTTTATTGTCAATATCAACTTCAAGGCCGATATTGGCTTTGGCCATGATCTTAGTTCCATCCGAATTCTTCATGAAGATATCACCGATAGTTGAGAAAATAGATTGATTTGGATCAGTCATATCGACATAACTGGAATGATCATTTAAAGAAAGACCGTTAGTTTTATCGACAACAATAGCTGGATTATCATCGCTGCCAATAGCAGAGATATAAAGAGAGGTTAAAACATCATTGACAGTATTGCCGTTGTATTGTTGTTGAATCTTAAGTGGTTCATTCTTGCTTCCGACTTCTAAAGAGGTCAATGTAGCACCAGTCAATTTTGAACTATCGGATTCAGAATAAGTACCTTTATATCCTAATTTGATATGAAGGCCAGAGATGATAGTGATAGTCTTTCCAGTTTCACCAAAAGATAAGTCATTGATAGTGATATCGATGTTATCGCTATTTTCGATAACTTTTAATCCGACTTTAGTATCGCTACCAGCTAAGATATCCTTAACCTTTTCAACAATAGCCATGATATCAGTATTATTTGTACTAGTAGCATTTGATTTATCACTTGAAGCAGGAGTGAATTTCTTGATCAAAGAAGAAACTTGTGCAATAGTTCTCGGAGCTGAAAGACGATAATTACCGCTGAAAGCAGAGAGATATAATGTTGTCAAATCTTCCAATGCAAAATGCATAGAAGTATTGACAGTATTTTTAAGTGTTGATTCTTCATAACCACCAAATGAGACTTTCATATCACCTTGAGCAGAGACACTAGTTGAAGAAATCTTAGAAAGATCAACACCTAAACTTGATAAGGAAATAGTAGCTTGAGTTGTTGCACTTCCAGGATTTGCGACAATATCAAGATTCTTGATATTGAGCGATTTAGCGCTGAGAATATCGTTCAATATGTATCCTAAAGCTGTTTGAGAATCATCTTCAGTATCGCCTGAATCGATATCAGGAGTGACAATTGAACCACTATTATCGATATTGTTATCAGCAGCTTGCTTGATGGATGCATATGCAAAAGTTCCTGAGACACTCATCGTTCCTAAAGCGACAAGAGTTAATATCTCAATCTTTCCTAATACATTTCTATTGCCTTTATATTTGTTTTTATTTCTCATATTTTAATCCTCTGAAGGTAATAAATCATAACCTTTAAATTTATCTGTTGAATTTGTTTCAGGTACAAGAATCATCTGTTTGTCATAAACCGATTCGACATCGTTGTGATAATAATAAATATTCAATAACTGATCAGCTGTAACACCCATGGTTTTATAACTATCGATGGTCTTTCCATGAATCAGATTTAATTCTTCATCAATCTCATAGATGATTGTTGAAGAGACAAAAGAGACAGTGACACCACCAGTTGTCTTCATCTGAGCTTTGAAATAACTGCAAGCGCCTTTTGAAACATCGAAGGTGACATTGATTCTATATCCACCATATATCTTCTCAATTGTTGAAGAAGTGACTGTTTTACTATTCATATTGTAGATAGAAATACCAGTCACTAGGTTTGCGCTTTTTCCAGCTTTGACAGCTGCCTTATAATCAGTTTCGTTATCTGTCAGATAAACATCTGGAACGCTTTTACTAGAATCTTCTGTATCGTAAGTCACATAATATTTTCCTTTATATAACTTTCCGAATTTTTGAATGTAATCATCATATGTCATATCATCAGGAGTTTTATTTCCCCAATCAGATTCTTTACTACACATCATACTTTTCAAGGTATTAGAACTATCTTTGTAATCATAGAATCTATAAGCCGTGGATGTGAATCCTGATGAGATATTTTCATAATAATCGCATTCTGGAGTTGTAAGAGCCGCAGATTTGATGACTTGATCAGCAATCAAGGCATGAGTTTTTCCTGTTGTAATAGATAATGAATATTTGTAAGAAGCTTGTTTAAAGAAGGAATAATTCAATACTTGATAAGCTGTATTTTCGTAACTTGTTAACAATGTTCCAGCATCTAATACTTTTTTCATCTGTTCATCAGTTGGAATTTCACTTGCACTTCCGATGTAATTCTTATCTTTTATCGGATTATTTTTAGAGTATATGTAATAACCACAATTACTACCAAAAACAGCGGCAAAAAAAGCGGTAACCACAATGAGTGCTATCCACTCAATTGCTAGTTTTTTCTTTGGTTTTTTGCTTTTTAGCGTTTCTTCTTCAGATGAAACAATCTCAATTGAAGCATTCTCTACCTCAATTGGATTGATTTTTGAGTTATCTTGATCAGTCATGTTAAAAATTACAACTATAATTTATTACAATTGCAAATATATAAATAATGTTTCGTTTTAAAACTATGTGAACATTAAAACAATTAAATGTTTTAACTATTTTTAAAATTTATTATTCACTTTTGAAATACTAGTAAAAAAACACGCACTTGATAAACTATGACTATGAAAAAGAACCTTTTTCTTTTTTAGTGACTAAAAATATGAGAAATATCAAATTTTCGCTTCTATCCTTATCTATATTTGCAAGCATTACCTTGAGTGCATGCTCATCTTTTGGTATGGACACATATAATAAAAAAGATCAAGGTACCAACGACAATAACACCGATATTATCATTCCTGACGTCGATTTTGATACTGATAGAAAAGTCACTGCTGAATCAGCCTTGAATAAAACCATCAGCAACCTATCTAGTTGTAATGAAATAGATTTTTCTTCTTTGAATGTCTCTGCAACACTGAGCAATGGAAAGTCTTTATCTACATCTTTAAAAAATACCAAGATAGATCTATCAAGAACTTCATCATTGGATTTGAATATCAGCAGTTATTTGAATCTTACATATGATAATGCGAGTTTAAACGATATCTATTTCACCCTTGAAAAAGACAATGCTCTATATCTTAAATATAAGACATATGCTTATAGTTTAGAAGCTCCGAAAACATTAAACAATATCATCTCTTTAGTTCAAGCGTTTTCTAAAGGTGTCTCCACATCTAGTGATAGTCAAGATTCGATAGAAATATCTAAGATCATTGATAAAATCAAAGAAGTTTTAAAAAATACTGAAGTCACAGAGCCATCACTCACCAACACTATCTCTGGATATCAAATCGCCTTTTCAATCCCTGAGATAAAAATCAATGATGATATCAAAATATTGTCTTCAAAATTCATCTTGATAACTGATTCTAATTATTCATTGACATCCCTAAGTATCGATTCCTTGACTATTGAAGATAGTAAGAATTCAAAACAAACAATTGTCAAACTTGATGGTGAATTGAATGTCAAATCAACCTCTACCTATCAATATATCGATAAAAGTCAGTATACTGATTTAACAAATTCAACTACCTCATTATTTGAAACTCTTACCAAATTAGGAAATGATAAAAAAGCGAATATCGGACTTGATATATCCTTAAAAGATAAAGATGGAAACACTCAATCTCTTGAAGGACAATTCAAAGCTTTTGCAAGTGATACCTTCATCAATTATGATAAGGGTGATTATATTCTTTCTTTAGAACAAAAAAAAGGTGACAAAATCTTAAATGATTTGAATATTCATTACCAAAATGAAACGACATATTTAGCTTTGAATAATTTGTTCCACGGTAAGATTGAAAATTCAACTCTATCAGAAATATTCGATTATGTTTCTCAAATAGGTTCTTCAAATTTAGAAAAGAACATCGCCGATATTTTGAATAAAACTCTCTCTCAAACAGATTTTGACGCACTCATCAAAGGTGATTATTCAAAATATGATGGAATGATAAAAAGTTTCACCTATACCTATAACCAAGGATTCAAAATCGAATTCTATAGCAAATTCTTCGGAATGTCTTCTTCGGAAACTGATTCTTTCTCAATCTCACTCGATATCATAGAAAGCGGTGATGAAAAAGGATTGAAAGACATTAAAATTGAAGGCTTAAAAGTCTCATCAATGTCATTAGATGTCACATTATCAATTCAAGACTCTTCTAATATTTCAAAAACCGAAGTGACAGATGAAGAGAAGAACTACAAAAATTATGAATGCGTAACTCCGATTTTCAAAACGCTTGTCGATATTGTCGATGATAAAAAAATGCAAGCAAATATCGCACTCATCTATCAAGATACATCTGCAAGCATCAATTATTCTGTAAACGGAAAAATCAAAGCCGATATGACAAAAGTTGTCAAAGATGATAATGATATGAATACATTATCAGGAAGCGTTGATCATTACGGAAACGGAAATTATGAAATCGAATTGAATGTCGACACCGGCACTAACACCTTGAACAGTCAATTTGATATCAGATACGAAAATAAAAACATATATTTAGGATATAACTATAGCGATGGAACTTATATGTTCAGAAATCAGTTCCCCGATAGCGAAATATCAAAGATAAAGGATATCATCGATAGCAAGACAAAGACTTCGACTACTTCTACAACTTCAGCTTCTGATTCCTTAGAAGAATCCAATTCGGTAATCTCTGCTATTAAAAATAGTGATAATTTCAAAAATTTAAAAGAAAACATCAAAAATGGTTCCTTAACAGATTTAGATAATTTCATCTATATTGATAAAACAAATCAAGATACTTCAAAAATAATCATTCAAGTCATGGCTGATTATTTCTTAAAGGATACCTCCTATGAAGGTAAGGTTGATGATATTACTTTCTCAATCAATACTGAAACAAATAAGATAAGTTCTCTTGATTTGAACTTCACCCATTCTTTGGCTGATTCTAAGCAAGATAAGATGGCATTATCAATCAGCTTTGAAGATTATATAGAAGACTTACTAACTGATACTGAAAAAAACACCTATACAGTTATCAATAAAGCATCAGAACTAGTTGGTGTCTTCTATTCACTTCCGACAACACTGACAAAATTTGGAGTCGAAGTTGATGCAAGTGTCAAATACAAAGCTAGCAACGGAAATGATCAAGAAGTCAAACTAGGTGAATACTATGAAAAGTATGGAGATACTAGCTCAACTAAAAATAAAGGATTCGCAGCTGTTGATTTCTCCGATGACAACAATCCGATATGTTACGGAGGCCTTGGAATCACCCATCCATTCTTAGGAGATAATTCTAAGACTGCAGATCAAAAAATTGTCTTCAATTATTCAGGTGTCTTTGATAAAACAACATTAAAACTCACCGATGGTCATTTTGTAGCTAAATACAATGACAATATGAACATCGAAATGGAAAAGAGCGATGCTCAAGACATCATGAAAACCGCTAAATCAATCGATGAAAATAATCTTTTATATCGATATTTAGGAAATCTAGAAACTGGAACTAGCGGACTTCCGATCATGGATATCATCGCTACCAAAAATCCAGCTATCTTATTGCAATACAAATATATCAAGAGTGTTGAAATATTAGATAATAAAATCACCATCATCGCATCTAGTAAATTATTTGATGACACTGTTACAAGTGATAACGATCAAGATGAGACAATCATCATCGAACATGATGGTACTAATATCACCAAAGCAACTATCAGTGCTGTCGTTGGTAAATATACAGTCTCCGCTTCTTTATCTCTAACTTCATTTGATAAATACACAAAACCAACCATCGATATGAATGATGGATATACAGTCGATATAAGTGGATTCAAAACTCTTCTCACATGTTTAGTCAATACTACCAAACACAACTACATGGAGATGGAAGGTAGCTTCAAGTTGAATATGACAGTTTTAAGCTTTAATAGCTCCTTAGTCGATATCGATGCAAGTGCAAAAGCTAAAATCTATATCGAAAACAATGAAGCTTATGCTTATATCGCTGTCAATAATCACAGCAAGAATATGAGTGATGATGGCTATCGAATGACTGAGTATTTTATCAAAGAACAACAAATCTTCGTATGTCAAACAAAGACGTCGACAGCTTGGAATTGGGGTAATACAAAATACACAACAACAAGTGAATACTTCTACACAACTGCTGAAGATTTCACAAAGCCAAGTCATTTAGTTTATTATTTATTCAACTATACGTTAGATGCAGGTAAAATTTTAAACAGTGCACTATCTCAAAATATCAAAGATGATGATTCTTCAAGTTCTACTACATTGATAAGTTCAAATGATTTCTCAAAGGTGATAAATAAAGCTGAAGAAGATACGGCAAATAGAACATTTACTTTATCTTTGAATTTAGGTTCTGTCTTGAACATTCCATCAATAACTTTTGACGGAAGTCAGGAATTAGTCTTAGGCTATAGTTCCGGTGATGAGCCTTATCTCAGTTCTTTATCAGTTGGATTAAAGGTCAAAGTCGCAGGGGGCGTAGCAACTGGCGAACTTAAGAGCAGCGAATGTAAATTCTCGTTATCACTTCCAGATTATGGAAGCACATGTCCGTATTCTCAAAACGGAAAGATGTCGAGATATTATAACTTTGTCACAGCATGTGGCGGATTTGATAGTCCAAATCTAAAGACATCACTAATAACAAAAGTCAATGCTGGAAGTTATTTATTTACAGATTCTTCAGTCGAATACGATAATGCAAAATCATCAGGTGGCAGTTATACAAGTAAAGGAAGTTACGGATCCGGTCCTACTAGTGTATACTTCTATCACGATAATTAAGCAAATAAAAAGCAACTTCAAACTATTAATTTAGTTATAAAGTTGCTTTTTATTTTAATTTAAATTTTTAAGAGTTTGAGTCAAATATAATAAATCTTGTAAATAATCTTTTGTCTTGGTTAAAACAAAACAGAATTTATTATTGTTAATTCTAACCTTTACTTTGACAGTCATCGGTTGAATTGCACTCAATATCTCTTTATATATTCCTTCTTTTGAAGAAAATTCTCTAGTTGTTTGTAAGATATAAATCCCTAGTCCTTCTTCAAAGTTTTCAACATATCCGGAATTCAAATTGATTTCAATGCCTCTTTTTATAAGAAGATTGGATACTTCTTTTGGATAAGGGCCATAGACATCATTAAGCTTTCTTCCAAAGGCGTTGATATCTTTATAGGTCTTACAATCTGATAGTTCTCGATACATCGAAATTCTTTGACTTTCATTTCCGTAATCCTCAGGTATATGAGCATCAAGTGAAAATGATAATTCAAAGAAATTCTTCGGTTTATCATCAACAGCAGTATTCACAAATGATTTTTCTTTTACAACCTGATTGAGCAAATCGATATAAGCATCATAACCTAGTGAATCAACAAACCCTGCTTGTTCACTACCTAAGATATCACCAGCACCTCTGATATTGAGATCTTGCATTGCGATTTTATATCCAGATCCTAGTTCGGTAAAATCTTTCAATGCTTTAAGACGTTTTCTAGCGTTATCAGTGAGATTATTATCATCATCAAAAAAGAAATAAGCATATGCTAATCTATCACTTCTTCCAACTCTACCCTTGATTTGATAGAGCTGTGCAAGACCGAAATGATCGGCTTTTTCTACTAAGATAGTATTGACATTAGGAATATCTAATCCCGATTCAATGATTGAAGTACAAACTAAAATATCAGCTTTTGCTTCATAAAAATCACCCATGACTTTTTCGATTTCATCTTCATCCATCTGAGCGTGAACTACTTCAACAAGATTATTCGGAAATCTTTTTTGAATCGATTCAGCAACTGAATGAATGGATTTGATATCGTTATGTAAATAATAAACCTGTCCTTTTCGATCTAGTTCTTTTTGAATGACTTCGTAGACTACTTCTTTATCGAATTTTAAAACATAAGTTTTAACTGGCATTCTATTGATAGGTGCTTCATCTAATAAAGATAAAGAACGCACATTTAAAAGAGACATCTGAAGAGTTCTTGGAATCGGAGTAGCAGTGAGAGTCAATGAATCGACATTCTTAACTCTTTCCTTTATCTTCTCCTTATGTGTGACTCCAAATTTTTGTTCTTCATCGACGATGTATAAGCCTAAATCAGCAAAGATAATATTATCACTCAAAAGCCGATGAGTGCCGATAACTAAATCCATCTTTCCTTCTTTGATAAGTTGAATATTTTTTTCTTGAACAGTTTTAGGGACAAATCTATTAAAGGCGCAGATTCTGATTCCATATTCAGAAAAACGAGAAACTGCATTCTTATAATGCTGCATACAAAGAATTGTTGTCGGGCATAAAAATGCTACTTGTTTATGATTTAAAATAGCTTTAAAGGCTGCATTAAAAGCTATCTCTGTCTTACCAAATCCAACATCACCAGCGACAAGTCTATCCATCGGAGTTGATTTTTCCATATCATCAAAGACTTCTTGAATGACTTTCAACTGACATTCAGTATAGGGATATGGAAATGACTTTTTAAAATCGAGTTCCATCTCTGGTTCTTTTGCAAAGGCAAAACCAGGACGAGTTTGTCTTTCAGCATAAATAGCTAATAGTTGATCAGCTAAATATGCCATCTTTGAACGAATTCTTGATTTCTTTCTTGACCAAGTGCTGCCACCTAATCTATCAAGAGAAGGTGAATATCCATCTCTTGAAGAATATTTTCTGATCATTCGATATTGATTTAAAGGAAGGTAGAAAATAGCATTTTCTGCGTATTCAATCTTCAGATATTCAAGTCCTTCAATTGATTCAACACCTAAATATCGACCAACACCATGCACTTCATGAACGACATAATCACCTGAATTTAAATCTTCGTATCGGCGAATGATCTTCGCTTCTTTATATCGAGATAAAAATCTCGATTTTTGATCAGAAACACCGAAGATTTCTTTGGAAGATAAATACACATGTTTTTCATCTGGTATTTCAAGTCCATGAGTTATTCTTCCTTCATATAACATCACCTTAGAATGCTTCGGATATAAAGTATACGGTATTTCAACACTATTTAAATAATTGATATAATTGGTAAAATTTGGTTCTGGTAAAGCGATTCTTATCTTATATCCTTCTTTTAAATATTGTTCAATCATTTGATTTGATTGAGAATATGAGATTGCTTTATAGGCATTTTCTCTGACGATAAAGGCCTTTCCATCCTCTCTATATGTGATAGAAGCGTAATCATCAAATAGGGGGATTTCATCTTTATATACTTTTTCTTCTTTTAAAGAAATAGCTTCTTGATATGCACCTAAAAAATATTCTTTTTCTTTGTTCTTAACATTCTTGATTGTCGAAATTGTCTCATCTTTATGATAAATGAACTTTTCATAATCTTGAACATAATCGAGAATTGAAGTATCAGATGAAGAGAAAAGAGAAAAGAACCTTTGATGAAGATCTTTTAAAGATTTACCGATAGCTTCCATCTTTATCTCTTCTAATTTTGAAGTCAAATCATCGATGACTCTTCTGTCCTTTTTAATCGTTGAGATATATTGAATTTCTTTATCGATTGTTTCAAATCCATCTTTAATCTCTTCATCTTTTAATATAAGAAGACTAGCTGGATGGATATTTATTTTATCGATGTGTTCAAATGATAGTTCATCTTGAACATTGAAAAATCTCAAATCATCGATTTCATCTCCAAAAAATTGAATACGAAGTGGATTTTTATAAGAAGCATCATATATATCTAAGATTTCACCTCTTGATGCTATTTGATTTCTATTTGTGACTCTATCGATATGAGAATATCCGAGATTTGATAATTTCTTTATCAATTCTTCTTTATCGACCATGTCTCCTTTAGATATGCTGATTATATTTTCTTTGTATCTATCTTTAGAAGCTATTTGTAGCATACTGCTAGATGCATGAGCGACTAAGATAGTTGGTTTATCATCAAAAATAGATGCGATAGCTGATTGTCTTTCAAGTGACATCTCAGGAGATACGCCAATAGCAGAGCTTCTGAGGATTTCATCATATGGAAACATAAAAACTTGATCAGCATCTAAATAATCACCTAATATCTGGGTGAATTCTTCAGCTTCATAGATAGTAGGAAATAAGAAAAACATCTTGCGAGGATTTTCATCGAAACTCAAAGATGTAAGAATTGCTAAGGCTTCTGGAGAAGAAACATTAACATCTCTTTTATTATCGATATTTTCCTTTTGCGGATTGTTTAACAAATACGAAAATAATGAACGTTTACCAAACTGTGACATTTTTATTTATTATATTCATTCATTGCTTTTTCAAATCCAAAGCGAAGAGTATATTCCATAGCTTCACAAGCTTTAGAAATACCATCTTTCCAAGCTGAATAGATATCTTTATCTTTTGGAGCTGATAAAACAAAATCAGGAACTGATTTTCCATCTGGTTTTCCAATTCCGATTCTGATTCTCTTAAATTGATCACTGCCAAGATTTGATATGATAGATTTTAATCCGTTATGACCAGCAGAAGAACCTTTGAGTTTCAATCTCACGTGTCCTGGTTCTGTGTCCATATCATCGACTAAGACATAGATATCAGAAATATCGACTTTATAAAAGTTTTTAGCAAGGATCAAAGCATCACCGCTGAGATTGACATAGGTGAGTGGTTTCATCAAAAGCACGTCTTCACCAAATGCCTTTCCTTTACCAATAAGCGATTTAAAATCATTCTTAGTAATTGGAATATTCAAATCCTCACTCATCAAATCGATAGCTTGAAAGCCCGAATTATGTCTTGTATCTTTATAGATATCACCATAGTTTCCTATACCTAATATAATCTTCATATTTCACCTCTATTGATAATGGCAACTGAACCATTGATTTGTTTAGCTTTTAAAGAAATATAATCACAAACAACAGAATCTTTGATATCTGATTTTTTGATATAAACATATGATTGTTTGAGATTTAAATCGCTGATAAAAAAGAATGAATCCTCATCTTCTTTAACTCTAGCAAATTCTACATATTTTATTTTCTCTTCAAAAAGACAATTGTCTTTTTTAAATTTAGAATAAGTGATTCCATCATTATCAATACTGATAACCTCTTTGATATCATCTATCAAACTTTTATCAGTGATATGTTTAGGTATGAAGTAAAAAAGAGATAAATATACAAATAATGGAATTAAAAAATAAACACCGAATATGATCATCAATTTGAAATTTGATGTCAAATATGAAAGAGAAAACAAAACAACAAAAACGATAGCAGTGCAGATGATTAAAATAGGAATATATATTGAGAATAAGTTCTTTTGAATTTTCTTATTATCATCTAAATTAGATAAATTCTTAGTTTCCAACTTATAATTAATATTAAAAGTAGTTTTTGATTCAATCTTGAAATCGCCATTCTTTATCTTCTCTATTTCAATCTTATTTTGTTCTTCAATAATAGTTTTAATCTTCTTACTGCCTTCATAATTCAAATATGAGAATAAGACTAATACGAATAATGAAACACCTAATAAACAAAGAGCAAAGATGAAAAAGATACTCCACTCTAAAGGAAGTGAGAACCTGATATTTTGTAATTCTCTCATCTTTTGGAAGAAATATAAGAAAACAATCAAAAGCGAGGCGATAGCAATAAGACAACCTGCCATCCCTATGTATATGCACTTAAGATATTTTTTGATTTTTCTTTTAATATTCTCCACCATGTTCTTTTAAATATCCAAATAATTTTCTTAAAGCTCTACCTCTATGAGAAACTGAATCTTTTTCAAAGGCAGTAGAACGACCGAATGTCTTCTTTAAATCATACGAATAAAACACTGGATCATATCCGAATTGATCAGGCGCTTCACTATCAAAGAAAGATGCGATTTCGCCCTCAGTTTGTCCCATAAAGCAAAGATCAATGCCATGAACCTTATCCATATAGACCATCGCAGTATAGAAAGTTGCTGATTTATCATCTTTATCTTTTAACATTTCGATGATCTTATCACATTTTTCTTTATAAGTATGTCCTTCCATAAATCTAGCAGAATGGACTCCTGGGAAATTATCAAGGGCATGAATACAAAGTCCAGAATCATCGGCTAAAACAGGATAGTCACATTTTGAAATGATATCAAAAGCTTTGATTCTTGCATTACCTTCAAAGGTAGAGGCAATTTCTTCAGCTTCAACTTCAAGTCCTAATTCTTTGAGTGAGATAACATCATATCCAAGCGGAGAAAGCATTTCTTTAACTTCGCGGACTTTATTTGGATTCGATGTTGCAAATACAATTTTCTTTTCCATAAAATTTATTTTATCACATTTCTAAAATAGGATTGAAGCAGTTTCAACTATATTGATGAAAAATCGATATTTATTTTAAGAAATCCATAGCTGGCATTTCATTATTTTCAATGATAGAAAGAAGCATATAACTGAAACACTTAGGATTTTTTATTTGATACTGCATATGATTGTAGTTATCAAAAATAGGAAAATGAGCATTCGAATAGGATTTCATAACATTATCTCTATATTTGAAATGATCTTCGATACTTCCAAATTCGAAAAAGCATTTCTTTTGAAAGTCATCACTCAATTTTGGAAACGGTTTATTTTCAAGACAATCACTGAGGTGTCTTCTCATATTTTAATATGCGCGTTCATTACCTGCCTTTATAAAATATGGTCGTATTTCTTTATCATCACACCACATAATCTTTCCTAGATTCTTTCAATTTTTCTTATATAGACTTCTGATAGCAAAATATAAAATCAAAGTGAGTAATCTTCTTATGAATTTATTGATTTGAGCAAATTGACCACCATAAAAAAGCATGCATGACTTCAATATCAGTCGTTTATAAAAAAGCAATTGCTAAATCAACTTTGATAGATGATGAAACTACCAATTCTAATTTTGAAATTCCTTTTTCTTTTAAAAATCTTTCAACTTGTTTTATCTAATCATTTTTAAAGATATATTTTGATTTTTACAATAAACAGTAGAAGTAGGTAAAATGAAATAATATCTATTTTTTAAATATTCAACAACTCTATCGCTAATATCTCCTGTCACTCCCATTGCGTGAAAAAAATTATCGCAGTATTATTTACATTTCCAACCGCTTTAAACAACATATTAAACCCACTTAGAATTATTAAAATTTTAAATATTATATCAAAAATTCATCTCTAAAATTAGTTATATCTAACTTTATTTTAATTCCAAAAAAATAATTTGTCAAAATCAATTATAGATAATAGGCTATGATATAATATTTAAGTCATGAAAACATGTCCATTTTGTAAAAAAGAAATACCGGAATTCGATTGGAATTGTCCGTATTGTCATCATCATGTCGGTTCCTTAATCAAAGGCGTCGGTCACGCCACTAAAGGAACATTTACTGATGATGTAATCAAACATCCTCTGATATCTAAAGAAGATAATTCTATGATTAAAGAAGATGATTCAACCTCTGATTATGGGGATGATTATGACTATTAAAGAAAGGAAACACAACTATGGAAACAGAAGAAATCATTGAACCTCTATCCGAATACAATGATAAGTATCGTCAAAAAAGTATCGATGAATCTAACAAATATTTTGATGAATTAGTTGAAAAAGCTAAATTGAATCAAGATGAAAATGCCAAAACAGCAGATTCTTATTACAGCAAATACAAAGAATACGAAGCTGCAAATAAGAAAGCCAACAACAGCAAAGGATTGAAAACATTCTTGATTGTGATGGCCGTTCTCTTCTTAATTGCTGCCCTCTTTATGTTTATCATCGGATTTTCAAAGACCAGCGGTTCTAAAGTAGTATTCTTCATTCTTGGCCCTCTATTTGCAGTCTTAGGAATTGCAAGCATCGTAATCGTCTGTGCTAAATTGAATCAATTGATCAAAAAAAGAGAAGAAGCAGCTAATAAACTATTAGAAGCTGCCAACGCTATCAAAAATACTTGTTACAACCAAATGAGCGGTCTCAACGCATTATTCGATTGGTCTGATACTGCAAATATTGTCAAAAGAGTCACTCCACTCATCCAACTAGATGACAAATTCGATGATGCAAAATATCTCTATTTAAGAGACAAATACGGAATCGACAAAGAGACTAGCAAAGATTCTTCTAACTATTTTGTCTTATCAGGAAGTATTATCGGAAATCCTTTCTTAGTCGAAAGATTGCACAATGAAGAAATTGTAAATAAAGCCTATTCAGGTAGTATTGTAATCACCTGGACAACTCATACAACAGATTCAAAAGGTAATTCAAGAACTATCACACACACTCAAACTTTGACTGCAACTATTTATAAACCATGTCCAGAATATTCATTTGAAACATTCTTAGTCTATGGTAATGACGCTGCCGAAAGACTTTCTTTCTCTAGAACTCCACAAGTCAGTGCTAGTGCCAGTGAGAAAGACATTCAAAAACAAGTCAAAAAGACATCTAAAAAGCTTGATAAAATCGCTGAAAAAGCCGTCACCGATAACAATCCAAATACCAATTTCACCAAGCTTGGCAATGATGAATTTGATTCATTATTCCACGCAGTTGACCGTGATGAAGAAACCCAATTCAGACTTCTTTTCACCCCACTTGCTCAAACAAATATGTTGAAGCTCATCAAATCAAAAGCACCTTATGGAGATGATTTTACTTTCATCAAGAAGAAAAATTTGAATTATATCTTCTCTTTTCATGCTCAAAATCAAAATATCTATTCCAATCCTGAAACATATGTCGACTTCGATTGTAGAAATGCTAGAAAGAAATTTGTTGATTACAATTTTTCATTCTTCCGCTCTCTCTATTTCGATTTAGCACCTATCTTATCAATACCTCTTTATCAACAAACAAAATCTAAAGAAACTATCTATGGCGATGATAAAGCTGATATGAATGTCTCACCATTCGAACAAGAATCTTTAGCAAATGCTTTCTCACCAAAGCAAGTTGATTCACCAGAATCATGCACTAAATCTATCAGAAAAACTACTTACTTAGGAAGCGAAGAAGGAATCGATAAAGTTAGAATTGATTCTTATGGCTTTAAAGGAACTAATAGAACTGAAATCGTTCCAAAACTCGGTGGTGATGGTAGAATGCATAATGTTCCTGTCAATTGGGTTGAATATACTCCAGTTCATAGAACTACATTCATGGGCATTCAAAATTGTGATGAAAGCAGATATAGCTTCTCTAACCTCGTGCAAAATGATGGATTCAGAAATGCTTTCAATAAATTATCAGCTATGCATTTTGAAAGAAAAATTCTCGCTTATATCGTTCCATCCAATGGTGAAAATGTTCCTAGTTTTGAACAATTTAAAAACGCTTATAAAAAAAGTGAAACTAAATAATAATTTCGTGATACAATAGCTTGTCTTTAAAAAGGAGAAATAAATATGGCTAATGAATTAGATGAAACAAAAGATCCTATTCGTGAAGAAGGTCGTGATGTCCATGTCATCGATAAACAAGTAAGTCCTAAAGTTGGAGCAGGAACATATGTCTTCGTTGTCTTCCTCTTCCTTCTTGGCATTATCCCAGGTGTCATTTATCTCATCATGTGTATGAAAGCAAAGTCTTACTTCGGACAACTTCAACAAAAGATTCAACACAATGCATCTCAAATTGATAACTATCTTGAACAAAGAGTTGTCATTCTTCAAAATGCTGCAAAGCTTCTTGACAAGGCAGTCGATCTTGATAAAGATGTCTTAAAGAGTGTCGCTGCATATAGAGGCGGTGTCAATCCAAATGCTGATGCTTCTAGAAATGAAGTCGCCACTAAGCTTGATGGTGTCACTAATGCTATCAATCTCGCATTCGAAGCATATCCAAACATCCAAGCTCACAAAGAAATCGCTGATTGTATGCAACAAAACAGCTATCTCCAAAAGGAAATCACTGCTGCAAGAGAAGTCTACAATGATACAGTCCTCCAATGGAACTCTGAAATCTATTCTTGGCCTGTTAAGATTATGGTCGCTTCTAAAGCTGGTTACACAACTCGTATTCCTTTCACCACTTCTAAAGAGATGAAAGAAAAAGCTAGAGGAACATTCTTCTAAAAATTCTCCTCCAGGGAAACCTGGAGGATTTCTTTTTTCTAATTGCACAAACGCTACTTTATATTTATAATTTCTAAGGCACATATGATATATCTAGATTATTCAGCAAACTTTCCCGCTCAAAAGGAAGTTTTAGACACGCTTATCGAAGTCGAGCAAAATTATTGTGGAAATTGTGTTTCCATTCATAAAGAAGGAAAAAGAAGTATGGCTTTATATAAAAAAGTCAATTCAAAACTTCTTTCAGCTTTAAATTTGAGCGAAGAAGAATATGAAGCTATCTATACATCCAGTGCAAGTGAATCCAATAATCTAGCTATAAAAGGATTATTTCAATCATATTCAGGATTTGGAAAACATATTCTTGTCAGCGAATTCGAACACTCCTCTACAAATGCCGTCCTCGGATATTTAAAAGAAGGACAAAATGCAATCGTTGAATTCATCAAGACAAATGAAGACGGAAAACTCAATCTTGATGATTTAAAATCAAAGATAAAAATGAATACAATACTTGTCTGTCTTTCACTCGTTGAAAGTGAGGCAGGAGCTATTCAAGACTATAAAGAAGTCATAAAGATCATCAAAAATTATCCAAATTGTCACTTATTATTAGATGCAACTCAAGCAGTAGGTAAAATACCATTAGATTTAACCGGTGCTGATTTGATAAGTTTCACTCCTCATAAATATGGAGGTCTTATCGGAACCGGAATTCTCATAAAGAAAAAAGACTGCATCCTCACTCCTTTAATTCACGGTGGTAATAGTGTCAGTCTTTATCGTTCTTCAACAACACCATTAGGACTGATAGCTTCTAGTTATAAAGCTACTGAACTTGCAATCACTAACTTAGATGAACACTTGAGAAAAGTTAGAGAACTTCAATCATATTTAGTTTCAGAATTGAAGAAAGAAAAGGATATTCTTATAAATTCGAATTTAGAATTTCCATACATTCTCAACATTTCAATAAAAAATAGAAAAGCAAGTCAAGTAGTATCACTATTATCTGAGAATGATATTTGTGTATCTCAAAAATCAGCTTGCAGCATCTTAAATACACCGAGTAAGACTATCATGAGCATCTATCATGACAAAGAAAGAGCATTAGGATCCTTTAGAATTTCCTTATCATATTTGACAACATATGAAGAATTGAATCAATTCTTAACCGTATTAAGAGGTATTATCTATGGAAAATAAAAGTCCAGAAATCGTATCTTGTGAAAATCTTCAAGAACAAGATATCCCCAGTAAAAATGATGAATATGAAAGAAGTTTGACCACAACATATCGAAGAAAGATCTGGTCAAAATTCATCGCAGCAATTAAAAATTATCAACTGATCCAACCAAACGATAAAGTTTGTGTTTGTATTTCTGGTGGTAAAGACTCCATGTGCATGGCTGAATGTTTTAAACTTTTACACAAACATTCTGAATTCCCCTTTGAAGTCAAATACTTAGTAATGAATCCTGGATACAATGAGATAAATCTTCAAGTCATTAAAAATAATTTGAAAATTCTGAATATTCCTGCCACAATAATCGAAACCAATATCTTCGATATCGCTAATTCTCAAGACCACAGCCCTTGTTATTTATGTGCAAAGATGAGAAGAGGTGCATTATATAGAATCGCAAAAGATGAATTAGGATGCAATAAAATCGCACTCGGACACCATTATGATGATGTCATCGAAACAATTTTGATGAATATGTTAAATGCTGGATCATTTCAAACAATGCTACCAAAACTTCACTCAGATAACTATGAAGGAATGGAAGTCATCCGTCCTTTATATTATGTAAGAGAACAAGACATCATCGCTTGGAGAAATATGAATCAACTTCGATTCATCCAATGCGCATGCAGATTCACAGAAAACTGTTCTGTCTGTGATAATGGAGGTGGTGGTTCTAGAAGATATGAGACCAAACAATTGATCAAAGAACTCAAGAATATGAATCCTCAAGTCGAGCAGAACATTTTCAAAGCAGCTGAAAATGTCATTCTTGACAAAGTCATAGCATATAAAGGAGATGGAAAATTGCATTCATTCTTGGATACTTATGATGATTTTGTCATGCCATCTAAGAAAAAAGAGAATAAATAGAATTTTAAAAACTTATTTAAAACGAGATTTTTATCTCGTTTTTTTGATATTTTTCTAAAAAACGTAAAATATTTCTATGTTTTTATAGTGTTTTAGAAAACTGAAAATATCTAATTTTAATTTTTAGCACTTTAAGCTTGAAATTGCTAAATTTCGAATTATAATATATTCGAGTAACAAAGAAACTCGTTATTCGGAGGTCAATTAAAATGATAAAACCATTAAGAGATTATGTCGTTCTTGAAAAAGTCCCAGAAGAAAAAAAGGTCGGTGGAATCATCATCGCCACATCACATGATAACGAATCTGCATTAGCAAAGGTTATTGCTGTCGGTCCTGGTTATACCAATGAAGATGGAAAAGATATCAAAGTCCAAGCTGAAATCGGACAAAAAGTCATCTACAAGAAATATTCCACAACTGATTATGAAGAAGCTGGCAAAAAATATATGTTGATCCAAGACAAGGATATCCTTGCCGTCGTAGATTAATCAAAGGAGATTATTAATTATGGCTAAAAAAATAAGTTATGGTACAAAAGCAAGAGATAATATGCTTCTTGGTGTCGACGCCCTTGCCGATACAGTTAAATTAACATTAGGTCCTAAAGGCCGTAATGTCGCACTTGATAAGGGATATGGTTCTCCATCTATCGTCAATGATGGTGTCTCTATCGCAAGAGAAATCGAACTTCAAGATAAAGAACAAAATTTAGGTGCTAAATTAGTCTATGAAGTCGCAAATAAGACCAATGACATCGCAGGTGATGGTACAACAACAGCTACCGTTCTTGCTCAAGCAATGATCCACAAGGGATTTGAAGCAGTTGATAAAGGTGCAAATCCTGTCTTAGTCCGTCAAGGTATCGAAAAAGCTAGCAAAGCTGTTTCTGATTCCATTTTAAAGGGTGCTAAGAAGATTTCTACAACTGATGATATCGCTTCTGTTGCTACAATTTCTGCTGGTGATGAAGTCATCGGAAAGACTATTGCTGAAGCTATGGAAAAGGTTGGCAAAGATGGTGTCATCTCTGTTGATGAATCCAAGGGCTTTGATACTACCTTAGAAGTCGTCCAAGGTATGCAATTCGATAAGGGTTATGTTTCCCCATATATGGTAACCGATCAAGAAAGAATGGTTGCCGAACTTGAAAACGCCTATATCATGGTAACTGATCAAAAGGTCAGCAATCTTCAAGATATTCTTCCAATGCTTCAAAGCGTTGTTGAATCACATCGCCCACTTCTTATCATCGCTGATGATATGGATAATGATGTCGCCGCTACTTTGATTGTCAACAAGATGCGTGGTACATTCAATGTGGTCGCTGTCAAAGCTCCTGAATTCGGTGATAATCAAAAGAACACTCTCCAAGATATCGCTATCATGACTGGCGCTAACTTCTTTAGCAAAGATCTCAATATGAATCTCAAAGATATCACTGTTGATGATTTAGGTTCTGCTAAGAAAGTTAAGGTCACTAAAGATCATACAACTATCATCGATGGTGCTGGTTCTAGTGATTCTATCGCCAATAGAGTCAGTGAATTAAAGGGTCAAGTTTCTGAAACTAAGTCTGATTATGACAAGAAGAATCTCCAAAAGAGAATCGCAAAACTTGCTGGTGGTGTCGCTGTCATCCATGTTGGTGCTGCAACTGAAACCGAACTCAAAGATCGTAAACTCAGACTTGAAGATGCTATCAACGCAACTTCTGCTGCTGTCAGCGAAGGTGTTGTTGTCGGTGGTGGTGCTGCTTTACTCAATGTCTATCGTGAATTAAAGCCAACACTCAAAGATAATAATGTCGATGTTCAAAAGGGTATCGATGTTGTCTTAAATGCTTTGACTGCTCCTCTTGCCCAAATCTGTGATAATGCAGGTTATGAAGGTGCTGATATTGTCGAACAACAAAAGCATCGTGATGATGATCTTGCATTTGATGCCAAGACCGGAACATGGATTAACTTCATGGACAAAGGTATCATCGATCCAGCTAAAGTTACAAGAACTGCTGTTATCAATGCAGCTAGCATCTCTTCATTATTCATCACAACTGAAGCAGTTGTAACTGAAATTCCAAAGCCAGAAACTTCAGCTCCAGCTAACAACGGCGGAATGGATTACTAATTCGTTTTAAATCTTCCTTTTCTATATAAAATAATTAAACCTTCTTAGAGATTTCTAGGAAGGTTTTTTATGTATAAGCACAAGTAATCTTTTATAAAAAATAGATTTATTAAGTTTTCAAAAAGTCGTTCATAATAGAAACCAAAATAAATGTATGTTAAAATATAAGCAATATAGAAAGGAGATAAACATATGGCATTATATTTAAATCAAGGCAATGACAAATTAAAGAGATATAGAAATCAAGAAATATTTGTTGATAAATCTATGTTTATAAAAGAATGCAATAGAGTTTTTGACTCAGAAAACTGCTATATGTGTATCACTCGTCCTAGAAGATTTGGTAAAACACTCGCACTTTCTATGTTAAATGCCTATTATTCAAAAGGATGTGATTCTAAAGAATTATTTAAAGATTTAAAAATATCAAAAGATCCTTCTTTTGATAAACATTTAAATAAACATAATGTCATTT
>CAVJWL010000004.1:0-23676 GCA_963653505.1 uncultured Prevotellaceae bacterium
TATTTATTTTATATATAATATTTAAGCCTTGAATTTGATGGAGGCTTTATGAACAAATTACTGAGAAGACAAAGATTTTTTATATCTTTCACATTATTTATAAAGACAATTTTTATTGTTTCTTTAGTTTTAATTTACGTTCTTTTTCCAGAATATCAATACTATTTATATGTTGCTATTCTTTTTCTTGCTGTTTTTTCAATTTTTGATTCAATCTCGGCTATTGCTTTCAATCTTTATTTTCAAAAGAAAAAAGGAAAAACAGAGACTACTAGTGCTGAAATTTTAGGCAATGAGCTCAATGAAGCTTATAATTTTGGTGAAATCGGTTTAGCAGTTACTAATAAAGATAATGAAATTCTTTGGGTCAATGACTTCTTCAGTAAAAGAATCCCTAATATTGTCGATGAGAAAATCGACTTTATTTTCCCTGAACTTTCATCGATCATTCAAGAAAATGCAACAGCTGGTGAAGCTAAAATCACTTGTGAAAATCATACCTATCATGTTGAATATTTAAGAGATGTTAGATTATTTGTTTTCAAAGATACAACAGAACTTGATAATGTCACATTATTGAACCAAAGACAAGCTCCTGTTGTCGGATATATTTCTATCGATAATTACACAGATATTCAAATGTTTGTCTCTGATGAAATTCGTTTTGCTGATATGGCAGCTAAAACTAGAAATATGATTCAAGAATTTTCTTTACATTACAACGCTATGCTTCGCCGTTTAAAAGAAGATAGATATTTCTTTGTAACTACCAAAGAAAATTTTGATAAATTATATGATGACAAATTTCCAATCATTGACGATGTTAGAAAAGCTTTTGAAAATGGTTTTACTCTTTCAATTGGTGTTTCCTATGGTTTTGATGATTATTCTAAATTAAGCGAACTTGCTTCTTCTGCTATTGATGTCGCTCTTTCTAGAGGCGGTGATCAAGCTGTCATCTCACCATTTGGACAATCATTGATGTACTTTGGTGGAAAGACAGAACTTAAACCTAATAGAAATAGAGTTCAAGTCCGTGAATTATCTCGTTCATTCTTAGCTATTATCAAATCATATCCTAAAGTTTTGATCATGGGACATGATACTGCTGATTTTGATGCTGTTGGCAGTGCCTTAGGTGCTTATAACTTATGCATTCACGCCGGAGTTAATGCAAGAATTTGTTGGGAGGACCAACATGTTGAAGATAACGCTAGAATCGCTGTGAGATCTAATTTCTCAAATGAAGATATGGAAAAGATATTTATCAATTTCAAAGACTGTAATGAATGGATTGATAAAAATACTTTGTTATTAGCAGTCGATCATAATAATCCTTTGATTGCTATGTTTGGCGAAATTGTCAAGAAAATGACGAATATCGCTGTTATCGATCACCATAGACCTGGTCCATCAACCTATACTGGTTATGTGTTTAATGGTATTGATACTAGCGCTTCCTCTGCTAGTGAAATCGTCATGGCTTATATGTCTTACAATTCTGATGATATTGAAGTAGATGAAAGAACAGCAACGTTCTTATTGAGTGGTATTGCTCTTGATACTCATTTCTTTAAAGAAAAAGCTACTGAAGCCACTTTTGAAATCGCTGCCCAACTTAAAAAGCATAACGCTGATAGTTCAAAGGTTGAAGATTTCTTAAGAGAAAATCTTGAAGAATACAAACAGAAAATTTCTATTTTGAATTCCAATAAGATGTATCAGTCAGATATCATGATTTGTTGGTCTCCAGATAGCGATTATGTGAATTCAGTCATGTTATCTAAAGTCGCAACTGAAGCTATCAATATCAGAGGTATTGTCTGTTCTTTCTGTGTTGGAAGACTCAGCTCAAATGAAATTAAAATATCTGCAAGAAGCGATGGTTCTGTCAACTGTCAGATTTTGATGCAAAAGTTAGGTGGTGGCGGTCATTTTGCAATGTCGGCAACTACTATTTCTGGGGTTGATGTTGACACAGCTATCAAACGTTTAGAGACTGTTTTGAACGATTATCTTGAAGATGCAAGAATCAAAAGTTAAAAAGGAGATTATAAAATGAAAGTATTGATGAAAGAAGAAGTTAAAAAAGTTGGTAAAAAAGGTCAAATCGTTGAAGTCAGCGATGGATATGGTGCTAATTTCTTGATTCCAAGAGGATATGCTGTTTTATATACTGCTCAAGCTCAAAAAGATTACGATAAAGAACAAGCAGAACTCGCAAGAATTGATGCTGAAAAAAGAGCAGAAGCAAAGAAATTAGTTGAAACCTTAAAAGGTATCACTCTGGAATTTGAAGCTCCTGCTGGAAGACAAGGCTATATGATTGGAACCGTTTCTAATAAAGAAATCATCAAAGCTTTAAAAGATAAACACGGAATTGTAATCACAAAAAATCAAATCGTTGATAAAGATGTCATCGTCAATGGATTTGGTAAGACAGCCATCAAAGTAGATCTTTACAAAGGGGTCATTGGAGAAGTTAACATTCATGTTTCTCTCAAGGAGAAAAAATAGAAATGGCTTTAGAAGATTCTTCTAAAATTTCGACAAATTTGAATGAAGCCTGTATTTTATCCGATATCTTAACAGATAAAACAGGTAACGATATTTTGAGTGTTTCAACAGCGCTTGGAGTTGAAGATTTCCAAGATGCAAGAAATCGAACTATTTATGCGGCTTTGATGAATATGAATAAAAAATCCATCAAACCAGATGTCACTACTTTGATTACTGAATTGGAACAGACCAAGGTTCTTGATACAGCTGGTGGATTGGATTACATATCTCATTTGGTATCTGACTATCCTGCTTTAGGTCCGATTGAAAATTATGTCAATAATGTCAAAGACCAAGCATTGTTGGCTAAATTTATTTTATCTTTAGACAAGATCAGAGCTCAAGCGACTGATTCATCTATCGACAATATTCCTGAATTCATCGGACAAGCTGAAACTGAAATAGTTGCTATCGCTAAGCAAAGAAGAGTCAATCAAGTCATTGATATGAAATCAGTTTCTAGTCAAATCGTCAACAGTCTTGTCAAACAAACCGAAGACTTTAGAGAACACGGAAGAAAACCAAATGGTGTAACTGGTATTGAAACTGGATACGCTGCCCTTGATGAACTCACCAAAGGATGGCATCAAGGAGATATGATCATCATCGGTGCTCGTCCTTCTGTTGGTAAGACTGCCTTTGTTTTAAATTTGCTTTATAATGTAGCAAAAAAAGGAATTCCAGTTCTTTTATTCTCGTTGGAAATGGATGCTCTTCATATCGGTCTTAGACTTCTTCAAAAAACCTCAAGTTTGAGTGGTACTGAAATCAATTCTCTTGATTATCAAAGAGGTAGTACGACAGATCAGATTTTGATCAAACCAAAAAATGATTATGAAACAGCTCTTGTTGAAGAATTGCAAAGAGGTATTGATGAATTAAAAAATCTTCCATTTTATATCGATGATACACCTAATGGTTTGATGATGGATATCTCTTCAAAAGCAAAGAAACTTTGCAATATGATCAAAAATCCAGGCGTTGGACTCATCGCTATCGATTATCTCGGTTTGATCACTAATCCATCAAAAGCGTCAAGCGGTAATAGGCAACAAGAAGTTGCTGAAATATCTCGTCAATTAAAACAGATGGCAAGAGAGCTCAACGTACCTTTGATAGCTCTTTCCCAGCTCTCCCGTGAATCTGAAAAGAGAGAAAATCATGAACCACAACTCAGTGACCTTCGTGATTCTGGTTCTATTGAACAGGATGCAGATATGATTTTTACTTTGTACAGAGAAGATTATTATCAGAATACTAAAAGCGGTAAAGATAAAGAAGTTGAACCTGTTGTTGAGAAAAATGATAACAATCCGATTTCTCAAGTCACAGTCAACCTTCTTAAGAATAGAAACGGACGAATCGGTAAGCTCTCCTTCTCATTTGATAAGGAACACAGCACTTTCTCTTCTATCGATACAATCCATAATGATGATCAGCCAGATTCTGTCTTCGAATAGGTGAATTATGAAATTTGATGTTATTTCAAGCGGTTCAAAAGGAAATTCAACCTTAGTCATTTCTCATGGAGAAGTCATCCTTCTTGATTTTGGAATCTCTAAAAGAAGGGTTGAAAAAGCTCTATCAGAATACGGCTTTGGCTTTATGGATATCGAAGCTTTTTTTATCACACATGACCATTCTGATCATGCTAGCAACATTTTCAATGCTGATATTGAAAAAATATATGCAGGGGTTCCCTCTCTCCCAAAGTTAGAAAAAACAATCGCAAGCGATCATTTATTAAAAAAATATCAAGAAGTCAAAGTTGGCACATTTTCTCTCACTCCACTTCCGCTTTCTCACGATGCTAAAAATACTCTTGGATTTGTTATCGATGATGGGGAGGAAACCTTGGTTTATTTGACTGATACTGGGTTTGTTCCTGAGAAGAATTATCCTTATATCAAGAATAAAAATTATTATATTTTTGAATCAAATCATGATCCTGAAATGCTTTTTACATCAAAAAGACCTGATTATCTCATCAGAAGAATCAATTCCGATAAAGGACATTTATCAAACAGTGATAGCGCCTATTATTTATCTAATTTAATCGGTGACAAAACAAAAGAAGTAATACTTGCTCATCTATCTTCAGAATGCAACACTCCTGAACTAGCTTTGAAAACATATGATTTTGTAATGCAATCACAACTCGGTTATATTCCTGATGCAATTGTCAGATGTGCATCTGAAACTTGTGAGACAAAAGGCGGTAACTAAGATGAATTTACGATTCATTATATTTGGAAAAGCTAGAGAGGATTTCTTGAAGTTAGGCTATCAAGAATATGTCAAAAGATTGTCTAAATACGCAAAAGTGACTATCGAGACACTTCCTGAAGAGAATATCAAAGAGATAACGGATAGTCATATCAAAAAAGCTTTGGATACCGAAGCTAAAAAAGCTTTAAATCAAATAAAAGAAAATGATTTTTTGTGCCTATGTGATATTCACGCTAAAAAATATGATACTCTTTCTTTTTCTTCCAAGATGAAAGAAATTTCTGATCGCAATGGTAATATCGTCTTTCTTTTCGGTTCAAGTTATGGTTTGAGCGATATTTTGAGGAAAAGAGCTAATTTTTCATTTTCTCTTTCAGATATGACCTTCACTCATTACATGGCTTTGTTGATCACTTTAGAACAGGTCTATAGAAGTATGAAAATCAACAACAATGAAATTTATGACAAATAATATTGGTTGACTATCTAACAAACATTTATTATAATTTCTTGTTGTCATTGGGGTGTAGTCAAGTGGTAAGACAGCAGTCTCTGAAACTGTGATGCCTTGGTTCGAATCCAAGTACCCCAGCCAATTGATTGTTTCCGGAGCATTCCTCCGGTTTTCTTTTTAAGAAAATCAAAAAGTTTTTACATATTTGGTATTTTTGTTAAATATTATCTTTGATCAAATCATTTATAAATGATTGATTACAATGTAAAAACATATTAAAATTTATGAATAAGGAAAGACATAAATAGAGGAAGCTTTATTTATTCATCTATTTTTGTTAAAATAGTAAAGTATATGGCAATTAAAATTACACAAAAAAACAAACTTGGTTCAGTTGATGTTTCTTTAGAAGCTATCGCAGATTTAGCAGGTTTGACAGCTAGTTCCGTTTATGGAATTGTCGGATTAGTCAATAAGAAGAACTTTGCTAATCCTTTGAGTCAATTTCTCAATAAAGAGAATTTTTGCGATGGTGTTTCAGCAAAAAAGGGAAATAAGGGATATGAAGTCTCTCTCTATCTTGTTGTGAGCAAAGATGTCAAAGTAACTGAAGTGACCTATGAAGTTCAAAAACAAGTCAGATATGTTTTGAAAAAGAACTTCGGCATAGAATTTAGCAAAGTAAATGTTTATGTTCAAGCCGTTCGTTAATATGAAAGGTAGTTTTTAAAATGATTAAAATTGATGGTATTATCCTAAAACAAATGATTATTTCTGGTTCTAATAATCTCTATAATTCTTATCCAGAAGTAGATGCATTGAATGTTTTCCCAGTTCCGGATGGTGATACTGGTACAAATATGAATTTGACCATGTCTTCTGGTGCAAAAGAAGTCTTCAATAAAAATGAAACAAACATCGGTAAAGTCGCCAGTGATTTTGCTAGAGGTTTGCTCATGGGTGCAAGAGGTAACTCTGGTGTTATTCTTTCTCAAATCTTCCGTGGATTTGCTGAAGGTCTCAAAGATAAAGAAAGTGTTGATGCTTTAGGATTAGCCTCTGCTTTCATGCATGGTAAAGAAGTAGCCTACACTGCAGTTATGACTCCAGTTGAAGGTACTATTTTGACCGTTATCCGTGAATCCAGTGCTGCATTATATGAAAAAGCTGAAAAGAATATGCCGATTGATGTTGCTCTTGATATTCTTTATGATGAAGCTATCAAATCACTCAACCGCACTCCAGATCTTCTTCCTGTTTTAAAAGAAGTCGGTGTTGTCGATAGCGGTGGTGCTGGTTTATGCAAGGTCTTAGAAGGATTTAAAAAGGCCCTTCATAATCAAATAGTTGAAAAAGAGATGGCAACTGTCACTGAGAAAACACCTACATATTCAACTGGTAAGATTTCTTCTAAAGTTGAAGGACATGGATCTGTACAAGCTAAATTCAATCACGAAGAATTCGGTTATTGCACTCAATTCCTTTTAAAATTAGCTGATCAAAATGATTTAAAAGGAAAGAAAGTCTTCAATGAAAAGCGTTTCAAAGCAGTTCTTGAAGCTCACGGAAATTCCATCGTTTTCATTCATTTAGATGATTTAGTTAAAGTTCATATTCACACTATGAAACCTGGCAACATCTTTACCTATGCTCAACAATTTGGTGAATTCAAAACCATGAAATGCGATAACATGTCTGAACAACATGAAGAATTGATGGATGATTTTGAATCAGAAAAAGAAAAATTAGGCATCGAAGAGCAAGAAGAAAAGTTTGATGTCGCTTTAAAAGCTGATGCCACACTTTCTAAAGAAGAACAAGAAAAACATCTCGGAATTGAAACAAAACCTGCTGAGAAGAAAAAATATGCAATCATCGCAGTTGGTGCAGGTGAAGGCGTCAAAAATCTTTTTAAGGATTTAAATGTTGATTATGTCGTCAGCGGAGGACAAACAATGAATCCATCAACAGCTGACTTTGTCAAAGCTATTGAATCATTGAATGCTGAAAATATCTTCATTCTTCCTAATAACGGAAATATTTTCATGGCTGCAAAACAAGCAGGCGAAGTTCAAGATAAGGTTCATGTAGAAGTCATTCCAACCAAGACAATTCCTGAAGGACTTGTCGCTGCTGTTGTCTTCAATCCTGAAGCCAGTGTTGAAGAAAATGTCGCTAATATGAATGAAAATATCAAAGATATCAAGTCTGGTGAAGTCACCTACGCTATCAAAGATACAACCATTGATGGTGTCACAGTTGAAAAAGATAAGTTTATGGGTATTTCAAAGAAGAAAATTCTTTGCTGCCATAAACATAAAGTCAATACCTTAGTTGACCTCCTTTCTTCAATGGTCGATGATGAATCATCAATCATCACAATTATCTGTGGAGAAGATGTCACTGAAGATGAAAAGAAAGAAGTTGAGAAAACTCTCAACGAAAAATACGGATCTGATTGCGATGTTGTCGTTCAAGACGGTAATCAACCAGTCTATTCATTCTTTGTTTCTGTAGAATAAAAAAGAGGATGTTACGAGCGTTCGTAACATCCATTTTTTATTCGTCTTGATATTCTTCAAAGTCTTTGATATCGAATTTAGTTCCGTTGAATTCTCGATTTATATCTCCTTGTTCAAAATAATAACTTGTTGAATAAGAATAGACTTCTAAATAAGAACCACCTAAAGCAGTGGCGATGACTTTTTGCATATTGCAGTTAGCAATTTTACCATTCTTAAAAGCGATGCCAGCCGAACCTTGATATACGGTTGTAAAAGTGTAATCATTTTTGGTGGTTGATATAGCAAATCCGATTTGGAAATCGATACCTTTTGAATTATAAGGATCGACATCGGTCAAATCTATGTTTTCAAAATAGTAATAATCGCCTTCTTTACCTAAATCGCCTCCGATATCGTTAGCTTCATAAAATTCATGATCATCATCTTGCATATAGGTTAACAATTGATTCGGATATCCTAAGAAATAAGATTCAAAACCTATAGAAAGATTTTCTTTTGCTTTTGATAATTTCATCTTCTGTTTTGAATAACCATCTTTCATGTTGATGGAATCATAATTTCTATAATCTTTATCGAATTTACCGACTGAATAGAGAGTTTTATCATCATAGAAATCTTGAACTGTAATTCTATGATTCAATTTATTGACTTCATCAATTGAATAATTTTTATCTTCATCGTAAATATCTTCTTCAGTCTCGGCGTAATAAGGAGTGTAATGTTCTGTGTTTACAAAGGTTGTCTCGTATCTATCAGCGAAGAAGAAATCTTTGCCGGCATAAACATTTTGACTTAACGCACTTTGATAAGATACTGATTCATTAGCTTCGGTGTGATTGACAGTTCCTGAATAATCTTTTAAAGTTAAGATGAAAGCTTCTAGTTTTTCAGCATCTGTCAAATCATCATATTTTCTCCAATGACCATATGCGACTTTTGGTTCAACATCATTTGTGAAATCACATTTTTTTCCTTCTTCTTTTTCAGTGTACCAACCATCAAAGACATAGCCTTTGATGATTGGATGACTTGGATCTGATTTATCTTTGGAAATGTTTGTGTAGATATCGTTTTCTTTTCCTGGAGCATTGACGATGAATTTAGTTCCTTTGACTTCATCTTCTTTTGAAAGTGATGGTTTAGTTGAATCCTGGGAATTAGAATTATTGGATGGAACTGAATTGTTTGTAGTGTCATTACATCCTGTCAAAAAAGGAATCAATAATAACGGTAAATATTTTTTGAATTTCATATTGATAATCTCTTAGGAGTTTTTATAAGTGATAGTTGCTTTGGTTGAATTTTTCCATTCTTCACCAAACATCATCAAAGTGTCATCTTCTGACCATGGCATTGAGATTTTTTGACTATCCTTCCAATTATAAAATGCACGTCTTCCAATATATGTGACAGTATTTGGAACTTCTAAGGTATCACCTTTACCGATGACTGGTGAACAAGAGAAAGCTTCTTCATTGATAGATTCAAGTACGGGATTCAATGTGACAGTGGTAATCATTTGATTTCCACCGAAAGCATAACTCTCGATGACTTTACAAGTTGAGGCTAAAGCAAATGAAGTGAGTGTAGTTCTTGCAGGGACAAATAAGAGTTCGGATTTATCTTTGTTATATAAACCTGTATTTTCAACTGTGAAATAATTCGATCCATTTGGAAGTGTGAAATTAGTAAGCATAGTTGAAAGTTCGTTATATCTACCAACAAATGCTCCTTCACCGATTGATTTGACAGTTGATGGGATAGCAAGCTCGCCTTCTAATGCTGAACATCCCTGGAATGCTTCAGTAGCGATTGTTTCAACACCTTCATTCAATACTAAGGACTTCAATTGATAATTGTTTCCAAAAGATTTCTTACCTATATTTTTAACACTGCCTGGAATTGTCAAAGTGCCGGATATACCACAACCATCAAAAGCTTCATCTTCAATAGTGACTAGACCATCATTCAATGTCAATGAACCAATATTAGATAGGTAGAAAGCACCTTCTTTGATCGTTTCAACACTTGATGGAATGTTGACTGCAACTTTAGAAGAGTAATTGAATGAAGAACTAAAGGCACCTTCACCGATAGTCTTTAAAGTTGATGGAAGAGTTAGTTTTGTAGCTTTTACCTTAGAGAAGGTATAAGGTAAAATTTCTTCAATTCCTTCTTGAAGATTCAATTCACCATTGTATGAAGAAATGCAGTACATAGCTTTTTTGCCATCGGCAGAGATGAGGATTCCATTATCGACTTTCAATCCGGCGGCAATAGCAGCAGGTGTAGCTTTCAATTCAGTTGGTGTTGGTGCTGTACAGCCACCATTTGAACCGAAGACATTATTACCTAGATCATCGATGTTTTTACCGAAAGTGATAATCTGGAGTTTTGATTGACCAGCAAATGCCATTGAACCGATGCTCTTCAAACTATCTGGGAATGATAAACTGGTCAATTTTGCAGTTCCTGTTTCATAGACAGCGAATGCTGTTCCTCCAATCTTTTCTAAACCTTCATGGAAAGTTATTGAAGAAAGCGGACAGCAATAGAAAGCTTCATCTCCGACTTCAGTGATGAAAGCAGGAATATCGATAGTTGATAATTTTGAACATTCATAAAAGGCAGCTAATGGAATTTTAGTGATGCCATTTCCAAAAGTGAACGAAGTTAAATTTCCCATCATCATAAAGGCTTCTTCGCCGATTTCAGTGACAGTATCTGGAATAACTAAAGAACTGATGAAATAATTATAATGGAAAGCATCATCATCAATCTTTTTTAATGTTGAGGGGAAAGCGATAGTTGTACAATCTATATCACTCAATGAATGTTTACCAAGTTCTTCAACACCTTCAGGAATGACTAAAATTTCATCAGTGATATTATTAGCGCTTAAAGCATCATGTGGTGCCCAAACTAATTTTTTGCCATCTTTTGAATATAAAATATCATCGACAACTTTGAAGTTAGGATTGGAAGCATCAAGAGTGATGGTTTTGATACCCATACCGTAGAAGAATGCGGCGTCACCAAAGTATTCAAGCGATTTTGGTAGATTAACTTTTGTTATAGCACAAGAAGTATCAACAGGAGTACAAAAAGCATAATCACCGATTATCTTAACTGAATCAGGTAATGTCAAAGTATCTTTAAGATAGACACCTACAAAGGCATTGTTTCCGATTTCTTCAAGACCATCATTCCATCTGACAGTCATTTGAGTTGAAAGAGCTGTTGGAGTATAGAAAGCGTAAGCTCCTATTTTCTTTAATGATGATGGAAAATCCAAAGAAGTTAGTTTTTCATTATTATAAAATGCTCTTTCACCGATTTCTTCTAATCCTTCATTGAAATTGATGGAAGTGATGCCTGCATCCATATGTCCATAGAAAGCATAATCACCGATTTTTATAACACTTGAAGGAACTGTGAAAGCTGAAGATGTATTTTTAGGAGGGCACAAAACTAATTCAGTTTTACCCTTGTTATATAAAACACCACCAACTGCTTCAAATGCAGTGTTGTTAGAATCAACGTAAATATTTGTTAATGCTCTACACCCAGTGAAGGCATTTCTTTCAATTTCAGTTATATATTCTGAAATTGTTATATCAGTAATAGATATTCTACTTGAAAAAGCATTCTTACCAATTTTAGTTACTCTTCTACCATTGATAGTAGATGGAATAACAACAGTGACTGTGTCAATTTTTATAATACCATCAATGCTAACTGTTCCATCATCATTGACACTGTATTTATAGTTGAATGATTGCTTTTCATAATGAGCGACAATTCTAGAAGAGTTTTTAGCTTCTTCGGTAACGAGTCCAGTGAATTTTTTATCATCGTCATCATTGATGTACCAACCAGAGAATACCATTCCTGATTTACTTGGTGTTTTAAGATTGATTCTATCACCTAAAAAAGTATCGACTGTATAAGCGGCTTCGCCATTGTTTGGATCAATGGTAAGTGTCACTTTTTGATCTTCATTTACTTTCCATTTAGCTTTTAAATTCAAATTGCCATAGACAGCTTGATTGAAGTTATATTCAAAATTGCCGTCATACCATCCTAAAAATTCGCAGTGATCTTTTGTTGGATTGATACTAGGTTTTTTAGCCCAACGACCCTCTTTTACTTTTTGTGTTTTTACTTCTGTTTCATCAGCGATAGTACCACCATCTAAATCAAATGTGATTGTGTAATAGACAGTTTGGTCATCAGTAGTAGTATTTGAATTTGTTTTTTTATCTGATGTTGTCTCTGATTTTTTAGGACTGTCTTTATCGACCTTAGTTGAAACTTTACTGGATAACGGAGTTTCTTTTGCGGAATTACTAGATGGACTATTTGGTTTATTTTCGTTACATCCGACTAAAAGAAGTGACAAAGCAACTAAACTGAACGCCTGATTAAATTTTTTCATACCTTTCCTTTCAAAACTCTATTTATTGATAAATGGAGCTTTTAATAATTTTCCTACCTTTCATTATATCTTTTTGAAAAACTAAATAAAACAAAAATGTAATTTTTACATATTTTCAATTGGAGAAAAGCAAGATGAAGAAGATAAAGACAAATTCAATCATTTAATTCTCTAGTCTATGTTGATATAATTTTTTAGGTAAACATATGAAAAATTATACTTTAGAAGAAATCAAAGAAGAATTGAACAAAGAAATATCTGAATTAGAAAAGATAGATTCTTTTTGGTTAAAATGCAAAGCTTGTCCTTTCAAAGGCAAATGTTGTATCGATAATGATATTGATATTCGTGAGGATGAATGGAAATTGATACAAGATTTATTAGATACAAATCATTTTGTTTTTGAACAAGTTAAAGACAATTTTGAAAATCATAAAAAGTGTTATTTTAGAATTGATACATGCTGTTTGATACATAATATTAGACCTACAAACTGCATTTATACTCCATACCAAGCAATAATTACTGATTATGAAAATCTTCTGATCTACAACAAATGTGATGATTTGTGTAACTTTACAACTATAGAATCAAAAGATGAAATTAAATATATCAATCCTTATTTGATAGAAATCAAGAATTCTAATCATAAATATTTATTGTTGAATTACTGGGTTTCAAATTTTGAAAAACAAACAATTGATTCTTATAAGATGTTAGGAGAAGATAGGCTGAGAGAATATTTTGAGAATAGATGCAAAAAAGTTTAACACTTGAAATTTGGGTTTTGTTTCTAAATCAAGTGTTAAGCTTTTTAAGCTATATATCTTAGATAAATTCTAAAGAAATCATTGAAAATAAATTTTATTTTAGATATCATTATTTCGTTTTGAAAAGACAGTTCGTTGTTGCCATCCTGTCTATAAATAAAACCAGGAACAAAATACTTTTTTAATTATAAATATTTTATAAAGGTCTTTTGTTACTGAAAGATCTTTTTTTAGTGAGGAGGTAAAATATTTATGACTAAAATTGCAAGACCTTTCTTATCATTTTTTAGATGGTGTAAAGAAACAACTAAGTGGTTATTCGATTTAAATGATTGGAAAATGTTACTTAGAAGTGTCCCCTCTATTGTTGTAGCTTTATTTGTAGTTGCAACTATTATGATGAATTTTGCTGCTAATAAAATCATCTTCAGTTCAAAATTAGTTGCAGCTGATGGTGGGTTGCTTCTTTCTTGGATTCCTTTTATTTGTATGGATGTTACTACAAGAAGATATGGTCCTAAAGCTGCTACTAAATTGACTATTTTTGCTCTTTTAGTAAATCTTGTAATCGTTGGAATCATGGCACTTGTTTCTTATCTTCATATCGGAATTGGAAATGTCAGTGATGTGAATGCAGGTTATGAAAGTTGGGAAAGTTACTGGGCTACTTATTCTAGTTTCGAAGCTACTTTTTCATGTACTTGGTTTGTTTTATTGGGTAGTTCCTTAGCATTCTTAGTTTCCGGAATTGTCAATAATATTTTGAATTGGAGTATCGGCCTTTTATTTAAGAACAAGAAAGATAGTAAAATAGCTTTCTTTACTTGCTCTTATGTTTCTACATTTATCGGACAATTCATTGATAACTTATTATTTGCAACAATTGTATTTGTAATCTTTGCTCCTATCTATTGGGGATACAGTCTTACATTTATTCAATGTGTTGGCAGTGCAGTTGTTGGTGCGGTTTTAGAGCTTTTAATGGAAGTAATCTTTTCACCATTAGGACTAAGAATATATCGTAAATGGGAAAGGGATAATGTAGGTGCTCAATATCTTGAAAGCATCGAAAAAGGTGAATAAAATGGACTTATTTTTGGGTGATTCAATCACTTCAGCTGAAAATAATAATTTTGATGGATATGTTGAAAAATTAAAATTACAAAATTTTAAAAATTATGGTGTAAGTGGAACATGCATTGGTGATTATTCATTATATCCAGTTGAAGATACTAATTTGATTCAATTGTTATACAAGAAAAGAGATGAAATAAAAAATGCAGATAGGATTTTCATTGAATATGGCTCTAACGATATTTCATCTATAATCTGTGAATATACAACGTTAAAGGTGGTGATGATAGAATTTGTAAAATGTATTGATTACATCCGACAAAATAATCCTAGTTGTGAAATTTATTTTATATCATTAGGTGATAATCTTTCCTATTTTGCTAAAGGACAAATTGAGTATTTAAAAAATGAATATTTCAAAAATATATCTGATTTGTTATTCATAAAAGATGACTTGATTGATAAATGGATAGAAACATATGATGAATTCATTTCTTACATTTCAAAAATGAATTTAAAAAAGATTGAAATGCCGACTTTTAACGATAATGAATTTGATATTGATGGAATTCATCCAAATGATAAAGGCTATAGTAAAATTTCAAATAAACTTAAAGAAATTTTAAAATTATAAAAAAGTTATTAATTTAGATTATGAGGTATTATATGAAAAATAAAATAGTAATAATTACAGGTACAAGCAAAGGCATTGGTAAAGCTATTGCTGAAGAATTCCTTTCTAAAAATATATTTAAAGTAATAGGATTAGATAGATTAAAGTCTAGTATATCAAATCCTATGTATACACATTATCAGTTAGATCTATTTAAAGATGAATTACCAGAGATTCTAAATTGTGATATTTTGATTAATAATGCTGGAACACAAAATGATAATGATATTGACAACAATTTAAAAGCCACTATTAAAGTAACTGAAAAATATGCATTTCAAAATAATATAAAATCTGTTTTATTTATAGCTAGTTCATCAGCTTCAAGTGGAGCCGAATTTCCAGAATATTCAGCTTCAAAAGGTGGTGTTTTAGCATATATGAAAAATGTTGCTATAAGAATTGCAAAATATCAAGCTACTTCAAATTCAATCTCTCCAGGTGGAGTTATCACTGATTTAAACGATCATATTTTGCAAGACAAAAAATTATATGATGCAGTTTTAAATGAGTCGTTATTAAAAAGATGGTCAACAGCCGATGAAATTGCTAAGTGGGCATATTTTGTAACAGTAGTAAATAAATCTATGACAGCTCAAGATATTCTTATTGATAATGGAGAAGCTAATAACTTCAATTTTATTTGGTAATGTAATAATCATAAATGATTTTAGACTTTCTATTTTCGTTTTATTTCAACAAATAAATTTTTTATTTATGTTAAAATATTAATGAAATAGAAAGGAGATAAGCATATATGGGGTTATATTTAAACAAAGGAAATGACAAATTTATAAATGCACTAAACTCAAAAATCTATGTTGATAAATCCTTACTTATAAGAGAAACTAACGCCATCATACGAACCAACGATGAATTTATGTGTATCACCCGTCCTAGAAGATTTGGTAAAACCCTTGCCCTTTCTATGTTAAATGCTTATTATTCAAAAGGATGTGATTCTAAAAAATTATTTAAAGATTTAAAAATATCGAAAGATCCTTCTTTTGATAAACATCTAAATAAACACAATGTCATTTGGATTGATATGGCTAGTGTATATACAAAAATTGATGATAAAACACAATTTGTTAAAACAATCAAAGCAGATATTTTAAGAGATTTGCAAGAAACTTTTATAGAAGTTGATTTAAATAATTTGCTTTTAAGTGATGCCATTGTTAAAATCAACGAAAAATTAAACGAAAGATTCATCTTCCTAATTGATGAATGGGATGTAATATACAGAGAACAAGATAGCAATTTAAAATTATGTAATGAATATACTGATTTTTTAAGAAGCTTATTCAAATCATCTGATGTCTCAGCTTGCATTGATTTAGTCTATATGACTGGTATTCTTCCTATCAGAAGATATTCGACTCAATCAACACTTAATATGTTTAAGGAATACAATATGATAAATCCCAGAAATCTAACAGAATTTGTTGGATTTACTGAAGAAGAAGTTTAGAATCTTTGTACTCAATATGATAGAGACTTTAACGAAATTAAATCATGGTATGATGGTTATAGGTTAAAAGGTATTGAAATATATAATCCTAAATCAGTAGTTGAAGCTATTACTGAAAATGAATGCGCTGATTATTGGACTTCAACATCAGCAATAGAAGCAGTCACTAATTACATGAACTATGATAATGGCGTACTTAAAGATTTGATAACTAAGATGATTGCTGGTGAGAAGGCTGATGTTGATGTTTCAATGTTCGGCAATGATCTCACCAAAGTTGACTCTAAAGATGCGGCCTTAACTGTTCTTATTCATTTAGGATATTTAGCTTATGATGAAGAAAATGAATCATGCTATATTCCTAATTATGAAATCAAAGAAGAGTTTAAAAGAGCACTTAGGAGTTTACATTGGTTAGAAATCTATAATCCGATTGAAAATTCAAAGAAGTTATATGAAGAAACATTAAAAGGAAATACTGATTTTATTAATACTACTCTTGATAAGAATCATAAAGAATTAGCAGGACCATTCAATAAGAATAAAGAAGATATCTTAGGAGTTATTGTTTCTATTTCTTATTACTATGCTCATGGATATTACAATTTCAAAAAAGAAGATACATCAGTCCTTGGTAGAAGTGATGTAACACTTATTCCAAAAGATAATTCACATTTTCCTATGATCTTTGAACTTAAATCAGGTGGAACACCTGATGAAGCCATTTCTCAAATCAAAGAGAAAGAATACGTAAATGGATTAGGTGATTATAAAGGTAAAGTAATACTTGTTGGTATCTCCTACACTAAGAGATTAAAACATAGTTCAAAAGTTGAAATCATCGAAATTTAAAGAAGTTGTTTATCAATAAAAAAGAGGGTTATTCCCTCTTTTTTGAATATTTATTTTTCTAATTCTTTGAATTTATCAAAGACTGCTCTAATTGTATCATCCATATCAAAATATTTGTACATTCCAAGTCTTCCCATAAAGGTTACATCATTTTCTTTGGATGCTAATCCTTCATATTTTTTATAGAGTGTTGAATTTGTTTCATTGCTGACAGGATAGAATGGATCATCTCCTTCTTCAAATTCTTTTGGATATTCTTTAGTTATGTATGTTACTTTGCTTTCTCTTGGATTAAACCATTTGTGTTCTGCAATTCTGGTGAAAGGAACTTCTCTTTCTGTATAATTGATAACGGCATTCCCTTGAAAATTTTCTTTTTCAATTCTTTCGGTTTCAAATCTCAAAGTACGATATTGAAGATGTCCATAACAATATGAGAAATAACGATCAATTTCACCGGTAAAGATTATATGTTTTGCAACATCTTTATATTCTTCTTTGTGTTCTAAATAGTCAATGTTATATTTGACTTCGATTCCTTCTAGCATTCTTTCGATGACTTTTGTATATCCATCGACTGGGATTCCTTGATATTTATCGTTGAAATAATTATTGTTATAAGATAGACGAACAGGAAGTCGTTTGATGATTGAAGCAGGAAGATCTTTACAATCTCTTCCCCATTGTTTTTCAGTATATCCTTTGATCAAGGTATTAAATACGTCTTTACCAACTAAGGAGATAGCTTGTTCTTCAAGGTTAGTTGGTTCTTTTCCTTCCATCTCTTTTCTTTGAGAATTGATCTTTTCTAATGCTTCTTCTGGTGTGATAACACCCCAAAGAGCATTGAAAGTATTCATATTAAATGGAAGATGATAGAGCTTTCCTTTGTAATATGCTAATGGACAATTTACAAAGTTATTCATCTCTGAAAATGAAGAAAAATAATCCCATACTTCTTTATCAGAGGTATGGAAGATATGTGGTCCATAAAGATGAACATCGATGTTATCTTTTCTTTCTGACCTGATTGCACCACCTAAGACGTCTTTTTTCTCTAAAACTAGGACTTTTTTGCCTTTTTGCTTTGCTAAATTTGCAAAAGTAGCTCCGCTTAAACCAGCTCCGATAATCAAATAATCATACATGAAATTTGTACCTCGTTGTTTAAATAAAAATATGTATATTTTATTTATTATATCTCAAATGTATTTTAAATAATAGAGGTTTAAAAATTTAAGCCATAATAGTTATTAAAGGTCTTTCTTTTTCTTGTTCAAAAGTGATATAAATAATTAATGGGAACTAAAAAACATGGAATATGATGTTGCGATTGTTGGATGTGGTCCAACAGGCTATATGTGTGCTTATCGTTTGATTGAAAAAAATCCGAATTTGAAAGTTGTTCTTATCGATAAAGGTAAAGAAATAACTAAGAGAAGATGTCCTATCAGTGAACATCTTGTCGCATCTTGTCCTAATAATGGAAAATATCAGGGTTGCTTACCTGCTTGCTCTATCACCTCTGGTTTTGGTGGTGCTGGTGCTTTTTCTGATGGTAAATTCAATAAGACAACAAAATTTGGTGGTTGGTTGACAGATTATATCTCAGCTGATCATCTTGTCTCATTGATTGAATACTGCGATCAGGTCAATTTAAAATTTGGTGCTACAAATGAAATCACTGATCCATATACTGAAGAAGTGAGACAGATTGAAAAACAAGCAGCTGGTGCTGGTCTTTTGCTTTTAAGAGCTCAAGTCAGACATTTAGGTACAGAAGAAAATCTTAAAATCTTGACTAAGATTCAAAATTATTTGAGTCAGCAAGGTGTTGAATTCAAGTTTTTCTCTGATGTTGTCGATATTGATGAAGTAGATCATGAAGTCAAAGGATTAATCTTTAAAAATGGCGAAAAGCTCCAAGCTAAAAAAGTAGTTCTTGGTGTTGGAAGAGAGGGTTCTTCCTATCTTCAAAAAATGCTGAGAAATCACAATATTTCCTTTGTCAATAATCAAGTTGATATCGGTGTCAGAGTTGAAACATCTAATGTTGTCATGCAAGATATCAACAAATATTTATACGAAGGTAAATTCTTATATAATTCAAATCAAGGAACAACTGTTAGAACTTTTTGTTCTAATCCAAGCGGTCATGTTGTCATTGAAAATGATGATGGTGTCATGCTAGCAAATGGTCACAGTTTCTCTGATCCAAAACTCGGAAGTGAAAATACTAATTTTGCTCTCCTTGTCTCTCATAAATTTACAGCACCTTTTGATGATCCAAATCAATTCGCAATCGATTTTGCTAAGGTAGCAAATCGTTTGAGTTGTGGTTCTGTCATCATTCAAAAGTATGGTGATTTGAAAAGAGGTAGAAGATCATCTCCTGAAAGAATCAAAAAAGGTTTCATTCATCCGACCTTAAAAGAAGCAGTTCCTGGTGATTTAGGATTATGTCTTCCATATAAGACCCTTCAATCTATCATCGATATGATTGAAGCGATTGATCATGTCACTCCAGGTATTGCAACTGAACACACACTTCTTTATGGTGTTGAGGCAAAGTTCTATTCTGCAAGACCAAATGTCGATGAGAATTTACAACTCAAAGAATTGAAGAATGTCTATTGCGGGGGTGATGGCGCTGGTATCACTCGTGGTTTAGCTCAAGCAGGTGCATCTGGCGTTTTAATAGCTGATAGTATATTAAGTGATATTGAAAAGAGGTAAGAAAATGAAATTCAATACAATCTCAGTCGAAGGAAGTCAATTCGGTGATGAAGGAAAGGGAAAATTGACCGACTATTTAGCAACTAGTGCTGATATGGTCGTTCGTTATCAAGGCGGTAATAATGCTGGACATTCAGTTGAAATCAATGGTGTCAAACACGCCCTTCGTTCTCTTCCATCTGGTATTTACAATCCTAATGTTTTAAATGTCATCGCCAATGGTGTGGTTTTAAATCCATTCGCCTTCATTGAAGAATTAGATGAGAACATCAAAGGTGGTCTTAAAGATTTCAAACTTGCAATCTCAAATCGCTGCCAACTCATCATGCCATCACATATTGCCCTTGATGGCGCTTATGAAGAAGCATTAGGTGATAATAAAATCGGTACTACTCATCGTGGTATTGGACCTTGCTACTGCGATAAAGCTAGAAGAATCGGTCTTAGAGCTGGTGACCTTCTTTATCCTGAATATTTAAAAGAGAGATTACACGGTCTTTTAACCATCAACAACATCGAATTAAAAGCTCTTGGTAAAGAGACAATCGATGAAGAAAAGCTTTACAATGATTTGCTTCAAATCAGCAAGAGAATCAATCCATATATCACTGATACTTCAGTATTGATCAATGATTATATTGATAGCGGTAAGAAAGTTGTCTTTGAAGGTGCTCAAGGATCACTTCTTGATTTAGATCATGGTACTTATCCATATGTCACCTCTTCAAGTCCTACTTCAATATCAATTCCTGTCAATTGTGGTGTCGCACCTCAAAAGATTAATAAAGTCTTAGCTATCATGAAGGCATATATGACAAGAGTTGGTGAAGGTCCGATGCCAAGTGAACAAAATAATGAATGGGGAAATACCATTCGTGAAAAAGGTCACGAATATGGTGTTGTCACTCATAGACCAAGAAGAGTCGGTTATTTAGATCTTGTTCTTTTAGGATATACATCAATGATCTCCGGTGTCACTGATATCGCTGTTACCTTATTTGATGTGTTGATGGATGTCGATGATTTGAGAATTTGCGTCGCTTATGAATTAGATGGAAAACAAATAACTACAGTTCCATCCACTGAACCTGAGTACGCAAGATGTAAACCAGTATATAAATACTTCAAGAAAATTCCTCACTATGATACTAAAGCTATTCACAGTTTTGAGGATTTCCCAGAAGAAGCTAAAGAATATCTCAATTTCATCAGAGATTATTTGCATGCAAATATCTCCATTGTCGGACTTGGTCCGGATAGAGAAGAGACTCTTGTCTTAAAGAAATTATTCGATTAGTGAATATTGTGCTCAGAAGCTAAATGGTTTCTGAGCATATTTTTTACTTAGGAAATTTTATTAAATATAGATATTATTTTATGGAGAAAATATATGAAATCAGTTGATAAAAAATTAATTTCTAGATGTTTAAATAATGAAATCCAATTCCAAGATTTAGATAATGATTTGAGATATCAAATATTGTCTTATATACAAAAAAATAAACTAGGATTGAAATTTTTTAAAAACAAATGGTTTGATATTTTAAGTGGAAAATTTTATGTGAAAGAATATAAATGTGATTTTGAAAATGAATGCGAATACGAAGATATAATACCTTTTAATTCTTTCGAAGAATTTTACAAATATAGCAACGGAGAAATTTACAATAATTCTTGTTTTTATGGTTATAAATTTAGTAATGATGAAATTGAAAAATATAATATCGATATCAGTTATATAAATTTTACTTCATTTTTCAAAAACAATATTGTTAATAATAAATTTCAAATAGAAGATTATTATGAAGAAATAAAAAGTCAACAATTAGTTATTGAGAATGTGCAAAAATGGATAGATGAATGTAAAACTATAAGGACAAATAAGACATACATAGAAGCGGAAAAAGAGTTTGAAATAAAATTTGGTCCATATTTAAAAAATTTAACTATGCATTTATTCAATACATTAATTTTTCAAAAATATAAAAAACTTCAAAAAAATATTATTTTCAAATTTTCATTTGAGGATTTGTTGAAGTTTTTTACTTTTGATGAGCTTTTAATTCTTAATGGTATTGATGGAGCTAATGCTTATATAAAAGCTTTGGAAAATGTAAAATTTAACAGATATGAATTTTGTCAAGAAGCAACTTTGTATAAAGAAATTATAAAACAATACCAAAGTGGGAAATTCAAAACTTCAACATTTAAAGGCTTCGACAAGAATAAACAATTATATTTTATTGAGATATGTTATTATTTTAAAAATGATATTGTTATTTTTTATAAAAATTATTATACCTGTTTTAATAATTTTATTAAAGCAGCTGGTTTTGATTTATGTTCATCTAATTTAATATATGCACCTATTGAAAGTGAAAAAATAAAAAAATATAAATTTGATGAAGACACATTATTGCCCTTTGATAAAAGCAAATTGAAATATGTCGTTTTAAAAGAATATAAAGATAATAAATTTATAGTAACTGAAAAATATATAAATGAAGACAATAAAACCATTTTTAGTAGAACAAATGAATTTGAATATTTTTTTGAATTTGTTGCTTTTTTGAATGATGATTTAAAAGATTCTAATTTATTGTTTTGTAATGGTATCGAAAATATTAAAAGACTGAGTAATCTTGAACTTGATAGAGTGAAAGTTAGAAGCTTTGTAGCAAGAGAATTAGGATTAAATATTAATAAACCATATTACTTGGAACGTTATACAGAAAGTGTCGCATCTTTGTCTGAAATCAATATAGATAATATTTTGTCTATTAAACATTATAAAAATGAATGTTATAATTGTGAAATATCATATGTAAGTGACATTCATTTGGAATTTAGATTACAAAATTATCATTGTGAATCTAAAGAAGATGAAGAATATGTGATTGAATTTTTAGCCAAGAGAATTTGTGAAGATGCAACTGATGTTAATATCATCGCTGGAGATACTTCAAGTGATATTAATCTGTTTTCTTTATTTGTTTGTTGTTTAAATAAATATAAACATTCTAAACAAAATTTCTTTTTTGCGTTAGGGAATCATGAACTGTGGAGCTTCGCCGGTCAAAAAATAGAATGTATTGTTGACCAATATAAGAGATTCCTATCAAATTACAATATGTATTTAATTCATAATAATTTATATTATCTTAATGAAAGAAACAGTTGTTATAATCAATGGATTGAGATTACTTCAAAAGAATTAAGTGAAATTTCAAGTGAGAAATTAATTTCAATTTCAAGAGACTCCTTCTTGATGATTTTTGGAGGAATTGGTTTTTCAGGTAAAAACAATGTATTCAATGCTAATAATGGCATTTATAGAGACACGATAGATAGGGAAACTGAAATAAAAGAGAGTGATAAATTTTTGAAATTATATACTAAAGTTATATCTAATATTAAAGATAGAAATTTAATTGTAGTGTCTCATATGCCAATGGAAGATTGGGGCAATGAACTTAATTATGAAAACGGAGTGGTTTATATAAGCGGTCATAATCATAAAAATAAATTTTTCGATGATGGCAAAAAGAGATTGTATTCCGATAATCAAATAGGGTATAAAGGAAACAATGTTTCGTTGAAAAGAATTTCAATAAATTTTGATTACGATTGGTTTTCTTCATATGGAGATGGAATTTATGAAATAACGAAAAGTGATTATTATAAATTTTATCGAGGAATAAATGAAATATTGAATTATGATAAAGATTTTAAAAACCTTTATTTATTGAAAAGAGATAATATTTATCTTTTTTTGATGAGATTTAATAATGGAAATTTAATGATATTGAATGGCGGAGCTATAAAAAATGTAAATTTAATTCATTGGAATATTATTATAAAAATATGAAGGTTTATTCTGATTCTATAAAGA
>CAVJWL010000004.1:23686-81399 GCA_963653505.1 uncultured Prevotellaceae bacterium
ATTAGGCGGGGATGGCCTAATTCATGGTTGCATTATAGATATTGATTTTATGAATCATATTTTTGTAAATCCTTTAGATAACAAAATAACTGCTTATTTTGCTAATGATATGATTGAAAAGTATGTATATAAAAATGTTCAGAGTTTATTAAAATTTGAATGTCCAACCTTATATGACAATTATTTAAAAATTAAATTTGATAATACAATTGATAAACAAACCTTAATTTTAAAAGATAATGAATTGATTAGCGATAAAAGAAGTTATGAAGTTAAAACTGATATATATAAAATCTCTCGCATTATTAAAGGACTCCAACTATTAACTAATAAAAATGTAATAAGAATTTGGAATGATGAACTGCTTAAAGAAGCTAACGAAAGAAATGGCAAACTAATTATTAAAAGTATGATTGAAAATTAAAAAAGCAGGCGTCTAACCTGCTTTTTTAAGATCATTTTAATCAATCGTGACTTCAAAGTCATTATCTAAATATTTTTTGATTGCAAAATAAGAACTCACTAAGAAATCTTTTTCGTTCATCTTCTTTAGTTCATCAATTGAGATGAAGAAGACATTTTCAGTTTCACTTTCCTGAGGTATTATTTTTGAACCTTTTTTAGCTTTGGATATGAACATCAAATCGACATATTGTGTTATATCTCCGTTTGGATAATAGAAATCACATTTTTCACCAGATCTTATCGCAAAGAGTTTAATTTCTTCAATATCGATTCCGGTTTCTTCTTTTACTTCTCTTTGAATTCCTTCTAAGACAGTTTCATTCAAATCGATACTGCCACCTGGAAGACAATATAGTTTATTATCGCTTCTTTTCTCTAAAAGAATTTCTCCATCTTCATTGATGACAATTGCTGATAAGCCAACACTGAGACATTTTTTATGTCCAATCATTCCTCTTAAATAAGGGATATAATCGATGGCGCTCATAAGATACCTTTTTCTAATAATTTCTTACGATAGATATCGCTAGTTGCGTAATCTTTATTTTCTCTTGCTTGATTATATAACTTGTAGTTTTCTTTATCTTCTTCAGTGAGAGATGGAATATCAAAAATAAGACCTAAAATATTAGTTATTCTTGTAAAGGTGTAAATCAAGTCAGCAAGATGTTGATAATCCGCATCTTTTTTCATGCTTTCTGAATTGATGGCTTTTAGAAGTTTATCGACGATGGTCATGCAGTTTGAAACATTCAAATCATCAGCCAAAGCGCTCATACTTGCTTCATATTCTTCTTCGATGAGTTTACCCTCGATAGAAGAATTCAATTCTAATTTATAAGTTGCTTTCTTAAGAGCAGTTAAATATTTATTGATTTGTTTATCTGCATTATTGAGATTTTCTTCGGTGTAATTGATTGGAGCACGGTAATGAGTAGATAAGAAGAACAATCTTACTGCATTTCCAGAATGTCTTGATAAAACATCTTTGGCAAGGATTGAATTTCCTAATGATTTGCTCATTTTGATACCGTTGGTTAATAGGAATCCGACATGCATCCAATAATTTGCAAGACGAGTGTGATTGACAGCTTCTGATTGAGCAATTTCATTTTCATGGTGTGGGAATTTCAAATCGAAACCACCTCCGTGAATATCGATGAGCGGCTTTTTGAAGACATCATTTACCATGACAACACATTCAGTATGCCAACCTGGTCTTCCTCTTCCGATGATAGTATCGAATTTGATTCCATCATCATCGGTGAGTTTCCACAAAGCAAAATCAAGAGGATTCTTTTTGTTTGAATTGATATCGATTCTGCTGCCTGAGACTAAATCTTCAACTTTTTGTTTTGAAAGATTTCCATAGGTTTTATCAGTATCGATTGAGAAGAATATGTCGTCTTTGCTTTGATAGGCGATATTTGAATCCATCATGGTCTTGATAAAACTTGCCATGTTGTTGATGTATTCACTAGCTTTTGGATGGCAATAAAGTGACATGATATTGAGTTTATCTAAGCAATCTTCATAGGCTTTGATATAGAATTCGCTCAATTCTTTTTCACTTTTATTTTCTTTCTTAGCTTCTTTGATGATTTTATCATCGATATCGGTATAATTGCTGACACATTTTACTTCATAACCGACTTCTTTTAAAAATCTAGATAAGAGATCAAAGGTGACTGTTGGTCTAAAATTTCCAAGATGTACATAGTTGTACACAGTAGGTCCGCAATAATAGATATCGACTTCTTTTTCATCGATAGGTTTGAATTCTCTCAGTTTACCTTCATAAGTATCATAGAGCTTTATCGTTCTCATTTTTATTTTCTCCTTGATTTAAATTTCTTTCCATATTTTGGAGTCTATATAAATTATAATACGTTCCCTTCAATTTCAATAATTCTTGATGATTTCCTTCTTCTATCAAGACACCTTTTTTGATGACGAAGATATGATCAGCGTTTTTGATTGTTGATAATCTATGGGCGACTACGATCATCGTTGAGATATTTCTCATCTTTTCTAATGATTCTTCGATGACTCTTTCAGTTTCAGTATCGATATTAGCAGTGGCTTCATCAAGTAACATCAAGGAAGGATGATAGCATAGTGTTCTTGAAAATGAGATGAGCTGTCTTTCTCCTGAAGAGAAATTGCTACCTCTTTGCGAGACAAATTCATCATATTTATTAGGTAGCTTTTCAATGATTCGATCAGCACCGACTAGTTTAGTATTTCTATATATCTCTTCATCAGTCAAGGTATCATCTTGAAGAGATATATTGTCTTTGATAGTTCCTGAGAATAAAAAGACATCCTGCATCATAAGACCAATATTTCTTCTTAAACAATCGAGTGAATAATGATGGATTTCAACATCATCAATCAATATTTCCCCTTTTTGAGCTTCATAATTTCTTGAAATGAGAGATATGATCGTACTCTTACCAGCACCAGTAGGACCGACAAAAGCGACAGTCTTACCAGGATAGATGACAAAACTCAAATCTTTGATGACATAATCCTGTCCATCTTCATATTTGAAATAGACATGTCTGAATTCAACTTTTCCTTTGAATTCTTTGACATCAATACTATCTTTTAAGGTGATAATTTCAGGCTTCATATCGAGGACAAATTGAGTTCTTGTCGCACTTGATAAGATTGACTGCAATTGGTTTTGAAGTTGAGATAATTGTTGAATTGGTTGGAAGAATTGACCTGAATATGTGATCATCAAATAGAAGACGCCGACTGTTATCATATTTGAATAAACAGCAGGAATTGAGAATGAACAGAGAATCAAAATACAAACCATTTGAAGTAGATACATAGTCGGATAGAAATAGGCGAAGAGATTTTGACTCTTGATATAGTTGGTGTAGATATCATCATTTCTGATATCGAATTCATCCAATTTTTTATCTTCTCTATGATAGGTCTTGATGACTTCAATTCCTGAGAATGATTCAGAAAGGAAGGAATTCATCTTGGAAATAGCGTCTTTTTCACCTAAATAATGAATTCTCGCTCTCTTTGCAAAGAAATTAGAAATAACAAAGACAATCGGTAAGAAAGCTAAGAAGACAAAGGCGAAGACACCTGCTTTTACAAAACTGATAGTCAAGATGATGAATAGTGATAATATAGATCTCAAAAATTGTGGGAAGATATCAGTGAAGAAAGTTGATAAATTTTGAGTATCATTGGTGATTCTAGTGACAAAAGAACCTGTCTTCAATGTCTTCAATTGTTTTTGAGACAAAAGAAGTACGTGGGAGAACATATCTTTTCTAAAATCATAGATGACTTTTTGACCTATTTTTCTGAGCAAATAAGAAACGATATAAGTACCGATAGCTGAGAAAATGAGTAAGAAAATATCGATTCCAGAATATAAGAAGAAATTGAATTTTGTTTGTTCTAAAGTTAGAAGTCCTTTTTCAAAATCGGAGATGGAATCTAATACTTGAGAGAAAAATAATGATTCAGCAGTCCATGAGAAATTGACAAAGATATCAAAGAATATGAGGAGGAAAAATTCGACTTTATAAGGTTTTAAATATGTGTAGAAACTCTTTAAAACGACAATATCTTTGATGGAATAGGAGTGATTAGTTTCAAGTGTATCTTCCATATTAAATCATCTCCTTTTCTAATTTTTGCATCTCGGCAGTCTTTTTATAGAAATCACAATTCTCAAGAAGTTCTTCGTGAGTTCCTTTTCCGACCAATTTTCCTTCATCAAGAACGAGGATCAAATCGCAGTTTTCTAAAGCAGAGATTCTATGAGCGATGATGAATGTCGTCATCTTATTTCCAAGAGATTTGATATTTGTCAAAATATTTTTTTCAGTATCAGCATCAACAGCACTTAAAGAATCATCGAGAATTAAGATATCAGGATTTTTATAAATAGCTCTTGCGATAGAGATTCTTTGCCTTTGACCACCGCTGACAGATCCACCTTTTTCACCGACCATCGTATCGTATCCTTTTTGCATTGCTAAGATATCATCTTGGACTGAAGCAAATTGACTAGCTTTGATGATTTTATCTTCATCGTATTCAAATAATTTCTTTTCAGAGAAAGAAATGCTATCTTTAACAGTTCCCGAAAATAAGTAACTGGTTTGAGATACTAGAGCGATATTTTCTCTCAAATCTTGCTTTCTCCACATATTGATATCGACGCCATCGATGAACAGTTGATCTTTGGAAACTGGATACAATTTATCAAAGAGAGATATCAGTGTTGATTTACCACTACCTGTTCTTCCTAAGATACCGATCATCTGCCCTTTATCAACTTTAAAGGAGATATCTTTTAAAGCAGGAATCTTGCTATCTGGGTAGTAGAATGTCAAATTTTTGAATTCGATATTGCCATCGATATGGTCGTGAACTATCGCATTTTTATCATCGACAATATCTTCTTTTGTATCAAGGATGACAGAAATTCTTTGCAATGCAGCTTTAGCATTGGAGACTTCGTTTATCAATAATCCACCAGCAATCATCGGCCAGATAAGAGTATCGGCATAGCCAGCAAAGGTGACAAATTGACCGGAGTCTTTGATATTTCCTAAAAGACTTGGATTGACTTGAACTAAGGAATAAGCACCGCACATCAAAAGCAAGACATACATGATTAAGATGATGATATTGATACCACCATCCAATAAGGACTGATAATTTGCGTATTTGATGTTTTTCATCTGAGCTTCAAGGGCATAATAATCAAATCCTTTATTCTTTTGTTTTTCTTTTCTGAAAGCCTTGATGACTGCAAATCCTTGTAAGTTTTCTTCTGTATAATCACTTAAGTCTTCAAAGGCATCACCAGCAGCTTTTGATCTTTTTGTCTCGCCTTTTAAAACAACACCGCCCAAGATGACAAAAAGCAATAGTGGAATAGTACAAATAAGTCCTAAACTCCAAGAATATTGAAGCATATATATCAGTGATAAAGACCCTAAGACTGTCAAATCGATCAAGAAGATAAGCCCTTCAGAGAAAAGCAGTTTGATGGATTGTAAATCGCTGGTGAAATATGATAATAAACCACCGACTTTTTTATTTGAATAGTAAGTAAGAGATAGTTTTTGAATATTTTCATACATCTCTTTTCTCAAATCTCTTTCAATCTTAGCACCGATTCTTGCACTTGATAATCTCCAACCCATTCTTCCGATGAAGATGAGAATAGCAAGAACGGCGATAGAAAGAAGTGTCCAGGTGAAATTTTGATAATAGAAAGGAATATCGATGATTTCTCCATTGACATTCACTTGGTTGACTGAGGAATTTAAAAATTCCTCAGGATTGTATTTCAAACAAGTGATAACACCACCTGTGATTCTTGGTATATAGAGTTGGAGAATATCAACTCCGATATCAAAGATGAAAAGGAGAAGGAAATAATACCAATACTTTTTATAAAATTTATTAATATGTTTACCGAAAATCATAAAACCTCTAAAAATTATTCTTCGTGACGAATAACCTCAATAACTTCACCTTCTAAATCATAAAATAAGGCGTTGACAATTTTTGCTTTGACTAAATCACCAGGTACAAGTGGAATCTTTGAGAAAAGCTTTAATCCACCATCGATATCATCAGGAGCATAGAGATTGCAAATACATTTATAAGAGAATGTTTCTTCATCGTATTCAGTTATCAAACAAGTGAGTTCACTGCCAATTCTCTCTTTATTCAACTTATAAGAGATTTTCTTTTGTTCTCTCATAATCTTGTTGTATCTAGCTTTTTTAGTCTTAGCGTCTATTTGATCTGAAAGCTTAGCACCTGGAGTTCCTTCTTCAGGAGAATACATAAAGCATCCAAGATGGTCAAATTGAATCTCTCTCATCTGTTTTAAACATTCTTCGATATCATCATCACTCTCCCCAGGAAATCCGACCATAAGAGTGGTTCTTAGTACGCTATTTGGAACTTTCTCTTTGAATTTGTGAATCAAATCGATGATATCTTGTTCGCTACCTCTTCTTCCCATTCTTCTTAAGACCTTATCAGAGAAGTGTTGGACTGGTAAGTCAAAATATGGGGTTAAATTGCTATTTGAAGCGAAAAGATCGATCAAAGAATCATCGACTTCATCAGGATATAAATACATGAGTTTGACAAAATCAAAACCTTTGTGTTTGACGATTTCTTTGACAAGTTCAGTCAAGGAAGAACCGATATCTTTACCGTACATAGAAGTATCTTGAGAGATGACAGTTAGGGATTTGATTCCTTGTTTTTCAAGATCATCGATTTCAGTTTTTAAAGTATCAAAAGGAACTGATTTAAATCTGCCACGAATATAGGGAATCGCACAGAAAGTACAGAAATTATTACAACCATCTGAGATTCTCAAATAGGCCTCTCTTTTTGGTGAGATGAAAACACGTTGGGTAGGATCAATTTTTCCTTGCATCTTTCTATCTTTGATGAGTGATTGGATTTGTCCACCGAAGTTTTTATATTCTTCAAGGGGAATCCAAAGACTGACTTCAGGAATTTCTTTTTTCAAATCTTCAAGATATCTAGTGGCAAGACATCCAGTTACGATGACAGGTTTTTGATATTCGACCATCTCTAAAATGGCATCGATGCTTTCTTTTTTAGCAGCATCGATAAAACCACAAGTGTTGATCAAAATGATATCCGCAAGATTAGGATCTTGAACTGTTTCAAATCCATTCTTTTTCAAATAAGCTAAAATTTCCTCTAAATCGACTTGGTTTTTAGCGCAGCCAAGAGAGATGATACCTATATTCATGTTCGTTCCTCCAATTTTAAAAATCTAATTATTAAGATGTAAAAATTACATGTATAAACTACAATTGCACATATATTATATATATAAATATATTTATAACAACTGAAAAAAGGAAAGAAAGTGCTTCTTTCCTTAGTGTATTTCAGCTAATTTTCGTCTTTTTTAGGTCTGTTATCATCGCCGTATGCATCTTTATAAGAATATTCTTGGTCAGGATTTATTAAAAAAGCATTTCTTAAAATATTTTTGACTTTTTTACCTGAACCATCCTTGTTTTTCTCTTTTTCTAATTCTTCTTGAATGACCTTAGGTAAATATTCGATGAATTTCTTTTTGCTATATGATAATTTTTCTTTTTGTTCATAGACGAATTTAGTATAGTTGACAGAGATACCAGAACTTTTAACATAGGTTCTAACTTTAGCGAATAATCCAAGGGATGAGACAAAATCATAGAGCATAAGTCCAAAGATTACACCGAAGAAGAAAATTGGCAAGACCTTTACATAACCAGAAGAATCGACAATGCTATTATAGACATCAGTTGTTATTTTGAAGATATACGGGTTGATGAGATAATAGTAAATGATTGCAACAACAAACCAAATGATATCAAAAACTGGACAAATAACTCCTCCGATATTCCCTTTCATGTTTGAATAATCCCATAACTTTACTTTGAAACCTTTGACAAAAATCAAACCAGCGACAAGTTCTAACATGATAAGTGAACATCCCATGATGGAAATCGGAATCAAATCATAGACATTTGGTCCCCATTTTGTAGTTGAATTGAATAAGGTACCAGTAGGATTATAGAAATTGGCTCCATTTGGAAGTGGGAAATAGACAAGCATCAACCAACAATAAGTGAACATGATGCAACAACCAAAGCCATAAAGAGGAAGCCAAGGACCTTTCATAAATCCAGGATTCACCCATTTTTTAGCGGTGAAGATTCTTCTGAATAACACCTCTACAAGATATCCGATGACATCGGCGAATAAAAATAAGAATAGATATAATAAAAATAAAGCACTACCATCTAAATTGATTCCTTCAAAAAAAGAATCTATCAATAAATTTGGCATTCTACTAACCTCCTAAAACAAATTATGATACCATAATAAACGAAAAAATTATAGGAGATGAATTTATGACTGATAAAAGAATTATATTTTTAGGAACCCCCGCTATCGCAAGCAAATGTTTAAAAGGTATGATTGAATACGGATTTAATATCGTCGGAGTCATAACTAAAGAAGATAAAATCAGAGGAAGAAATAATGAAGTGGAGCCTTCTGATGTAGCTAAAGTAGCGATGGAATACAATATTCCATTACATAAACCACACAAATTGAATAAAGATTTTAAATTTGTTGAAGATTTAAAACCAGATCTTCTATTGACTTTTGCCTATGGTCAAATGATTTCAGATGAAGTATTATCTCTTTCAAAATATAAACCACTCAATCTTCACGCATCTCTTCTTCCTAAGTATAGAGGAGCGGCACCTATTCAATATGCTTTAAGAAATGGAGATAAAGAGACTGGTGTCTCTCTTATGGAAATGATTCATGAAATGGATGCTGGTGACGTCTATGCTGTCAATAAAGTCGAGATAACAAGCGATGATAATTACACATCCTTAGCAGATAAATTAAGCGATGCCGGATTAAAACTTGTAAAAGAAAAATTGCCAGAGTATTTTGAGAACAAACTTGTAGGTGTTAAACAAGATGTTAATTTAGTAAGTTTATGTCCAACCATCAAAAAAGAAGAAGAAATTTTAAAACTTGATTCAACTCCAAATGATTTTATCAATCAAGTGAGATCATTGAGTGAAACACCAGGAGGTTACTTATTCAACAAGAAAGAAATATTGAAAATCTATAAAGCTAATTATTATAGCGACAGAGTTGAAAAAGATATTGGAGCACTTATAAGACCGAGCAAAAAAGAATTGGTATTACAGTTGAGTTCTGGTCAAGTAAAAATTGAAGAGCTTCAAAGACCAGGAAAAAAGAAGATGAGAGCGATAGATTTTTTAAATGGCGTTAAAAATATCGATGAAATCATTCTTAAAGAGACAATCAGTAATGAGTAAAAATAATATTGAAAAAACAAATGTCATGCGAGTGCTTGAACAAAAAGGCATCGCCTATAAAGAACATGTTTATGACCCGGAAAAAGCGGTCTCAGGAAAAGAAGTGGCTGAGATCTTATCTCAAGATCCTGAAAAAGTATTCAAAACACTTGTCTGTGTGAGCAAATCAAAGACTCATTATGTCTTTGTAATTCCGGTTCTTTCTGAATTGGATTTGAAGAAAGCAGCTAAAGCTGCAAATGAAAAGAATATTGAATTGATACCTCAAAAAGAATTGTTACCACTCACTGGTTATGTCCACGGTGGTTGTTCACCTATTGGAATGAAAAAAGAATTCAAGACATTCTTTGATGAAACTGCAATTCTTTTTGATACCATCATGGTAAGCGGGGGAAAAAGAGGATATCAAGTTGAAGTCAATCCTTCAGATTTTAAATCAATCATCGATTGCGAATTTGTAGATTTGACAAAATGAAGATATATTTCTCATCCTTAATGGGTGAGAAATTGTATTTAGTTTTAGGTTAAAAATATCTTTTTATTTAACATCATCGTTGATATAATAATTTTTGAAAATTGATGTGGATTTTTCATATATTTCTTTTCGCCACAACGCATTATACGTTTATGGAGGGATAAATATATGGATAATGCATATATGAAGCAATATAACATTTTGAGCTTGATTTTTAAGATGTCTTTTCCAATTGTAATTTCTATGGTCATAAATGGTCTTTACAATTTGGTTGATAGTTTTTTCGTTGCTATGGTCAGCGAAAAAGCGATGACAGCTGTATCATTGATATATCCACTTCAATACTTACCTAATGCTTTTGGTATCGGTTTTGGTGTTGCAACAGCTTCTTTAGCTGGGTTTTATTTTGGGTCAGGTGATCTTGAAAAAGCAAATCATTGTGCGACAAAAGGGCTTATTGTTGCAATAATTCACGGTGTGATTCTAGCTGTTTTCTCCTTTTTATTTGCCAAAACTTTTTTGTCATTATTCACATCTGATGAAGAGATCATCAAAGATGGTCTTGATTATTTTTATATCGTATGTATTTTCGCCCCTTGTATCACTATTTCTATGGCATTAGAGAAGATTCTTCAATGTCAAGGAAAGATGATAACTACCATGATTGCAATGGCAGTAGGTGCTGTTACTAATATAATTCTTGATCCTATATTCATCTTAGTCTTAAATATGGGAGTCAAAGGTGCAGCTTTAGCTACTGGTATTTCTCTTGTTGTTTCTCTTTTAGGATATATCTTAATATTTGTAAAATGCAAACTTCAAATTAAAATCTCATTCAAAGCTAAAGGCGAAAAGAATATCTTAAAGAAATTATATTCGGTCGGTTTTTCTTCATCGTTAAATCTCGCTCTTCCTTCTTTTATGATCATCGCTTTAAATGCGATACTTTCAAAATATGATTCAAGTTTTGTTTTAATTCTCGGTGTTTATTATAAACTTCAAAGTTTTTTATTCTTTATTGTTAGCGGACTTGTACAAGGAATAAGACCACTTATCAGTTATAACGAAGGTTCTAAAGAATATAAAAGAGTTGATAAAATTGTAATCTATTCTTTGATCATTTCCCTGATTGTCATGGTGATTGGTACTGTATTATTTTTGATAATACCAACTCAATTGATTTCTTTGTTTTCAAAAAATGAATCCACTATTAAAAATGATGCAATAGCACTGAGAATCATCTGTATTGGATTTATCATTTCTGCCTTTCCATATTTGATAAGCGGTGTCTTTGAAGCTTTATCAAAAGGCTGGCCTTCTCTTTTAATCTCACTGATAAGGTATTTATTCATCATAATTCCTGCTCTTATTTTATCTCGCTTCTATAATGAAATCGGTGTTTGGATGTCATTTCCAATCACGGAGACAGTCGCTTTGATAGTTTCTATAATTCTATATATCTATGTTTTTAAAAGAAGAAATAAAATAGAGCAACAAATAGTTTAAAAAATTTAACCAAAATAAAAAGCATCTAACCTTCATATCATAAATATTGATTGTTAGATGCTTTTTGATTATAAAACTTATTTCTTGACCAAATATGAGAAAGCGAAGACTTTCTTATAAGCGATGACGTAAACTAAGTTTAAGACGTAGAAAATGACACCAAAGAAAGCAAAAGATAAGATATCTAATACTACTGCTACCATATTATTCTTGCTGACATCGAAAATGATGGCATAAATTAAATGAATAATAGGGAAGAAAATGGCTAATAAGACATTTGCTACATATGGGAATTTATCGACTGCTGTACAAAACTCCATAGTTTAACCTCCTTGACGAAATGATTATCTTACTTTTCTTGAATAAAATCAATAATAAAAGAGGAAGACATGCCTCCTCTTGTTTAGATTTTTAGAACTTAAAGAATTCGTCTGCTTTGCCTTCAGAACCAAATAACTTGATCTTTTCGGCAACTTTAGTCTTGATTGCTTCATAACCTGGCTTAAGGAGCTTTCTTGGATCATAGCCCTTATCCTTGTTATCAGCAGTTGGATCAGCTTTGCCAGCTGCACAATATTTGATAGTAGCATCAGCGAAGACTAATTGGCAATCAGTGTTGACATTGATCTTGGAGATACCATCTTTGATGGCGTGAACGATTTGATCATCTGGGATTCCAGTTCCACCGTGTAAAACAAGTGGCATATTTCCAGTGGCTTTGTTGATAGCATCTAAAGCATCGAAATGTAATCCTTTCCAATCTTCTGGATAGATACCATGGATATTTCCGATACCAGCAGCTAAGAAATCGACACCTAAAGCTGCAATCTTTTTGCATTCTTCTAGATCAGCGACTTCACCATCAGCTGTGATACCATCTTCAGTTCCACCGATAGCACCGACTTCTGCTTCGATAGAAAGACCTTTATCATGAGCTAAGTTGACAAGTTCCTTTGTCTTTAAGACATTTTCTTCAAATGGAAGAGCGGAACCATCGAACATGATTGAAGTATAACCAGCAGCGACACAAGCCTTAGCAGCATCATAGTTACCATGATCGAGATGTAAAGCGACTGGAACAGTGATTCCTAAGCTTTCATCTAAAGCTTTGACTAAAGCAGCAACTGTTTTATAACCACCCATGTATTTTCCAGCACCCATAGAGGTTGCGATGATGACTGGAGAATTTAATTCTTGAGCAGTTGTGAGAATGGCTTTTGTCCATTCGAGATTGTTGGTGTTGAAATGACCAACAGCATAATGGCCAGACTTTGCAAGTCTAAGCATACGAGAAGCATTTACTAACATTTGTGAATAAGTCCTTTCTTTATTCTTGATTATTTTAATCATTCGAAACAATAACTTCAACTTTTTATAAATATCTTTTTATAAAATGCTCAAAATTCATTTGCTTTTGATTAAAAAAATAAAATAGTTTCGATAATCGCTCAAATCAATTGTTCTTTTCAGGGAAGAAGATTGAAAGACAAAATCTTTCATTTTCAACTTTTATCTTCAAAGTACCATGATAGAAGTTGACGATATTCAAGATTGATTTCATACCGAATCCGTGATATCTATTATCACCTTTAGTCGAAATCGGTAACCCATCTTTGAATGATATTTTGCTTTGAGTTGGATTTTCTTCATAACAGAAAACACCATTAGCGATTCTTTTAACTTTGAGTGTTATTGTTCTTTTATCAGGATTATTTATTTTTAAACAAGAATCGATAGCGTTATCGATGATATTTCCAAAGAGAGAGTAAATATCGCTCTCCTTGATAAAATTCAATTGTTTTCCATCGATGATACAGTCAAACGTTATTTGATTTTTACCGCAGATGAGAGATTTTTCTTGCAAGATGATATCAAGAGATGCATTTTCAGTTTTCATCTTAGTATCATAAATTCTAATAGCTTTTTCGATATTTTCTAACTCTTCTTTATTGATAGAGCTGTTATTTTTAGAAAGACTTCTTATTTGATGTCTCAAATCATGACATTTGATATTGATTAAATCAATGCTCTCTTTTGACATTTCATACTGCTTTTCTTCTTGATGTCTAAGTTCGTTAATAGCGATGATTTCGCTCTCTAATTCGCTTTGTTTGACATTTCCTAAAAGCATGCGGATGATCAAAAAAGAGGAAATAAAGGCGAAGATATTCAAAACATAAGGAAGTGATAGCGGTAAATTTTTGATTCCATTATAGGAAAGAGCAAAGATGTTTAAAATGATTGTTATAATAAGAGAGAAGAAAGAAGTTAAGATGATAGTGTATGAAGGTAAGGCAACATTTGGATATTTTTTTATTCTTGAATAAAGAAGGATTGCAAAAGGAAGATATATAGAAAAAGAAGCGATAGCAAGAATGATCCACCAATATGAGAAACTAGAAAAATCTACTTTGAAAATATCTCTTATAAAATAAGAAATCAGTTGCCAAAATAAATAAATCATATGTCTAAAACTATATGAGATAACGCTTAAAAATAATGAAGAAGAAAAAGGAATATCAAAGCAAACTAAACTTGTTATCGGAAGAGTTAAAAAGACGATAATATAAGTTAAAGACATCGAAATGACAGGATGGGAAGGTATATCAATACTTTGAGATAAAAATCCGATAGTTAGAGAACATAAAAAGCAAATTACAAAGCGCAACCAAAAAAGATTTTTCTTTTTAAAATTCCATGAAAAAAACAATAGAAAAGCGATGTTTTCAGCAGTTACTAATAAATTGAAATAATTTTCTAAAGAAATATTCATCAGCTATGTTTTCCTAAATATTCAGTAAAAGCTTCGATAAACGCTTTTTTCTTTGTACGAGAAATTTGAAGTTTTTCTTCCCCAAGACATACAGTGAATTTATCGATAGCAGTGACATATTTTAAATTTACTAAATAACAATGATTACATCTAACAAAATCACTGGAAGGAAGTGATTTTTCAATTTCACTCAAACTTCCATAATTATTTAAAACACCTTTATCAGTATGGAAATAAAGTCTGTGATCCATAATTTCGATATATTTGATATTTGATGCTTTTAAAGCGATGAGACCTTCTTCTACTTTGATAGTGATTTTCGGTTCATTTTGTTTCTCTTCTAAAAGAGTTACAACTTTGTCAAGTCTAGTTTTTAAATGGTCGTAAACAACAGGCTTAACAATATAATCAATGGCATCTACCTCATAGCCTTTGATTGCATATTGAGCTAAATCAGTCACAAAAAATAGATAGCATTCAGAATTTAATTGGCGCATTTTTTTAGCGGTTTCTAATCCGTTCATATTCGGCATATTGATATCCATAAAGACGATATCAAAATCAAAATTTGACGAATTTAAAAATTCAATGCCATCTTTAAAATAACGAATCATATATTCGCGATTTTTTTCTCTAGCATTTTTTAAAAGCATATCTTTTAAATTGCTATATGCGATTTCTTCATCTTCAACAATAGCTACTTTTATGACCATAATTATTACCGTTTAATGGAAATATTATAAAAATTTCTTCCCTTTTAAGCAAGGAAATTAATTTCTAACAATTTGTTGTTTTCAAATTTCTTAAAGAGTAAAATTGAAGTAAAAATGGAGGCTTTCTCAATGAGAAAAAATTATAAACCAGGTGGAATGCATTTCCCAATGCCAGTGCTTATCATTTCTACCTATAATGAAGATAATAGTGTTGACTGTATGACCGCAGCTTGGGGTACTATGGAAGATAGCGATGTCGTTCTTATTGAACTCACAAAAGATCATAAGACAAGTGAGAATATCTTGAGAAATAAAGCTTTTTGTGTCAGCTATTGTGATTCTAAAAATGTTGAAGCTGGTGATTATGTCGGAATAGTTTCGTACAAAAATGATAAAGAAAAATTTGATAAAACTGGATGGAAAGCTTCTAAGAGTGAATTTGTCTTTGCACCTGTGATTGAAGAGTTACCGATCACTTTGGAATGTGAACTTGAAAGAATTTCAACTGAAAACGGTGATTTTGAAGTTTATGGAAAGATTAAAAATGTCTCTGTAAGAGAAGATTTGATCGATGAAAACGGTAAAATTGATTATAGCAAAACAAATCTTATAACTTATAACAGCATCGATTCTAGTTATCATGTCATCGGTGATTTTGTAGCTAAAGCTTTCAATGTCGGTTTGAAGAAAAAATAAATTTTTATCATTTTGAGTTTACATTTGTAAACCATTATAAAAAAGTTTGATTTGAGTAAATTTTTCTTTAATTTTTATCAAGCTTAATATATAATTTTTTTGAAAAATACTCGGAGGTATTTAAATGTCTTGGTTTAACAAACAATCTAGACTCGTTCAAATCGTCCTTCTTCTCATCCCATTTGTCAACTGGGTAGTTGAAATCTTTGTTCGTGTCACTGCAGTTCTTGAAAAGCCAACAACAGAGAACATCTTAGGTGCTATCTTAAGTTTGTTCGGTGTCATCCTCGGTTGGGTTGACTTAGTTTGGGTTTTACTTTTCAATCACCTCTTCCTTTGCAAATAAAATATCAATCTTGAATTTTTCGCACTGCTTCGGTGGTGCGTTTTTAATATTTATATATATTTAACTATAACTTTTATTTTGTAGTATAATCTTAAAGCTTATTTATTAATAGGAGAGATTTTATTATGCGTAAAATGACTAGCGATGAAATCCGTGATACTTGGCTTAACTTTTTTAAAGATCATGGACACTATATTGAACCGAGCGCTTCCCTTGTTCCTAACAATGATCCTACCCTTCTTTGGATCAATGCTGGTGTTGCAGCCTTAAAGAAATACTTTGATGGTACTTTAACACCAAAACACAGAAGAATCACCAACGCTCAAAAGTGTATCAGAACTAACGATATCGATAATGTTGGACACACAGCAAGACATCATACATTCTTTGAAATGATGGGTAATTTTTCTATCGGTGATTATTTTAGAAATGAAGTAATTCCGTGGGCTTATGAACTTTTAACCAGTGATAAATATTATGGACTTGATCCACATAAGTTATATATCACCTATTATCCAGATGATAAAGAAACCCATGATTTATGGGTTAAATGCGGAATTCCTGAAGAAAATATGATTCCAAGTGTTCACAATTTCTGGGAAATTGGTGAAGGACCATGCGGACCTGATACTGAAATCAATTATGACCGCGGTGAAAAATGGGATCCAGAACATTTAGGACTCAAACTTCTCAAAGATGATTTAGATAACGACCGTTATATCGAATTGTGGAATATTGTCTTCTCACAATACAATTCTATGCCAGGAGTTGAAAGAAAAGACTATAAGCAATTACCACAAAAGAATATCGATACTGGTGCTGGTCTTGAAAGATTAGCCTGCATCATGCAAGATGCTGAAACCAATTTTGAAACTGATTTATTCATGCCATACATCGAATATATTCAACATGATGCTAAATATCCATATGAAGGAAAATATAAACTTGCATATAGAGTCATCGCTGATCATATTCGTTCTATCACTTTCGCTCTTGCCGATGGTGCAGTCTTTTCAAATGATGGCAGAGGTTATGTATTAAAGAGACTTTTAAGACGTGCTTCTAGATATGCTCAAACCTTAGGACTTAAAGCCGGAACTTTAGCCAATCTTGTTCCAGTAGTCACTAAAAATATGGAACACTTCTATCCATATCTCAAAGATCATCAAGAAAGAACTATGAAGATGATTCAAAATGAAGAAAATAAATTCGCTTCTACTTTGAAAAATGGTGAAAAGATGCTCGCTGATTATCTCAAAAAGGATGGAGACACTCTTCTTGCTGAGGATGCCTTTAGACTTTCTGACACTTTCGGCTTCCCATATGAACTCACAAAAGAGATCACTTTAGATTACGGAAAGAAAATCGATGAAGAAGGCTACCAAAAACTCTTAGAAGAATCTAAAGAATTAGCAAGAAAGAGCAGAGGAGATCGTCAATCATTCGGTTTACAAAGCAAAGATTTGATCGATTTTGTCACTCCAAGTGAATTCATTTATGATGATGTAATAGTCGATAGTAAAGTAATTGGATTATTCAAAGATGGATGCAAAGTTGAAACTATCGATGATGAAGGTGATGTCGTCTTTGAAAAGACCAATTTCTATGCTGAAATGGGTGGTGAAATCGCCGATATTGGATATATCCGTTCCAAAGATTTTGAGGCTGAAGTAACAGCTTGTAATCCTAGTAACCACGGACAACACTTACTTCATATCAAAGTATTATATGGCGAAATCCATATGGATGATGTTCTCTCTCAAGTTCCAGATTTTAAAAAGAGAGCACTTGTCAGAAAGAATCACTCTGCAACTCACTTGCTTCAAAAATCCCTTCAAGACATCATTTCAGGCGAAATTCACCAAGAAGGTGCTTTCTATGATGATAACGGACTTCACTTTGATTTCAATGCTGAAGAAAAATTGACAGTCGATCAGATCAATGCTGTCGAAAGAAAAGTTAATGAAATGATCTTTGCTTCTTATCCAGTAACCTGTCAAATCATGTCAAAAGAAGAAGCTATGAAACTCAATGCTATGCACTTATTCTCTGAAAAATATGGAGATAGTGTCAGAGTTGTTACCATGGGTGATAGTGTTGAATTCTGCGGTGGTATGCATGTTAGTAACACCTCTGAAATCAATATGTTTGTCATCGAAAGTGAATCCGCAGTCAGCGCAGGTGTCAGAAGAATTCAAGCCTACACTGGAATCAAAGCTTATGAATACTTGAAAGAAAAGCAATCGATGATAAATGAAGCTGCAACAATTTTGAAACTCAATTCTGATAAGGGAGTCAGACAAAAATTATTTGCAGTCAATGAACAAATCTCAAGTTTGAATCAAACAATCAAATCACTTAGAGAAGAATCAACTAATGTCTTGATGAATGAGTTAGAAAGCAAAGTTAAGAATGATATCTTAAAAGAAGTTCTTAAGAATTTAACTCACGAACAAGAAGATTCCTTAGCTCATAAACTCATCGATAAGAACCCTAATTTAGTGTTATTCCTTGTCATCGATAATGGTGAAAAGAAAGATCTTTTGATTGCATCTGGTAAAAACAGAATGGCAAATAATAAAGCTGGTAACTTGATGAAAGAAGTATCTAAGGTTTTAAACGGCCGTGGTGGTGGACGCCCAGATTGTGCCTTCGGTGGAACAAGTGATATCACCAATCTTGATAAAGCCTTTGAAATATTTGAAAGCTTAGTTAAATAATGCAAAAGAATCTTTTGGCATTAGATTTAGGAAAAGGAAGTCTTGGAATGGCATTGTCTCGTTCGGGCTTCTTAGTTACTCCTTTAAAAAATCTTAGATTTCATATGATGAAATTTGATGAAGCAATCTCAGGAATCAAAGAAGTTATGATAACAGAAAAAGTTGAGACCTTCATCATTGGATATCCTAGTTATCCAAGCGGAGATAAAACCGAGATGAGTTATATTGTCGAAGATTTTATTCTTCTATTGAATAAGGAATTTCCAAATATTCCAGTCATCAAACAAGATGAAAGATATTCGACTGTCGAAGCTTCATCAATTCTTCACGAAAACGGACAAAACGCAAAGAAACAGCATAAAAACATCGATAGTGCGGCTGCCACTGTCATCCTTGAAAGATATCTGAAAAGTATCGGACAAATCTAAAAATATAAAAGCTATTAAGAAATTATCGTTATGGTAGTTTCTAAATAGCTTTTTTTGATTTAAAAAATGGTTACTTGAATACAAGTAACCATCTATAGGGGAAGAACTATAAACTATCGAATGAAGAATCGAATGTTGCGTCAGCTAATTCAGAATATGTAGTTGTGATATTGGTCTTGAAGGTCTTAATTGCATCTTCGAAAGAGACTGGTTTATCTGTTTTGAAATAATCCTTCATAGCAGCTTGAAGCTTCTCATTGCAGCCTTGGTCATAAGCAGACATTGGAGCTAATTTGATGCTTGCTGCACTTTCTTTGAAGAGCTTGATGTGGTTTTGACCACCTAAGAAATCAGATTTATAAGTAGTATCACTTGCTAACTTATTCATAGCAGTTTTATTATTTGTATAATCTTGAGTCTCTCTTGTTATCTTTTCAGCAACAGTAGCATCGCAAGTCATTGTCTTCATGATATCTTTGACATCATCGATGTTGTTGCAGTTCTTAGATGCTGCTAACCAAGTGCCACCCCAATAATATGAAGCAGGACCTTGGCAAACACGATATTTACCATAGAGACCATTTCCAAGTTTTTGTTCAGCTGTTGAATCAGCTAAAGAATTTCCTAACAAAGTGAAGTTGATACCCCAAGTTGAATAGAAGAATCCAAAGACATCACCAGAAGGACCTTGATCCTTTGCCCAACTAGTATCCCATAAAGAAGTTTTGTTGTTATAACCCTTAGTTGAGAATTCTTTAGTTTGTTTAATCCAACTCTTGATTTGGTCATCAAGATGAACTGTCAATTTACCATCTTTTGCTTCAGTGACCCAAGCTTGCTTTGCGTTATTGGAGAAAGTACGATAAGAATCATCATAGCCAGAGAGCATCTTGACACCTTTTTCTTTGGCTAAGGCTGCAACGGCATTGAATTTATCCCAAGTGTTGATTTTTGATTGGACAAAGGCAGCTTGAGTTTCAGCACCTTCACTATCTTTTGGATAATCATCCCAAAGTTTTTCAGCTTCATCGCTTCTGAAGGCATAAAGACCTGGAGTTGCTTGCCAAGAGACACCTTTTAAAACACCTTCAGTATTTGTGACAACAGTTTTAGTGTAATCATACATATCACCTAAATCAGTATCGGTTAAACCGACATCTTTTTTGATATCTAAGGTGTAATCTGTTTCGATATATTTCTTTGCGTAATCAGCTTCCATAAGGAACATATCAATCTTGTCTGATGCTTTTGCATTATCATCAGCTTGTAAAGCTGCATCTAAGGCATTTTGATAAGCGTTATCATCATTTGCGACGATATTAAAAACAACAGTGTTACCAGATTTGAGAAGATATTTCTTTTCGCCTAAATTCTTTTCGATTTTATCTTTATAGAAATTTTCAAATCTTTCCATAAATTCTGTGTTCCAGCAACGGATATTGATAGTTTTATCAGTTTCTGTAGTACTGCTCTTTCCACTATCTTTATCATTAGAACAAGCGACAAGACCGAATCCAACTGCGACGGCACCTAATAGGGCAAATAAATTCTTTTTCATAATTACCTCCTTTTTTTGCGCTATTTTTCCAACATAAGCGAATTAAGAAAGGATCGCCATTCCTTGTCCTAGAATCATCGATTGACATCTGATGATTTGTAAGGGCTTCCGTAATCGGTTACGCCAACATTATAGTTTTGTCATCCTTCATTTGTCAACAACATTTGAAAATAAAAAAAGAAAAGGCGAATTTAAATATAATATATTATATTTAGAGCCTAAAAAAATTTTTTTGAGAATATTTTTAGTTGATTTTTTCTTAAATGCGGTTATACTTAAATTAGCAAACGCAATCGTTTGCACTACTTAATTACAAAGAAAATTGTCAATTAAGAACAAAAAAAGGAGAAATGTTTATGAAATTTGGACATTTTGATGATCGAAACCGAGAATATGTGATTGAAACACCGCATACACCGCTTCCATGGATCAATTATCTCGGAACTGAAAACTTCCACTCTTTGATTTCCAATACCTGTGGAGGTTATTCATTCTATAAAGATGCAAAGCTAAGAAGAATTACTCGTTATCGTTATAATAACGTACCAAGAGATGTCTCTGGAAGATTCTATTATGTCAAAGAAGGTGATATTTTATGGAACATTGGATATTTACCTCTTAAGATAGAACTTGATTCTTATAAGTGCAGACACGGAATGAACTATTCTATTTTTGAAACATCAAAAAATGGTCTGAATGCTAAACTCACATGTTTTGTTCCGCTTCACGATAATTGTGAAATCAATCATCTTGTTTTAAAAAATGATACTGACAAGAAAAAAACATTCTCTCTTTATGGTGCTGTTGAATTTTGTCTATACAATGCTGTTGATGATGCTAACAATTATCAAAGAAATTTGAATTTAGCAGAAGTTGAAGTTGATGATAACTGTGTATATCACCTAACTGAATATCGTGAAAGAAGAAATCACTTCTCTTTCTTTGCATGTTCAAGAAAGCATGATGGTTTTGATACTGATAGAGATATTTTCTTAGGATTAGAAAACGGGTTTTCATCTCCTGATGCTGTTTTAAAAGGTATTTCTTACAATTCCATAGTCCATGATTATTATCCTATGGCATGCCATCGTTTTGATTTAGAATTAAATCCTCATGAAGAGATTGAATTAGTATTTCTTTTAGGATTTGTTGAAAATAAAGAAGATGAAAAATGGGATGAAGAAAATAAACCGAATAAGAAATTAGCTTATGCTCTTCAAAAGAAATATTTTGATACTGAGAATGTCAAAAAAGAATTTGCATCTCTAAAAGAATATTGGGAAAATCTTTTATCCAATTTCAAAGTTAAAAGCAATGATGAAAGATTTGATAGAATGGCGAATATCTGGAATCAATATCAGTGTATGATCACTTACCTTATGTCAAGAAGTGCTTCATACTATGAAACCGGTACAGGTAGAGGTATGGGATTTAGAGATTCTTGTCAAGATCTTCTCGGTTTTGTTCATATGATACCAGAAAAAGCTAAGGAAAGAATATTTGACATTGCCTCAATTCAATTTGAAGATGGTTCTACATATCACCAATATCAGCCTTTGAATAAGAAAGGAAATGCCGATATAGGATCTGGCTTCAATGATGATCCTTTATGGTTAGTTGGAGCAGTATCTAGCTATATCCGTGAAACAGGTGATTATTCAATCCTTGATATTATGACACCATTTGATAATAAAGCAGGAAGTGAAAGACCATTATACGATCACTTGATGGCATCTTTGAATCATACGATTACAAATCTTGGACCTCATGGACTTCCACTCATCGGAAGAGCTGATTGGAACGATTGTTTGAATCTCAATTGCTTTTCAAAAGTTGATGGTGAATCATTCCAAACAGTTGAAAACAATGATACGCATATTGCTGAATCTATTTTCATCGCAGGTATGTTTGTAAAATACGGAAATGAATTCATAGAAATTGCTAAGCATATCAATAAAGAAAAAGATGCTAACTATATTAATGAATATGTGAATAAGATAGAAGAAGCTTGTGTTAAATATGGATTTGATTACAGTGAAGGATATTTCATTAGAGCTTATGATGCTTATTCAAATCCAGTTGGTTCTTCTTCTTGTGAAGAAGGAAAAATATATATTGAGCCACAAGGATTTTGTACGATGGCAGGCATTGGAAAAGAAAGCGGTCTAGGTAAAAAAGCAATCGATGCTTCTTTCAAATATTTAGTGAATGATTATGGTGCAGAAATCTTATATCCACCATATACTAAATATCATTTAGAATTAGGAGAGGTATCTTCTTATCCACCGGGAGTTAAAGAGAATGGTTCTGTTTTCAATCATAATAATCCATGGTTAACACTTGCTTGTTGTGTTGAAAATGAACCTGAAAGAGCCTTTGAACTATACAAGAAAAATGCCCCTAGTTATATTGAAGAAAACAGCGATATTCATAGAACAGAACCATATGTCTATTCTCAGATGATCGCTGGTAGAAGTTCAAAATCATACGGTCAAGCTAAAAATTCATGGCTTACTGGCAGTGCAACTTGGTCATTTGTATGTTTGAGTCAAGGCTTGCTGGGAATTAAACCTGAGCTAGATGGTTTAAGAATAACTCCATGTCTCAGTCATAACTTCAAAGAAGTAGAAGTCACTAGAAAAATACGTTCCTATGTCTTTAATATCAAGATAAAAAATCAAAATTTAGGGAAATATGAAATTATTGTCAATGGAAAGAAACAAGAAGACACATTGGTCAGGTATAATAATGACATCAAAGAATATGATGTCGAAGTAGTCTTTTAAAAAAGGAGGGCAAAAAAATGAACAATGATGATGAGGTTAAGTTCAATTTCAGACCATTAAAAAAATATGTCGAAAAGAAGAAGAAAGAAAAAGCTGAAAAAGAAAAAGGTAGAAAACTTCTTGAAGAACAGAGAAAGAAAGATGAATTATTATCAAAAGATGCTCCTGAAGGAGTATTTGTCTCTTTACAAGGTGTCAATAAAATCTACGATAATGGCTATCATGCAGTTCATGATTTTTCCATCGACATCAAGGAACATGAATTCATCGTCTTTGTCGGACCTAGCGGTTGTGGTAAATCTACAACCTTGAGAATGATTGCCGGTCTTGAAGATATCTCAGGTGGAAACCTATTTATCGATGGAAATCTTGTAAATGATGTCGCTCCAAAAGATAGAGGAATTGCGATGGTCTTCCAATCCTATGCTCTTTATCCTCATATGAGCGTTTATAACAATATGGCATTCCCGTTAAAAGTTATGCATTTATCTAAAGCAGAGATAAATGAAAGAGTTACTAACGCAGCGAGAATTTTACAAATCGAACCATATCTCGATAGAAAACCAAAAGCCTTATCCGGTGGTCAAAGACAAAGAGTCGCCTTAGGTAGAGCTATTGTTCGTCATGCCAAAGTTCTTTTGATGGATGAACCACTCAGCAATCTCGATGCTAAATTGAGAGTCCAGATGAGAAGCGAAATTGTCAAACTTCACAATAATCTCAATACGACAACTATTTATGTCACTCATGATCAAACAGAAGCTATGACAATGGCTACTCGTATTGTCATCATGAAAGATGGTTATGTACAACAAATAGGAACTCCGATTGAAATCTTCAATCATCCAGTCAATAGATTTGTCGCTGGATTCATCGGGTCACCTGCCATGAATTTCTTTGATGCTAAATATGAAAACGGCTATGTGACATTCATCACTGGTCAAAAAGTAAAACTTCCTGAAGCCCTTATTAAAGATAAGAATATTCCTGAAAAAATCGTCTTCGGTATTCGTCCTGAGGATATGTATGAAGGATATGGATATCATGCGACTTTGTATCCGGATTCTTTATTTGAAGCTAAGGTCATCCTTGCTGAGCTTTTAGGAAATGAATATTATGTTCATACAAACTTTGCCTATCAAGATGTCGTTTCTAAATTCCCATCCAATCACCATATTGAAAAAGGTGAAACAGTCAAGTTCTGCATGGATTTAAATCATTGTCATATCTTTGATTCTGAGACAGAAGAAGCCATTTTCTAAGGAGGAATCATCATGAATTTCACTTTGAAAAGGTTTTATAAAAGAAAACACCATAGAAATAATAAGGTATCTTATGCAAAATATGGATATCTATTCTTGATTCCTTTTGTCATCGTCTTCTTAGTATTTCAGTTATTTCCACTCCTTCAAACAGGATATTTCTCTTTCTTTGAATATTATTTCAAAGGTGGTTTAAAACAAATCGGTCCTAATTTTGTCGGCTTTGCTAACTACGCAAAATTATTAGCTGCTGATTCACCATTTTGGAAATATTTAGGAAATACAGTGCTCATCTGGATCATCGGTTTCATACCTCAAATCATCGTATCTTTACTTTTAGCGATTTGGTTTACTGATTCTCGATTAAAACTTAAAGCCTCTGGTTTCTTTAAAGCAATCACCTATATGCCAAATCTAATTATGGCAAGTGCCTTTGGTATGATGTTCTTAGTTCTCTTCTCAGATTCTGGTCCTATCAACCAAATACTCATGTCAACTGGTATTTTAGATAAAGCCTTCCCCTTTGAAAGCAGCAAGCAATGGACAAGAATTATCATCGCCTTCATCAACTGGCTCATGTGGTTTGGAAATACAGCTATCTTATTGATGTCTGGAATCATGGGAATTGATGAATCAATCTTTGAATCCGCAAGACTTGATGGTGCTGGTTCTTTTAGAACATTTTGGAAGATCACAATGCCACTTTTGATGCCGATATTCGTCTATGTTTTAGTCACATCATTGATCGGTGGTTTACAATTATTCGATGCTGCTCAAATCTTCACAAAAGCAACTGGTGGTCCAGAAAACGGATCTAAGACCATTATGATGTATCTCAATGATATGATCTCTGTCAGTAAGAATTACGGATTATCAGGTGCTTTATCTGTTATCATCTTCTTGTTCACTGGAATCCTTTCTATCATCGTATTCAAAACTCTTGTTCCTACTTATAACGCTGTTAAAGCTGAAGCTAAGGAAAGAAAGAAGAGAGAAAGATGGCTTAAAGGAAGCATGAGTAGAAAAGAATTCAACTCAATGGGAGGTAAGAAAAATGCCTAGTCAAGTAAATAGATTAGAAAATACCCAATTGGTTAGAAATGATAAAGAAAAAAAGTTTAGGAATGAAAAAATATCACTCAACATCTACAGAACATTTGTCTATATCTTTTTGATCATTTTGACTCTCATATGTATCTTCCCATTTTATACTCTTATCATCAATTGTTCTCATTCTAATGCTGAGATTCAAAAAGGGTTCAATTGGTGGTTTGGAGATTCATTTATCACCAACTGGAAGAATTTATTTTCGAATCCGAACATTCCGATAAGATACGGTTTTAGAAACTCTCTCATCATCTCTTTCACTTCATCATTCTTGACTTGTTATTTCTCAGCTTTAACTGCCTATGCTACTCATATCTATCAGTTCAAAGGTAGAAAGTTCATCGAGAAATTCATTCTCATCATCATGATGATTCCAACCCAAGTTTCTGCTTTATCTCTTGTTCTCATCTACACTCAACTTCATATGCTCAATCAGATTTGGGTCTTGATACTTCCAACAATCTCATCGCCTGTCACTTATTTCTATATGAAGCAGTATATGGAATCAATCCTTCCATTTGAAGTCATTGAAGCAGCTAGAGTTGATGGATATAGTGAAATCGGAATCTTCCATCGTATTGTTCTTCCGATTATGAAACCAGCTATCGCAGTTCAATTCATCTTCGCTTTCGTCTCTAATTGGAACAATTACTTTGTCCCTGCTCTTCTTCTTCAACAAGATAGATATAAAACACTTCCACTAGTCATCGCTGGACTTAAGGCTAGTAACCCCGATACTTTCGATTTAGGACAAATATATATGTTGATGATGATTTCTGTTATCCCTGTTGTTATCGTTTATCTAATCTTCTCCAAAGCGATCATTAAAAATCTCACTTCAGGAGCTGTTAAAGGATAATCAAAACAAAAAGCCATACTTCATAAGATTTCTTATAGAGTATGGCTTTTAACATTTTTGTTATAACTTTATTTATCGATTTTAGATGTTGTGCTACCTTCTTGAATTTGTCCGTTGATTGTAATAGTAGTTGGGATGAAGGTCTCCGGAGATTCGATTCTCTCAATGAGTTTTTTTGCAGCTTCTTTCCCGAGTTCTTCAGAATTTTGAATATAGGTTGTGAATTTAGGTCTGAATATACGAGAGAGTTCAATTCCATCATATCCGATGACTGAGACATCTTTTGGAACTTCGTATTTCATTTCAGTCAAAGCGGATAAAGCACCGATCATCGAGATATCATCGGTTGAAAAAATACAGGTTGGATGATCTTTCAACTTCATCAATTCTTTTGTTTGATGTCCGCAAGCTTTAGGATTGTGGAAGGCTCCTTGAAGGATGAATTCATCGTTGATTTGAAGATTGCATTCTTTCATTCCAGCATAGAAACTAGCTAGTCTTTTCTTAGTGACATCAGTCTTTTCACCGTAGATGAAGGCGATCTTTTTATGTCCAAGATTATAAGCGTAATGAACTAATTTTTTCATTCCTTCGGTGTTATCAGACATGATAGCAGTACAGGAATTGAAGATATAATCGATAGTTACAACTGGAAAATCGGAATTGACCAGTTCGATGATTTCAGGATTATCGAATTCTTCACTGACAATGATGACACCATCCATATTGAGATATCTTGCAAGTTGCAAGTATGTCATATTTTTATTTGTTCTTTTTGAAAGGAAGGTGATACAAAAACCTTTGGATTCAGCTTCGACTTTGACAGAATTTAAAATCGATGAGAAATATTCATGTTTTAAACCACCGTAAGTAGCATCGTAGTAGATGACACCGATATTGTAGGATTTTTTGCTCTTTAAAGCTCTTGCATAAGCATTTGGTACATAGCCCATTTCCTTAGCAATTTTTAAAATTCTTTCAATGGTTTCCTTTGATAATTCGGAAGAACCATTTAGTGCTCTGCTGACTGTTGCAACGGAGGTGTTACAAGCTTTAGCTATATCTTTAAGTTTTACCATTTTTCTTCTCAAATCCTTAAACAATGATAATGTAATCGTTTGTGCTTAATAAATCAAATGATTTTTACATATTTTTATACTTTTTATACGTTATTTGTCTATCATCTTATAGATATGAAATGTTTATTTCATGTTTTTCGTAATCTTTTGCAACTTCAAGCGGGAATGTAATTTGTCTTCCATCTAAAGTGACTGTTTTTTTATTTTCATCGCAAACATCACCTCTTTTCTTTTTGATAGTGATTGAATAGATTGTATCTTCGATATTCAATTCATAAGTGATTGTTGCAGTTTTTAAATCTAACATCGGTATTATCGATAATTTATTATTTTCAATATTTATACCGAGAGCCTCTAAAATAGTCAGTGTCAACCAAGAAGCCGTACCGCTTAACATCGGGCCGATATTTTCCATGGTATTAGAATTATTATATTGGGTGCAAAATCTCGGATTTCCTTTGTAAAGACAAACATCATCCAAAGTCTTGTATGGATAAACAAGATTTAACATATAATAGGCATCTTTTACCATTTTCTTTTTCAATTCTTCATTTTTAACAGTTTTGGCTCTATATAGAAGTGCCTTTGTAAACATCATTGTCGCATGTTTGAAGACACCACCGTTCTCTCTATCTCCGACAAAATAATGATCAGTGGATGAAGATTTAGCTCCTGCTAATGAAAGATTATGACTTGTACAAAGTCGATATCCAGCTTTAGTTTTGAGATATTTATCGACGACATTGTCTAACATTTCTTCTATTTGTTTTTCACTAGCTACATCACTAAGTAATGACCAAGAGAAAGAATTCAGATAATAAGAACCAAGACAGTTCTTTTCTAAAGATAATTTATCCCCTTTACTTCCGATATATGAAATGTGGTTTTCGTTTTCTCTATTGATGAGAACTCTTGCAAAATAACCATCGATATATGCGTTATTTTGTAATGAATCTTCTTTTTCTTTACATAAATTTTTTAATGTTTCGACATATGAAATATCATTTCTTCTAGTTGCTATTTTTATCATATCTTTCAATGCGATAACTAAAAGGAATCCATTCATTATCGATTCAGAATATTCGTTTACAAAAGGAACACCAAATTTTTGTTTGTTCTTTCTCAATTGAGTTTGATAGGCTTTTTCTTTTTCGATTCCGTTTAAATAATCAGGGTCGATGCGAAGGCAATCGTTCCAATCAGCGCAGTCAAGAAGTGGAAGTTTGTGTTTTCCAATTGATATCATTGAAGAATAAGTGATGATAGATTTTAATGTTTCATAAAGACTTCGCTTTTTATTTTTATCAGCCATGATGAATTTTTTATTTAAGAATTCATAATCATCAGTCAAATTCAAATAGTAGAAAATAGCAAAGATCAACCATAAAGAATCATCACTGCACATCCCAGGTTCTTTTCCGACAAAGAAAAAATTGTGATTAGCAAAACCAAAGGAGTGAACATTTTCAATCCATTGAGAAAGAAGTTTCTTAATTATATCTTTCTTACCGCAACCATAAAAATAATACATAGATGCGTATAGGTCTTGAATCTCACGGAAGCCGATTTCACGATATCCTTTTTGAGTCATTGCAAAACTTCTGCTCACAAATGTCTGGTATAAAACTTGGAAAGGAAGATTGTGATTAACATAATTTTTAAAATTAGAATCCTTTGAATTTTCTATTTGCAAAAAAGAAGAATATTTAATCGACTTATTTTTGACTTGTTTAAGGGCATTGGAAAGAACATATCTGATTGGGTAATTTCTTAAAAGACTATCTATTTGTACTTTTAATTGATAGATATTATCATCGCCTTTTGTATCTTTAGCCTCAACCATTCCAGTGAAAGTATCAATGCTTTTGGTATTGTGTGGCTTTAAGACAAAACTCTTACCTAAGGCGAAGAAATTAGGACCTTTTAAATAGAGCTTATTATCTAGAAATGAGAGATGTTCTGGAGCTTCTAAACTACCTCTTCCGATAAAATTAGTGTAATCAGTAGTAAAAGAAGAAGCATAGGAATCATCATCTTTTAGAATGCAAAAACGCATTTCACGTTTGAAATATTCAGGATAATAATCAGGTGTAATAGCAACAATTTCTTTTCTTTCATTTTGAATCACCTGGGCTTGAGATATTAAGGTAGAATAAATAACATCTTCTTCTTGACAATGTGGATTTGAAAAACCGAACATACCAGTATAAACAATGCTGAGATTTCTTATTTTTTCAGTTTCATTTGTAATTGAAATCATTTGTACTTCAACAGCATCTGGTAGATCCTTAAGTTGTGGAAGAATGAAAATATCTCTTTTAATCGTCAGACCTGATTTATGTTTATAGATGATCGAAGAATGATTTACTGAATGAATACAGGTGGCTTCTTGAATCATATCATCGATTTTAGCTGAATAAAAAATCTGCTTTCCATCTTCTAAAATATAAAATTGACGATTTGCATTGAAACCATTTTCTTCAGGTCTTAATCCCCAAGTAGTAGCTAAAACTTGATAGGAAGAATGAGCTCTAAAGGATCCTTGAAAGAAACGATTGACCACGCTTTTAGGTGTACTTTGTAAAGGTTTTGGAAAGTCCATTCTATCACCTAAAAGAAGGTTAACATCATAATGAGGTGAGACATTTTGACATTTCAAATCGATGATATGTTCTCCTTTTTCATTGAGATATCCACCGAAGTTGATGTTGTCATTTATTATTTCATCTATTTTTTCTATGATTGGAACATCTATTGAAATGATATTATCTGATTCATCAATGAGAGAATGAAAATCTATATCTAGAAGATAGGATTTACTCTTATCCAAATTATTAAAGAAAGTGAATATTGATTGATCACACATCAAATTCTCTAATAATAAGAATGATTTTTTGCTTTTTAAAACAAGAAAAGAGTCATCTTTAAAAGAAAGACAGATGTAATCGATAAATTCATTTTCGTTTAATTTAAATAATGAAGATAATTTAATTTTAATTCTTTCATTTTCATCTCTTGCATTTTTAATTTTGAAACTCATAAAATCCTCCGTAATCGTTTGCGTTGATAATATTATACACAAAATATTGCTTTACTTGAACTATTTCTTAATAATATGTTTATTTTTCGATTCATTATTAGAGAGTATTGATATTTCGATTATTAAAAAAAGCTTTTAGAACCATATACGATTCTAAAAGCTAAATTTTTATTTGAATTGAGAAGAATAGAGTGAGTAGTAGAAACCTTGTTTTGCCATCAAAGAATCATGATTTCCAGTCTCTAAGATATGACCATCTTTTAAGACAAGGATACAATCAGCTTCTCTGATTGTTGATAATCTATGAGCTATGACAATTGAAGTTCTGCCTTTCATGATCTGATCGAAAGCATCCGTAATGAGCTTTTCAGTTCTAGTATCGACATTGGAAGTGGCTTCATCAAGGATGATGATATCCGGCTCAAGAAGCATAACTCTTGCAATAGTGAGCATCTGTCTTTCACCTTCACTCAAACCTTCTTTAGCAGAGACAACGGTATCATATCCATCTGGTAAGGTCTTGATGAAGTTATCAGCATGAGCTCTTTTACAAGCATCGATGACTTCTTCATCACTTGCTTCTGGTTTTGCATATCTGACATTTTCCATGACAGTACCAAAGAAAATCCATGTCTCTTGTAAAACCATACCGAAGTTCTTTCTCAAATTAGGCTTGGAAATGCTAGTTCCTGATTTTCCATTGAATAAGATTTGACCTTTAGTTGGATCGTAGAATCTCATCAAAACATTGATAAGTGTTGATTTACCAGCACCAGTAGGACCGACAATTGCGACTTTTTCACCTTTGTGGATAACTTGATTGAAATCTTCGATTAAGCTTTGATTCGGTTCATAGGAGAAATCCATATGATCGAAAGTGATCTCTTCAATATTTGAAACATCTTCAGTTCCATTATCGACATCATCTTCTTGTTCTAAGAATTCGTTGATTCTCTTGAATGAGAAGACAGCAGTTTCATATTCGCTTAAGACACCGCTGATTTCGTTGAATGGCTTAGTGTAACTTGTAGTATAGCTTAAGAATGATGAAAGCTTACCGATTGTCATAGCTAAGATTGGATAAGAAGTAGTGAATCCAATCATGATGATACCACCGATACCGATGATAGCATAGATAGTGTTATTGACAAGTCTTGTACATGGATTAGTCCAAGAAGCTGAGAATTGAGCTATCTTACCTTCTTTTCTTAAGATCTCATCATTCTCTTTGAAAGTATTCAAACTTGTCTCTTGATAATTCAATGATTGAAGGACATCGGAATTGTTGATAGCTTCCATTGAAATACCAGTCAAATTGGATTGAAGCTTTGCTTGTTTTTTGAAATATTTATGTGAGAATTTAGCGACAAATCTTGAGACGATGATTGAAAGTGGAGAGAGAACGAAGACTGCGATTGCAAGAATCCAGTTAGTGACAAACATCATTATCAAAGTGATGACGATAGCAAGGACTCCTTCAATTAATGATTTGAAGACTGAGAAAAGACCGTTAGCGATGTTTTCGATATCTCCGATTTCGAGTTGAACAAGATTACCATTGGTCTGTTTAAATAAGGTACCGACAGATACTTTATTTATCTTCTTATAGACATCATTTCTCATTTCCATGATCATCTCTTGAGTCATGACTTGAACATAATATTCAAAGAAGAAATCGGCGATAGCACCGATGATAGATAAACCTAAAGTGATGAAGATCAAGGTGAAGAACAATGTCTTATCAGCATTTGTAGCAGCATCAAGAGCTTTACCGACGATGTATGGTTGACTTGATTGAGCAATTAAGAATAAAAGAACTGAGATAGAGACAGCGACAATTTTTCCTTTTTGAGGAAGAAGATATGAGAAGAAACGTTTTTTGTAATCCATAATTATCGATTCTCCTTTTTAGTTTGAGATTCATAAGTCTCATAGTAAGCCTTACAATCTCTTAATAATTCTTCGTGATTTCCTTTGCCGATGATTTTACCAGCTTCTAAGACAAGAATTAAATCACAATCTTTGACCGTAGAAACTCTTTGAGAGACGATGATTTTAGTGATTCCTTTGTAGTTGTTATGAATATTCTCTCTGACAGTTTTATCGGTGAGAAGATCAAGAGCTGAGGTTGAATCATCAAGGATGATAATCTCTGGATTTTTAACAAGAGCTCTTGCGATACAAAGACGTTGTCTTTGACCACCAGAGAAATTCTTACCACCTTCTTCAACTTCGTGATTTAAATAATCATCATATTTAGAAACAAAGTCATAAGCCATCGCATTTTTTAGCGCTGAGGTCATCTCTTCTTCACTAGCATTTGGATTGCTCATCCTAAGGTTGGATTCAAGAGTTCCCTTGAATAATACTGATTTTTGAGGAACGAATCCGATTTCATTTCTAAGTGATTGTAAACGGTAATCCTTAATGTTGACACCTTTATAATTCACTTCACCACTAGAGGCATCTAAGAAACGTTCGACAAGATTGATAAGCGTTGATTTACCGCTACCAGTTCCACCGATGATACCAAGTGATTGTCCTTTATTGATTTTGAAATCGATATCAGTAAGAGCTAAGTTACCGCTATCTTTATAACCTAAAGAAACAGAATTGAAGGAAAGAATTTCATCACCATCTTTGATATCTTTAGTGATGGCATCTTCTTTATCGACAATTTTTGGAGTGATTTTCAAAACAGAATCGACACGTTTTGAAGAGACGTTAGCCTTAGTTAAGACCATGACGACATTTGTGAGTTGAACTAAGGTAGTGAAGATTTGAGCTAAATAAGCGACTTCTGTGATGACAGTTGATGATAAAGCTGTATTTTCACTAGCTTCAAAGATTGGAAGTCCACCGAAGAGAATGACAAATGTTGTGGCAAGAGCGATGATTGCAAAGGTGAGCGGATTGATGAAGGCGTTGAGTTTACCAACCTTTATCGCATTCTTTTCATAATCAGCAGTTGCTGATTCGAATTTTTTATTTTCATAATCTTCTCTATTGAAAGCACGGATGACTTTAGCACCATCTAAGGTATCACTTGTTTTATTGCTGAGTGAATCTAACTTTCCTTGGATGGAAAGATATTCTTTACTAGCTTTTGACATGATGACAAAGACTACAAGTAATATAAGTGGGATGATGCATAAGAAGATCAAACCTATTTGCCAATTCAATATCAAAGAGATGATAAGGGCACCGAGGATGATGAATGGAGCTCTTACAATCAATCTGATGAAGATTAAAACACCTTGTTGTACTTGATAGGAATCTGCGTTTAAGATAGTGAGAAGTTTATTGTTTCCTATTTCTTCTCTTTCTTTCTTGCTGAGAGATAATATCTTCTTATATAAAGAATCTCTCACTAAGGTACCAACATTGACAGCTGTTTTAGCAGCTATATATTGAGTTACCATGGTAGTAGCGAATCCTAAGATACCCATTATGAGGATGATAGTTCCTCCGATGAGGGCATAATTTAAGGTAGGATTATCTACCCAAGTTCCAAATAATTTGATGAAGTTACCGATTTTATCGGTGACAACATCTCTTGATTTACCATTTGATAAATCGATGACTGCTTTCATAATTAAAGGAATGAGTAAGTCAAAGATGGCCTCTATCATTTTCAAAGTAGGACCAAAGACTAACTCTTTCCAGTAGCGTTTGTACGCATCTGATACTTTATTTATCATAATTAGCCTCTCTTTAATGCTAAAAAATTATACTACTATAAAGTGTTTTTTTTATTAAAATTTTTTTAAACTTAAAAAAATAAATAATATTGGTATCTATTATACAAATTTGCTCATTTTGTATCACAATTTAAATTTTAAATGTTGACTTCAAATTCTCAATTTTGATATAATTTTCTCGCTAGAAATTTGTGCTTCTAGTTATTAGGTCAGTCCTAATATACATTCTTAATGAAATATTAAGAGTGAACCCGTTCTGGGTTCACTCTTTCTTTTTCTAGGAGGTTTCATGACACAAGAATTACAAGATAAAATCAAAGAAGTTTGTGAAAAAACTGCTTCTGAATTAGGTTTAGTCCTTGTCAGCTTCAAATTTATTAAAAGTGGCGAGAATGGGCCGACATTAGAAGTGCTCATCGATAAGTACTTCGATATCTCGATGAAAGAGATAGAAGAATTCACTGATAAAGTCAATCCGCTCATCGATGAAATCGATGATAGTGATGAAGCATATTTGCTTGACATATCTTCCGGTGGTAGCGAGAGAAATATTCCATTCGATATCTTGGATAGATTTGTCGATCAATGGCTTGATATCACTTTGAAAACTGGTGAGAAAATTCTTGCATTACTTCTTTTGAAAGATGATGAGAACATCACAGTTCAATATTTCATCAAAGGAAGAAAGAAGAAAGTCTCTTTGAAAAAAGAAGATATCAAAAACATTTATATGGGTTACAAGGCATAAGCCATTTATATATTAAAGGAGAAATGTAACATGTCTGAAGAAGAAATTATGATTGATGAAGAAACAGGTGAAGTCATTGAAGAAACACCTAAGAAAAAAGGCAGAAGAAAATCTGAAGAAATCAAAAAGATCAACGGAAAAATTGATAACGCAGCTTTCATTCAAGCCTTTTCTGATGTTCAAAGCGATTCGATGGTCTCTGAAGAAAAACTCATTGAAATCATCAAAACCGCTATGACCCAAGCCTATCTTGAATGGTCATATCCTGGTCTTTTCCGTGATAAGGATAGCACAGATCCAGCTAAGGAACTCATCAAGGCTGAAGTCGAATTCAAAAACGGATACAAAAAGTGGGAAATCTATGATATCAAGACAGTCGTTGCTGAAGATGATATCATCGATGATGCTTATCAAATCTCTCCAGAAGATGCTCAACAATATAGCAAAAAGATAGTTCATATTGGAGATACTATCAAAATTCCATTTGATATCTCTAAATTGACTAAGAAATATGTACGCAGAGTCAAACAACTCTATGCTGCAAAGTTAAAGGATGCTTCTAAGTCAGCTATCACCTCTGTCTATTCCAATCAAATCGGTGGATTGATCGAAGGTACTATCATCAAAGTTGATCAAGAATCTAAGAGTTATGAAGTCAGCTTTGGTAAAGCTCAAGGTACCTTGAGAAAGAGAGATATCCTTCCAACTGATAAATTTGAAGTCGGAGATAAAGTCACTGTTTTCTTAAAAGCAGTTTCTGATAAATTGAATCCTCCTTCACTTGTCATCTCTAGAACTGATGAAATCTTCGTCGAGAAACTTCTTGAGAAGAATGTTCCAGAAATTCAAAGCGGTGTCATCGTAATCAAAGATATCGCTAGAGAGCCAGGTAAGAGAACTAAGATCTTCGTTGAAAGTGAAAATCCAAATATCGATCCAGTCGGTTCTTGTGTCGGTCCAGAATCTGGACGTATCAGAGCCGTCAATGCTGAACTTGGAGCTGAAAAGATTGATATCATCGTTTACAAGCAAAACAAAGCTCTTCAAATCATCGAAGCTATGAAGCCAGCCGTTGTCATCGGTATGACATGCCCAGAAGATTTCTTCGATTCAAATGTTCACTTCGAAGAATTTGAAAATGATAGAGGATATGTCTTCCCTAATGTCACCTGTGTTGTCACCAATGGTACTCAAGGTGTTGCTATCGGTACTCAAGGTGTCAATGTCAGATTGGCAAGTAAGATTACTAAATGCACAATTTCTGTTTTGACAGCTGATGAAGCTATCAAAGAGAATTTGAAGAATACACCAGTTCAAGAAGTCAGAAAACTCGCTGGTGAAAAAGAACCTGAAGAAGTTATCACTGATGTTGTTGATAATGATGAAGTTAGTGAAATCGAAGCTGAAGTTGATGAAGAAATGAAACAAACAACTCCAGTTGTTGAAGAAAAGAAGGTTGAAGAAACTCCAGCAATTGAAGAGATCAAGGTTGAAGAAACTCCTGTAGTTGAAGTACCAAAGGTTGAAGAAAAAGTTGAAGAAGTCAAGCCAGTAGTCGAAGAACAAAAAGTTGAAGAAACTCCAGTCCTCGAAGAAAAGAAAGTTGAACCTACTAAGAAGGAAGAAGAAGTCTACGAACATGTAGAAATCAAGAATAAACCAAAGATTTCTCTTGAAGAATTAGAACAAGCTTTATCCACTAAGAAAGGTCCAAGTGAAACTCGTTCAAGAAAGAGATGGAAGAAAGATGATAACAACACCAAGAAAGATGTTGCTCCATCTATCGCAAGTCAAGCCACTGCCATGCCAATCTATACTGATGAAGAACTCAAGGCTATGGAAGAAGAAGAACAAAACGAAATGGATGATTATGAAGATATCGATCTTGATGAATACGAGGACGATAAATATTACGAAGATAAATAAGGAATGGAATATATTTCTTATAGAATGGATGCTTTCACAAGAAAGAAATACGATAAGAATCTCTTGTTGAGATTTGTAGTCGTAGATTCTAAAGTTGTCTTTGATGAAAGCAAAAAGATGAAAGGAAGAGGTTTCTATCTTCTTAAAGAGAATGTCAAAATGTACTTTATTAAAGGTGCAGGAAAACGATATAACAAAGATTTAGATTCTAATTTCTTTTTGAGGTTTGAAGATGATAAGTGATGATATGATAAGAAAATTAGAGACATACTTTGGCTTTCTTAGAAAGTCAAAAGGTGTCTTTGTCGGAAGAAGCTTAGAGATGAGATTGAAAAAGGATGAGATAAATTATCTTATAATTTTTCCTCAGTCTTGTTCTGTTAGAAGCAAAGAAGATTTGCTTAAAATCTCAAGTTCTAAAGTCAAGCTTCTTGAATATACTGGCGATATAAATATCCATGAGATTTTGAATCAAAAAGATGTCAAAGCCATCGGAATAAAAGAACCTAACCTAGGAAAGAAAATCTTTGAAATTCTTTCACTAGATATGGAAAGTAAATAAAGGAGGGTCTATTATGAGTAAGAAAAACAAACAAAATGTTGCTAAGAAACCAGTTGAAGGCGTCAAGGACGGAGTATTCATTTACTCAGGACCGATGACACTTGATCAACTCTGTAAGAAATTGAACATTTCAGCAACTGAGACCATCAAGAATTTCTTGATGCAAGGGAAAATGTTCTCTTTGAATTCAATGTTGAATGATGATTTGATCGCTGAGATCTGTCTCAACAACAATTTAGATTTCAAAAAAGAACAAAATGCAGCCAATGAGGATTACACAAAGTTTGCTATCTTCAATAAAGAAACTGATATCGATCCAAGACCTTCCGTCGTTACTATTATGGGTCATGTTGATCATGGTAAAACTACCCTCATCGATTGTATCAGACATTCATCAATTGCCAATGGAGAAGCTGGTGGTATCACTCAAGAGATTGGTGCTTATCAAAAGACTGTCAATGGAAAGAAAATCACCTTTATCGATACTCCAGGACATGAAGCTTTCTCAGCTATGCGTGCAAGAGGTGCTTCTGTCACTGATATTGTCATTCTTGTTGTCGCCGCTGATGATGGTGTTAAACCACAGACTATCGAAGCATTAGATCATGCAAAAGCAGCTAAAGTACCGATCATTGTCGCCATCAATAAATGCGATAAACCCCAAGCTGATGTCGGAAGAGTTAAGACACAACTCTCCAATTTAGGATTGATGCCAGAAGAATGGGGTGGAGATACTATGATGTTTGAAATCTCCGCTAAGAGAAATCAAGGTATCGATAAATTATTAGAAGGCCTTTTGACCTTATCCGAACTTCTCGAACTCAAAGCTAGCGATAATAAACCAGCAGTCGGTAGTGTTATTGAAGCTACTCTTGATAAAAGAGAAGGTGCTAAGGCAACCCTACTCGTTCAAAATGGTACCTTACATGTCGGTGATTATTTAGCTGTCGGACAATATTATTGTAAAGTTCGTAAAATGGCTAACGAATTCAATAAGGTTTTAAAAGTTGCTACACCATCTACTCCAGTTGCTGTCACTGGTTTATCCGGAGTTCCAGTTGCTGGCGATAGATTTATGGCTTTTGCAACTGAACAAGAAGCAAGAGCTGCTGCTGATAAACGTGCTCAATCACTCATCGGCAAAAATGATACTGGCGTTTCTCTTGCAAATGCAGCTTTGAATGCTGCTAATGGAGAGATGGCAACTATCAATCTTGTCATCAAAGCTGATACTCAAGGTAGTGCTGAAGCTTTGAAATCATCCCTTGCTAAGATCAATGTTGAAGGTACTAAGTTACAAATTCTTCATTGCACCTCTGGTGATGTCACTCAAGGTGATTTAGCTCTTGCAAATGCTTCTAAAGCTGTCATTCTTGCTTTTGCTGTCAAAGTCAGCAATACTATCAAAGACCAAGCTAAGAGTCAAAAAGTTGAAATCAGAGAATATGATATTATCTATAAATTGCTCGAAGATATCGAAGCTGCCTTAGAGGGAAAACTTGGCCCTGTTTATGAAGAAGTTGTCTATGGTCATGCTGAAGTCAGATCCTTATTCAAAGCTAGTAAGGTCGGACAAATCGCTGGATGTATGGTCACTGACGGTTATTTCAAATCAAATTGCAGATTGCGTGTTTTCCGCGGTAAGGATTTAGTTTTAAGAACTCACTTATCATCTTTAAAGAGATTCAAAGATGATGTCAAAGAAGTTCAAACTGGTTTTGAATGCGGACTTACAATCTCTGATTCTTTCGATCTCATGGAAGGCGATGTCTTAGAAGCTTTCGGTGAAGAAGAAGTGAAGAGAGGTTAATATGGCAGATAAAAAAGGTAGAATCAATGAGATCATTCAAAGAAATTTGAGTGAAATCATCATTTATGAATTAAAAGATAACATCACAAACTTCGCATCCATCAATGAAGTGAAAGTTACTGATGATTATTCTTATTGCAAAGTTTATTGTTCTCATGTTCAAGAAAGCAAATGCGATGAACTAGTGAGATATCTTAATAATAACGCAAAGAAAATCCGTATGCTTCTTGCTAAAAAACTAGATATCTATAAAATACCTGAACTTTCTTTCATCAGAGATTCTTCATATGAGAATGGTAAAGCTATGGAAGACTTGATTTATCAAGCGATTCACAATAAACCAAAGACCTTAAAAGATATCGAAGAAGAAGAAGAGAAGAAAAAAGCTAGTAAGAAGAAAACTACAACTGCTAAGAAGACTACTAGCAGTAAAAAGACTACAACAAAAAAAGCTTCAACTACAACAAAGAAGACTACTGCAACTAAAAAGAAGACAACTAATAAAGTAGAAGCTTAAAAAATAAAGACTATGAATTGACACAAATGTCATTTATCATAGTCTTTTTTACTGTTTACAAATCTTAATATCATTTTCAAGTTGTTCTTTTAAATCTATCATAGAATCAAATTTCATCTGATCTCTGATATAGGAAAGAAAGAATACTCGGATGTCTTTATTATAAATATCTTCATCAAAATCGATGATATGTGTTTCAATGATGTTTTCATCGAGTTCATCGATGGTTGGATGAGTTCCAATATTGGTCATACTTTTATAAATCTTACCATCGATTGATGTTATTGTTTTATAGACTCCTTGATTCAATTTGAGTTTTTCTTTTTGAATCTTCATATTTGCGGTAGGAAAATTTATTTTTCTACCGTTTTCTTTTCCGTGGATAATAGTTCCATCGTAATAGAAATTATATGATAATAATTCATTTGCTTTTTCTATCTTATTTTCTTTTAACAGATATTTGATTTCGGTTGTTGATATTTTAATTCCGCTTTCTTCTTTTAATGGAAGAATATAGATTTCAATTCCTTGTTTTTTTAAGATATTCAAATCTTCTGCTTTTCCTTCTGCTTTTTTAGAAAAGGTAAAATCCTTTCCAATGATTATTCCTTTTGGGTTTAATGTGTTTAAGAAATTAATAAATTTTTCTTTTGAACTGTTTTTTAATTTATCATCAAAATCTAATTCGATGTAATTTTTAAGGCCTAGTGATTCTAATCTTTCTATTTTTTGATCTCTTGTGAGTAAGTAGTCTGGTTCTTTATTTCTAAGGATGGATTTCATATTCATCGAAAAAGTGAGAAGGGAAACTTCTCCTAGGGATTTTGCCTTATTTATCAAATCTAGGTGTCCTAAATGGATTCCATCAAAGAAACCGATTGTTAAATAGGTTTCTTTTAAATCTAGTTTATCATCTATTGTTATACAATATTTATTCATGGTTAAAACTTTTAAAACAGAGGTATTTATTTTCTACTTTTTTATAGAGTGCAATCAAATTATCATTGATTGAGAAAAAGATGAATTCATCATTTTCATTTAAAGATAACGGATTTCCGTTTTTGATTTTCTTTTGTAATATCGAATCATTCACTTCTATAGTTTTATAATTGAAGAATTTATTAAGTGGTATGAGTCTTTCATCTGAGATATCTGATTCTTTAACCGAATCTATTTCGGAGATATTTCCAATTTTATTTCTTCTGAGTTTTGAAAGATATCCAAGATTATTCAATCTTTTTGCGATATCAAAACCTAAGGTTCTGATATAGGTTCCTTTTGAAACGGTCGTTTTAAATGTAATAGTATCAAATGAATAATCTATCAAATCTAAAGAGAATATTTCTATTTGTTGAGGTTTTAATTCGATATCAAATCCTTGTAATGCTAGATCATATGCTCTTTTACCATCGATATGTTTAGCAGAATATTTAGGTGGTATTTGTTCTGTTTTTCCAATAAATGAATTGAATACTTTTAAAACATCTTCTTTTGTGAATGGATATATTTCTTTTTCTTCTATCACTTTTCCTAAATGATCATAGGTATCTGTACTTTTCCCTAATTTTAATATTGCAGTATAGGTTTTCTTATCTTCTTCTATTAAGGTAAATAACTTTGTTGCATCATTAACACCGATAATCAATAATCCTGTAGCAAAAGGATCTAAGGTTCCAAGATGTCCTACCTTCTTTTCATGAAGGACTTTTTTAACTGTTCTATCAATATCAGTACTTGTTTTTCCTTCGTCTTTATCAATGATTAAAAATCCACTTTTCATACCGAAATATTATAAACGAAACTAAACATTAGAATATTAATTATTTAAAATTTTGAAAAAATAGGTTCAAAAAAATTCAAAATTTGTCGGAATAAAAACATCAAATCGCTTTAGATGGAAATACCGAAACACGCGGAACAAAAATGATAAATTACTCGGATAAAAAATATCAATATAAGATTATGATTTTAATATATATTTTATTGGCAAATTTGATTCATATTTATTATGTTCAATTCTAATTGAGTTTAAATTAAGCATATATGTACATCGAGTTATATTCATTGCAAATCCCTTAGTGAAATTCAAATGCAATAATTATCTTGTTTTTAATTTTTTAAGTTGGTAATTAAAAAGATTTGCTAAACAACTAGCAAATCTTTAATGAGTAATGTATTAAACTTGTTTCTTATCTACCAATTTATATTTTAGGAAATAAAAAGTGATTAATGTTATTGTTGCACCTGTTAATACGTCAGATGCAAAATGAGCTCCTTGAATGATTCTTGAAATCATGACAGTAATTATCCAAGCATAACATAAAATTGAACTTATTATGACTTTTAATTTTTTATTCTTTTTTGAGAATATTTCTGGTAATAATGTGAAAGCGATGATACATGAAGCATTAGCTGAATGTCCAGATGGAAAAGAATCACCTTGTTTAAACCAATTTGGTAAATACCATGGTCTAAAGTCAGATTGTGGATTGATTAGATCTCTCATTCTTGGTCTTCCCCAAGAGTATTTTAAAACATTGATAATTGCTTGTTCTATCAAAATAGTCAATACAGCAATGATAGCGATTCTTTTTAAATTTTCTCCTTCTTTTTTTGATAATGGTAGAAGAGAAAAGTAAGTTATAAGGTCTATTGGTATTGTAAAACTTAAACCATAAATCCAAGCATTTTTGATTTTTAAATAGTTTAAAACAAAGAAAACAATCAAAAATCCATATGCTAACATTCCGATGATATAAATAATCATCAAAAATATATTCAAGAATGTCTTTTCTTTTTTACGAGTTAAAAATAGTATCGTAAAACTAGTTAGTGCTAGGAAATTAAATGGGACTTCAGCAATCGTTTCAAAGATCTTAGCAAAAATACTTTCTTTATCATATAAAGCTATTGATATGTTCAAATCATAAAAAGCAAAGACAGTCATCAAAGAAAAATATAAAGTTATAGCTACTATGAAGAATATAATTGTTTTATTCTTGGCTTTTGATTGTGAATTCATAGTTTCCACTCACTAAATTTCTTTCTTCACCATTCAAGATGACTTTTGCTGAGGTGTTTGCTGGAATAGTAATTTTATAGATGATATTATCGTTTTCTTTTCTCCATCCACAAGCTACCTTTCCGTAAATACTTTTATATTCACAAGTTGCAAAGGTTTCTTTTCCGCCTACTTTTGGTTGAATCAAAAATTTATTTTCACCAACGATATTGATTCCGCACATTGTATTGATAAGCCATTCAACAACAGCACCTTTACTGTAATGGTTAAGAGATGCAATACCGTTTGATGGTGTAGAATTACCTTCCCAGCTCTCCCATATTGTAGTTGCACCATTTTTAGGCATGAATAACCATCCTGGCATTTCTTCATTTTCTAATAATCGATATGCGTATTTGATATCGATATCTGTAAGAACATCTAATATCATCGGAGTTGATAAGAAACCAGTACCTAGTCTCCATCCGTAATTATCCAAAGCTTTTATCAAACGTTCTTTTGCATATTTTGTTTGCTTATCATCAAGTAAATCCATATATAGAGGTCTTACTAATTTTGCTTGTCTATCAGTATCTAAAGTGAAATCTTTTCTATCAATAAGTTCTTGATAAGCATTTTTAGCACCTTCACTATATTCTTTTATTTTATTCAATCTTTCATCTTGTGCTTTATTTAAAATTTTTGCTATTTCTAAAACTCTTTTTAAAGTGAAGTAGGTATAGGCAGTTGATTCTTCTGGATGGGGAGAGGCAAAATCATACCAATGAAAGGCACAAACATCATTTGGTTCTGCCCATTCACCGTACGATTGACCACAATTTACAAAATATTTTCTGTTTTTCTTAGATAATCTGATTCTTTTAGAGTATGGACCACCCCATTTACCTGCTCTTTTAATCATAAAGTCAGCATATTTTAGAATTTGGTCGTAATATTTTTCTAAGATTCTAGAATCACCATATTTCTTGTAAAAATATAAAGGAATATAAACACCAGCACAGGCCCAGCCAACAGATCCATTCATCGTCCACATAAACCAATCCTCATTAGCAAAAGGAGCGATTTGAGGAAGACGACCGCTTTTCCATTGTCTATCGAAAATATCAGCGACATGTTTTCTAGAAAAGGAAGCATAATCAGTTAGATATGAAGCAGTGTTGAAGAATATTTGACTATCACCAGTCCATCCCATTCTTTCTCTTGTTGGACAATCAGAAGGAATATCAGTTGAATTGCTTTTTAGTGACCATAATGTATTTGCATACAATTTATTTATGAGTTCATTCGAACAATTAAATGAAGAAGTCTCTTCAAAATCACTGTAGAGAGCAATAGCAGTGAAATCATCTTTATCAAAGGGGATGTCAGTTTCAATAAGGGCGTATTTAAAACCACCATAAAAGAATTTTGTTGTGTATTCGTTGATTCCATCTTTGCAGATATAATCGAATTCTTGTAATGGAGATTTTTTCTTTTTATATGTGCATTGAACGTTCTCAAGTGTGAATTCACCATCGCTATCAAGCATTTCACCTAAAGTGATATGAATTCGATCCCCTTTATTCGCTTTCAATTTGAATGAAAGATATCCCGAGATATTTTGAGAAAATTCAAGAACTGTTTTTCCTTTCTTTGTTTTGATAATCCTAACAGGTTTAAAGTGTTCGTGTTCCTTGACAAAAACATTGTTGGAAGCTTTTAAATTAGCGATGAAATCAACTACTTTTGCATGACTAGAATAAGAAGGGTTTTTATTTGCGTCTATATTTTCACCATCTTTCAAATCAGCAAAAAGAATAGGGCCATCATTTGACCAATTCCATGAATCATCGGAGATGATAGTCGTCTTATTATCTGGTTCATCAAATACTTCTAATTGAAAGAAGAATTTAGTTTCTTTGCCGTATGTATTTGTTTTTCCTTTAGCACCATTTGAACCGCGATAGAAACCATCAGCTAATTTTAAGGTGATGGTATTATTACCTTTTTGTAATAACTCAGTCACATCATAGGTTTGATATTGAATTCTCTTTCTGTAATCAGTAGAACCAGGTGCAAGAATAAAATCACCTATTCTTTTTTCATTGATCATCGCTTCATATAATCCACAAGCTGTGATATAAGCTCTAGCTTTGTTAAAACTGCTTATTGTGAATTCTTTTCTGAAACAATCAACTGGATATCTTTTCTTTTTATTTGGTTTATAGTTTCCAGTTATCCATTTACCTACAAAATCATTCTTATTCAATAACCCCATTTCAAATGAAGAAAGGTCTGAATACTCTCCTTCAACATCATTTTCATCCCAGAGTTTTACTTTCCAGTCAACATGTGTACGAGAAGAGAGTGAAAGAGGAAAATCAAAATGCATAGAAGAACTGATTACTTTAGTTGAATCCCAAAGCCGTTTTCCATCGGTATATGCTTTGATTTGAAACGCTGTTTGTTTTAATCCATTCTCACAATTCCAAAAAAGACGTGGATGCTGAATATCGATTCCAAGAGGATTATTCAAATATTCAGTTTTTAAGTTTATTGCCTTCATATAGTTTTACCTTTGCATAACTCATTTTGAATATTGTTACGATAGCTTTCACCCTTTTTGAGTTCAGCTTGCCATTTCTCTTCATCTTTTTCTTGACGTTTTTTGATTCTATTTAAATAGGCATCTCTTTTCTCAGAAGAAAGAGATTCTAACTTTTTCTTCTTCTTTTCTTTGATTTTGATTTGTCTATTTTTCTCTTTTTCAAATTCAAAACGCTTCTTCTCTTCTTTCTTAGATTGCTTTTCTTCTATTTGTTTTTTATGCTTTTGAAGTTCAACTTCAAAATCTAAATTTTTCTTTTTGCATTTTTCTTTCAATGCTGCGATATATGCTTCTTCATTTTCTAAGAGGAATCTTTCTTCATCTTGTTTAGCTTTAACTTCTGGTTCAATCCATTCTTCGTTATTGGATAAAGCTTTTGTTTTTTGATATTCTCTGATATCAACTTGTTTTTTAGAAATGTTCTTTTCAACATTTAACCCGAGCAATAAGATAGCTAAGATGATTCCAGTGATAGTCTCAAGCCCGACAAAGGAGAAGGTGATGACCTCTTTTACTTGTTGAGTTTGAGTGAATGCTACTGTGACTCCATTTTGAATTTCTGGAGCTACATAACCTGATTTTGATAATAAGGCATTGAAGATACTAGTTGATACTCCGATGATAGCTGTTGCTAAAATGTTATAGACTGACATTGCCGTACCATCACATCGGATACCACTTTTCCATTCTAGATGATCAAGACAATCGGCAAATAAAGCCATAAATACATAAGCACAAGGGAGTCCACCGATGTTTTTGATGAATTGTCCAACTAAAACAACCGCTATATTTTCACTAGCAGCCCAGCAAATACCACTTCCAAGGGAATACAATAAGAAACCTGCTAAAGTGACATTTCTCTTACCAAATCTCTTTGCTAATGGCCAGACAACAAAGATACCGATTCCCATCGGAATACCACCAATCACTGAAATTAACATTTGAGTTGTTCCATCATTGTAAGTGCCTAAGACATAATTGCAATAATAGACTAATCCGATATTTTTTAAAGAACTAGCGAGGGTGTAAATCAAGAAATAAATAAAGACAATCAACATATATTTATCTGTAAATACAATCTTTAACTGAGTTAAAAATGGTATCTTATTTTCTTTTCCGTTTGCCGATTGTTCTTCGGTGACACGCTCTTTGGTGAAATAATATTCTAAAAGAGTGAAAGGAAGTGTTAAAATCGACAAAACGGACATGACAATTATCCACTTGCTTTGATCTACTCCAAGAGATGGCATTATCAACATGGGGAAAACAAGTGCAACCAAAATACCGCTCATCATGATGGTAGATATTTGGTTGAACACGGATAAGCCACCTCTTTGAATAGTGTTCCTAGTGGATAACGGAACCATGAGATTATGACTCATGTTGTATATGGTAAATGAGAAACTGTAAAACAAATTGTAACTCACGATTACCCAAATTACTTGTAAGGTTATATTGCTATTTGGCACGATGAATAACAAAACACCAGTTATAGCAAGAAGGGGAGCTGATAAGAATAACCACGGTCTTGCTTTTCCTTGTTTTGTCTTTGTGCGATCGATGATATAACCCATGATGACATTAGTGATGGCATCGATTATCTTGCTTACAAGTGGAAATACGATCAAAAATGCACCGTTCCAAACACTTGTAAGTTTCAAAACGTCCGTATAATAAACATTTAAATAAGTGGCTAAAACAGCATTTAAAAGCAATGCACCACAAGGACCTAATAAGTATCCTAACCATTTTTCTTTATTAGTAACATTTTGAGAGTGAATCCTGCTGTCAAATAGTTTTCGACTAAATATTTTATCATTCATTTCATTTCACCTCTTTTTTATCTTCGATTGGAAGCTTTGAAGTTTTAATTGGAGAGCAAAAGTCTTTGATGCCTTTAAAGATATGTCCGTTAGATAAATCAACAAATCCCATTGCAAAATTATAAGGGAAACTATTACCAGCCGACATTGACATTGTGATCAAAGAATTGCTTTCTAAGATTCTTTTTAAAAATAGAGCACCTTTGATTTTGTTATCTTTTTCTTTTCCTTCTTCCATTTTCGATGCTTCTTTCATATCTTTTTTAGCAACTGATAAGACAGCATTGAATAAGATCTTACCAAAGAAAGTCTCGTTTAAATCAGTAAAACGACTTTCTAAAGTTATCGGCTTTTTCTGTGGAAGATAAGGAATGTTTATCTTATGAGCTTTTTGATATTCCTCATCGGAAATATCATCAATTTTATTCTCGTACAAATTATAAGTTTCTTCATCATATGGTGATTTTATCTCTTCACCCTGGATTTCAATAATTTTTGATAATTCAACTTTTTCACAATTAGAACAAAGCTGGAATTCATATTCACCTTTTTCAAGCACAAAACGGTTTTCTTTGATATTGAAATAAGAAAAAGATTCAGAATTTAGATTGATTGTTATTCTCTTCTTTTCATCAGGTGTTAAATAAACTTTTGTAAAACCTTTGAGTTCTTTAACTGGCTTATATACATCAGATTTAACACCTTTAACATAAAGCTGAACAATCTCAGCTCCATAATATTTACCAGTGTTATGAATTGTTGCACTTACATTTATTTGATTTTCAATGATTTCAATATTCAAATTTTCATATTTGAATGAGGTATAGGATAATCCAAAACCGAAAGGGAATGATACTTCTTTATTTATCTTTTGATAATAACGATATCCGACATAAATGCTTTCTTTATACACCTCAATCGGAGACTTAGAAAATGAAGAATGATATGGAACATCAGAATATTCCTTCACCCAAGTTTCTGATAGTTTTCCACAAGGACATTTTTCACCAAAGAGAAGTTTTCTAGTAGCTTCACCACCTCTTTGACCAGGTAAGTACATATTAAGTAATGCGTGGATATTTTCGATAAATGGAAGCTCAACAGTTGATCCTGTGAATAAAACTGCAATGATTTTCTTTCCAGTTTTTATTAAGGCATTGATCAATTCAATTTGATTTAAAGGAAGTGACATATTATCTCTATCACAGCCTTCGCTTTCTACATAATCAGTCAATCCGATAAATGCGATGATTTTGTCGTGTGTTTTTGAAAGATTTATAGCTTCATCAATCAATGAATTATCGACATCAATTCTATTCTCTTTATATCCCTTGCAATAATCATAATTAATATTTGCGTTATCGAAAGCGTCTTTTGGCGTTATCAATGAAGTTGGATTTATCATAGAGCTTCCAGATCCTTGATATCGCATCTTTTCAAATAACTCACCAACGACTAAGAAATCATTTTCTTTTGATAGAGGCAAAATACCATCATTTTTCATCAAGACGGCACAATCTTCAGCGATTTCTTCTGCTAACAAATCATGTGATTTAAAATCTACAAATTCTTCTTTATCTTGTTTTTGTTTTGAAACTAAATTTAAAACATTGTAGATAGCATCATTTAAACTTGAAATTTTAAGTTCTTGATTATTGATTCCATCAATGATCCATTTTCGACAAATAGCAGTATCTCCTGGCATTTCAAGATCTAAGCCAGCATTGAGCATTTTGATTCTATCGTGAGTAGCACCCCAATCTGTCATCACAAGACCTTCATAGCTCCATTCAGTTCTTAAGATATCTTTCAATAACCATTTATTTTGACAGCAATATGTTCCGTTGATCTTGTTATAAGAACACATAATTGTTTTGGGTTTTGATTCTTTAATTGCAATTTCAAAGGCTTTTAAATAGATTTCTCTGATAGCTCTAATATCACAAATACTATCACCAATAAAACGGTAATTTTCAGCATTGTTAAGTGCAAAGTGTTTGAGCGATACCCCAACATTTTGACTTTGAATTCCTTTTATTTCAGCTGCTGCTGATTTTCCTGCTAATAGAGGATCTTCTGAGAAATATTCAAAATTTCTACCGGCTAAGGGGTTCCTTTTGATATTAACACCAGGTCCTAAAACAACATTGATTTCGTAATATCTAGCTTCCTCTCCAATTGCAATTCCCATTTTATAAAGATTGGATTCATTCCATCCACAAGCAGTTAAACATGCAGGCGGGAAAGCCGTTGCTATCTCACTAGGACTTACTCCATTATCTTTACTTTGATTTTGAACTCTCAGTCCATGAGGACCATCAGACATTCTGATACTTGGGATATCTAATCTAGGAACAGGATTTGTATACATAAAATCATGACCAGATACTAAGGCTGCTTTTTCTTCTACGGTAAGCTTATCTATCAGTTGTTTTATATCTTTCATAACTGCTTCTCTCTTTTTTACTGAGAAAATTATAACATCATATTTAAATGTCTTTTTGCATAATTGTTTGTTTTTGATTATAATTGTCTTATTCTTAAAGGGACATTATCATATGAAAATAGAAGATATTGAATATCTATGTACGACAATTGGAAATCTTTCTACTATTCCGATTCGAATTTATAAAAATGAAAATCTAATATTTGATTATTCAATCATCAGTTTACCAAAAGATCCTTTAACTCCTTATGTAAAAGAAATATTGAAAATCAAAGATCATGTCGGTTATTTCATAACTCCAAGATTTCATTATTATGGAATTGTAAATTCAAATGAATATAAAATAGTTTTAGGACCATCAAGACAATGGAGTGCTGATATCAATGATTTAAATGAACTAGCTTTTGAATGTGAAGTAAAGTCTGAAGATAAAGAAAGCTTTATTCAAGGAATGGAAGGCTTAGTAACTATGCCATTAAATAGTATTTTACAAACCTTCTGTTCGATAAATTTCATCATGAATAATGAAAAACTATCATTGTCAGACATAACTATCTATGATAATGAGCAATTGAAACTATCAGAAGAAATCAACAATAGAGAAGCTAATAAGATATATGAAGAAACTGAAATAAATGATAAATATATTGCTGATGTCAATAAAACATTTCAAATTGAGCAAACCTTACTAAACTATGTTAGACATGGTGAGGTCGCTTCTTTAAAAGAATGGTTAAAAATAGCTCCAGTTGCCTATTCCGGAAAAATGTCTCCAGATATTTTAAGACAATTAAAAAATACATTTATCGTCACTAGCACTCTTGTTTCAAGAGCTGCTATTCAAGGAGGCATGGATATCAATAATGCGTTAGCGTTATCTGATGCCTATATTCAAAAATGTGAATTGTTAACCTCATTTGAAACTATTCAAAATTTACAATATCATATGGTATTTGATTATACAGAACGAGTTGAAAAATTGAGAATAGGAAAAAAACCATCAAAACTTTTGATAGACATAGCTAATTATGTTCAAAAGCACCTGTCAGAACCGGTTGATATCGATGGATTAGCTAAATCGATGTTTATGTCTAGAACATATTTGGCAACAAAATTTAAAAAAGAGACAGGAACAACACTATCTAATTTCATATTAAAAGAAAAAATAGATGAAGCAAAAAGACTATTACGATATAGTGATAAACAAGTATCATCAATAGCTATGTATTTAGGATTTTCATCCCAAAGTCATTTTGCAAACACATTTAAAAAATATACAAAGCTGACGCCGAATGAATATCGATTAAAACATTCTAAATATTGAAAACAGATATCAAAATTTAAAATTAACACCTATTTCTATGAGTAATGACTAGGAATCCGATATTTATTTGAAACAGGTTGTAACATATGTTACAATTTATACGAGGGGCCTGTTACATGGAATTTAATTTAAAGAAAGACATTGAGTATGCAAAAGCAGTTCTAAATATGAATGATTCTGAAATATCTGATTTTTTAGGTATTTCAAGAATGACACTAGCAAGATGGAAAGAAGGAAAATCTATTCCTACTTTTGAATCATTAGAAAAAATATATTGCAAACTATATTCATCAAATATCAATTTAAATAGATTGAAAGAAGAAATGTATTCATCTTCATTACCACCTAATCATTCTCTTTTATTTCATGGCGCTAAAAATGAGTTGATTGGAAATCCATCTATCGTTTATAGTGATGATAATAAAGATTTTGGTAGAGGATTCTATTTAGGAGAATCATTTAGTCAATCTGCAAGTTTTATTGTTGGATATAAATCTTCATCAGTTTATATTTTTGATTTTGATAGAACAAAGGTGAAAATAAAAACCTTTAATGTATCTATTGAATGGATGATTCTTATCGCTTATTTCAGAGGCAGATTAAATGAGTATAAAGATTCTGATTTTTTGAAAAAACTACTATTAAAGTTGCAGAATGTTGATGTAGTTATTGCTCCTATTGCTGATAATACAATGTATACTACTTTGGATGATTTCATTCAAGGGAAGATCACTGATTTACAATGTCTTAACGCCTTAAGTGCTAATCGTTTAGGTATGCAATATGTTTTCTTAAATGATAAAGCAATAAATGAAAGCCTTACAATGTTAGAGAGATGTTTTTATCCAACAAATGAAAGAAAAGATTATCAAGAATATAGATTAAAAGAAAATGAAATTGGAAAAAATAAAGTTAAAATCGCCTTAAGAGAATATGCAGGTAAAGGAAAATATATCGAGGAGTTATTATGATAAAAATGATTGATGATACTGGTTTATTATCAGCTAAATTTGTTTCAAATCTCTTTGAGTATTCAACAAAAGTAAAAGAATGTTCATCAAAAGTCTTCATCAAAGCCTTTGTTTATTCTAGTGTTGCAAAGAGAATTTCTAGCGATTCATTTCTTATAGATTCATTAGATATTGTCTCTGCCTATAATCAGATCAAGAAAGAAAAGAAATTAGATAGAGGTAATGAAATATATCCATCCTATGTGATGGCATGGATTGGATATATTATGGAATATTTTACAAAAGTTACTGATATACCGATAACAGCTTTATATAGAAAGATAAAACCAGAAGAATTATATATACTATATGAACCATATCATTCATTAGACACAGAATTAGCTATTAAAAGGATTTGTGAAGCAAAAAACATAAATTTGGAATTGAATAATTTAGAACTATTAAAGAAATAAATTAAAAGATATATCAAATTACCAATTTATTAAATGTTAAGGAAGTTTAAATTGGTTAAGTTAAAGAATTTTTATAATAAGTAATCCTTTTGTCGTAATATCGAATTATTAAGCAGTGGTGTCCCATTCCACTGCAATTTTTTAGTTGATGTAGATCAATTCGTATGTAATCATCCAAGAACCAAATAGATTTTTAACTTCATTTACTTTAACAGTTACACTATCTTTTTCCTTGACTCCTGGATCTTTATCAGAAATAAAGTTCAGATGTTCTCCTGCCCAAATATTGAATCCAAAAGCAGAATTTGGTCTTATAGTATCCGCTACAAAACATACTGTCTTACCAATCGTATCTTCATCTTTATTAAGTGCAGTTTCAAATAATTCAGCGCTAGCATAATCTGGAATTATTCTATTATTACTGCATGAAGATAATGCACCAGTGAGGATAAGACAAATATTAATTGCTGATGCTAATTTATATAATCTCATATGAGGCCTCCTTATATATTTGAGTGTGGGACTCACTCATTAAAGGCCTTGTTTATGATGCGAAGCTTAAAATTGAAAATACTTATAAATCTGACAAAAATTTAAAAAGTTGGAAAAATGCAATGAATTGAGCTTTTTATGTTGGAAAATGCAAATATTGAATTAAAAATGCTTAAAAAATGCAAATTAGATAAATTATTTAACGAACATAAATTAAATTTCTGCTGCAATTATGAATTGTTGTAGCCACAATAGTTAATTCGGTCAATTGATTGATGCAACTAGACAAATTGAAAAAACGATTATAGAAGAATATTTAACTGGTCATCAATATGTAGTGAATCCAAATATCAGAACTCAGAGAATATTTTTTATTTTATTCAAAGAAATAGAATCGTATGCATCGATTATGGTTTCTTCTGTAATGAAGAAATATTCTTTGTCGTCATCTTCGATAGCAAAAGCGTTAGTTTTCAATCGCCTAACAAGTTTATTATTGATTTCATCATCGATTTTTAGGCAGAAGATGAATTCATGTGGGTTTCTTATAATAGAAAGATTTGTCTTTACTGTCTCATCCTCAGATTCATACACGGCTTCATGGGATTAGTTCTTACTGATTGTACATAGAATTTCGGATTTCAATTCTTCACTATCCATTGAATAAAGCAAATATTGAAGAAGCATTTTTGTTCTTGTTTTAATGACAATGTCTTCATCCGATATGGACCTATCCTCATATTTCATTCAAAAATAGAAAGAAAACAAGGAAGGCATCCCATCAAATTCAACATCTTCCTCGCTTATCGTTTCGATTATTGATCTCTTAAAGGCATTCTTCGCCTATTTGAAATCAAAGAATTCTTTTGTGGTGTCATTGTGCTTTAAAACCCATTTATATGCATGTTCATTGTCTTTGTTATTCATAATTGTAGGTTTACATCTTATAGGAAGGAGATATTAGCAAATTAGTTTAATCTTCTAGTATTATGGAATTTCGATTAAAAGAAAATAAGATACTAAAATATTAAAATGTAGTGAGTTTTAAAAGCACGTTCATCTCTAGAACAAATTTTACAAAAAATGCAAGTGCTGATATATCATTAAATATTAAAAGTACCTCCTCAGAACATAGCTTAAGGAGGTGTTTTTTTAATAACCAATATCATTTGTAACTGATATACTGCTTTCTTGTATTATTTTTGCTTATTAGATATTTGAATGTAATACAATCGAGCTTTTTTAATAGCGATGTTATAGTTTTTGTTTTTTTTGAAGGCAGTAAATCTTGATATGAGACTTGTTAAGATTTATTCAATTTTTACTGCTTTTTGTTTGATTCTAGGTGAAACTCGAAGTACAAAGCGTAAAAATTGTTTTTGATTTTTTTACCAAATGGTTGGATTACCTTCTACATAATGCCAATATGAATATGTTGTATCCGTTGGTTGAGATTCAGAATAATAGTATCTAGAAGCATTGATTAATCTATCATTCAAGGTACCTATTGAAATATTATTCCATTCTTCTGAAGTGCCTGAATAGTAAACAGCATTCAACTTTAGACAACCGTAAAATACACAATAACCAATACTTGTTATACTATCTGGTATTACGATACTTGTTAAATTTTGACAACTATAAAAAGCATAATCTCCAATACTTGTTACACTATCCGGTATTACTACACTTGTTAAACCACAACCAAAGAATGTATAAGTGCCAATACTTGTAATGCTATCCGGTATTACTATACTTGTTAACTTTTGACAACCATAGAAAGCTTCATCTCCAATACTTGTTACACTATCTGGAATCACTATATTAGTTAAACCACAACCAAAGAAAGCATAAACTCCAATACTTGTAATGCTATTTGGAATTACTAAACTTGTTAACTTTTGACAACCATAGAAAGCTTCATCTCCAATACTTGTAATGCTATCCGGAATCACTATACTTGTTAAACTTTGGCAATTATAGAAAGCATAAACTCCAATGCTTGTTACTGGTTTTCCACAATAGAAACTTGGAATAATTACATTTTCAGGTAAACTGCTTAAATGACCATCTACTATATAACTTAAACCATCTTCAGATAAAGCGTAATGTAATCCACGGTTTGAATAATTAAATCCACAAACATTACAAATATAACTTTCATTCCAATCATGTTCGGCTTCATCAGATATTACATCATGCCCGCATGTTGATGCATGCCAATGCTTTGTTTCATCATACAACCAAGTAGTTGTATCATACTTATGAGTATGTGGCAATTTATCAATCACAGCAGTTTCTTTATATTCACATACAGTACAAGATCTAGATTTGCTACCTGTTGACTCTTCAGTAGCTTCAATATCAATAGTCCAATCTCCAAAAGTATGTTCAGCTTCATCTGACTTCACATTATGACCACAGGTGGCTAAATGCCAATGCTTAGTAGAATCACTTGACCAATTGTCACTATAACTATGCTTATGTTTATTTCCACATAAGACTATTACTAAAACACAAGTAATAGAAACAACACAAACAGCAATAATAGTACTAATTAATATTTTCTTTTTCATAACCTCTCACCTTTTTATCTTAAACTTCAAAAATAATTTGTAGAACATCAATGTTTATTATATCGCTACGTTTTATTAATTTCATTATATTTCAGATTAAACCATAAATATAGATTATAAAATGAAAAGATAACCTTAATCATTGAAAATATTGTCTTTTTAATGAAGTAAATAGTTTAAAGCTTAAATACACTGAGTTTATTACATGGAAACGGGCATCTTTTTACTAGAGAATCAACAGTTTGGAGACAATTTAAAAAAATGGTGAAATCTTTTGATTCATCACTATTCAAATGAAGAAGCGAAACATGTATAAGCTTACTTTCAGTATAATTTCCAGTTGAACTAGAAAAAAATACTAAAGTACAATATATGTATATAGGAGTCAGAATCTATGATTGAGAGAACAATTAAGAAACAATTATTCTTAGTATTAAAAGTAAGTCTATCATTTAGTGACTTGTGCAAGACAGGTAGTAAGTCTACTTTTTGTTATGAAATAAAAAGAGAATATAACTACGACTATGTTTTATTAGATGATTTAAGAGAAAGAGAATTATCTATATCTGATTCAGAATCATTTCTGCAAATTCATAAATGGCCACTTATCATCGATGAAATACAATATGCACCAGAGCTTTTTGCTGTATTAGAATCAAACGTAAATAAGGAAAAACTTGAAAAATGTTCGAACTATGGAATGTATCTCATCACAGGTTCGAGTACATATGAACTGATGAAAGGCGTAAGTGAATCTTTAGCTGGAAGAGTTTCTATTATTAGAATGTTTCAATTAAGCACAAGAGAAATATTTGGATGTGAGGAATATGTTTTTGATATACACCCTATTGAATCCATGAAAAGAGCAAATGATTTCAAATTGGATGTTCATGATTTGTTTTCTTTGATTATCAGAGGAATGTATCCTGAATTGCTAATAGTAATCTTAATTCCAATTCCTATTGCTTTGATTATGTCTCTTCATATCTCTAAAGAGATGTATCACAGTTAATAAATTTAAAAGACAAATTGAAGTTTGAAAACTTTATAGAGATTCTAGCTTCACAGACAGGCGAGGAATTAGTATATGATACCATTGCTAAAGCAGTAGGTGTGAAAGTTGAGACAATAAAGTCCTATGTCAGTGTCTTAATGGCTGGTGATATCATTTATCTAGTTCAGCCATCCAATGAATTATCAATCATGAAGAGAATTATCAAAAGACCTTCCTGACACAGGCTTAGCTGCTTATCTAGCAAGATTAAACAATCCAGAAGTTTTACAACGATCGTTGTTTAAAGGAAGATTTGTTGAGAACTACATCATAAATGAAATCATAAAGTCATATCGAAATAATGGACTTGAGGATACTTTCTACTATTATCGCGATACTAATCAAAATGAAATTGATTTAGTCATTCTCAAAGTTGGTGTATTGCACTTTGTTGAATGCAAATCAGGGGTAGAATTCTCAAAGAAAGATGCAAAAGCTTTGAAGCAGTTGTCTAAAACAAATTATGAAATCTGAGATAGCTGTATCATCTGTTATACATCAACTATATATAAGATAGATGATAAAACATATGTACTTCCAATCACTTCAATTTAGACGATTTGTTTTATATGAGAGTAAAATGAATTGCTTATTGTAAATTTACATTTTATATGAAGGAGATATTAGCAAATTAGTTTAATCTTCTAGTATTATGGAGCATCGATTAAAAGAAAAATAAGATACTAAAATATTAAAATGTAGTGAGTTTTAAAAGCACGTTCATCTCTAGAACAAATTTTACAAAAAATGCAAGTGCTAATATATCACCAAAAACAAAAAAATGTCTCAGCACTTCACTTTATCTAATATTAATCAAAATAGCCCCTAGATATAAAAAGGGATTGTTATTTTTAATCAATCCTAACGTTTCTTAAGTGTCTAGAAACATAACATTTGATACTATTTCGTGCCCCTTCAAAAAAGTTCGCACCCTTTTAAATATATGAAGATCATTTTAAATCTATAAGTTATAAGAAAATTCC
>CAVJWL010000005.1:0-35634 GCA_963653505.1 uncultured Prevotellaceae bacterium
TTTTTTATCCATTCATTCCGGAATGAATGGATAAATATCTTTTACACATAATTTATTCTACTTCCGAATTCAAATTAGGAAGTGTATCCAATGTCAATTTCAAAAAGGATGACTACACTAAGAAAGTAGATAAAAAAGATTAAAAAGAACGATAAAGAAAATAGCTGTTTAGAAACTGTGAATTACAATCTCTAAACAGCTATTTTTATTTCATTTCATAACCTGCTTTTTTAATAACTTCTTTAAAAACCGAATTGTCAACATCTTTTTCAAGTTCGACAACTGCATTCTTATTTTCTAAAGAAACAGTGACATTTTTCACTCCATCGACTTTCTTCAAAGCATCTTCTACATGCATAACGCAGTGTTTGCACATCATACCTTCAATCTTCAATGTTTTAGTCATATTATTTTCCTCCTTCATTTTATGACCTATATCAATTACTTCATAACCTGTTTTTGATATTACTTCTTTAATCTCATCTTCATTTATTTTATCAGCTTTTATAATAACAACTTCATCTTTATATGAAACCTTTTCTACTTTGATGCCTTTGATATTTTCAAGTGCTTCTTTTACATGTCTTTCACAATTAGAACACATCATACCTTCTATTTTTATCAGGAATTCATCACTTGAATCAGCTTTGATAGAATTAAAACTTTCAAAAACCTCTTTTGGAAATTCGATTTTTTTATGTTTTTTATCTCTATTGATATTATAAATATCAAAGAGATTGATTCTAAGGGCATTAAGGCAAACAGAGACTGAAGAAAACGCCATTGCCAGAGCTCCATACCAAGGTTTCATCTTCACAAGCCATTCTATATTAGTAGTTGAAAAAACACCAGCTGCAATCGGAATCATGATGATATTATAGAAAAATGCCCAGAAAAGATTCTCTTTGATGTTAGTCAATGTATGTCTACTAAGTCTTATCGCGGCAACTGCATCTAATAGTGTCGATTTCATCAAAACAACATTTGCAGAATCAATAGCGATATCACTACCAGCACCGATTGCAGTTCCGATATCAGCTTGAGTCAAAGCGATAGAATCATTGATACCATCACCGACCATCATCACCTTTCCGTATTGTTGTAATTTTTTGATGACTTCTTGTTTACCTTCAGGAAGGACATCACTGACATAATATTCGATATTGATTTCCTTAGCGATTGCTTTAGCTGTTCTATTATTATCACCAGTTAACATGACAGGAGTAACACCCATCTTCTTCAATTCATCAATAGCTTTGATCGAATCTTCTTTAATGACATCACTGACAAGTATAATACCTAAGATTTCATTTTCTGAAGAAAAGAATAATGGTGTCATTCCTTTATCCGCATATGTTATTGAGATATCATTCCATTTTGAATTTAAGAGATTTAATTCTTTCATCAAAACAGAATTTCCAGCATAATAAGTTGTATTTTCATATCGCCCTTTAACACCTTTTCCAGGCAAAGCCATAACTTCCAACATTTGGAATTCTTCAATATTTAATTCTTTACATTTTGAAACGATTGCTCTGCTAAGTGGGTGCTCACTATTTTTTTCTAATCCAAAAGCAACTTTTAATAACAAATCACGATTGTCTGATACTATATCTCTAACTTCTGGTTGTCCTTTTGTGATAGTTCCGGTTTTATCAAGAACTACAAAATCAACTTTACCAGTCTCTTCGAGTGCGCTTGCTGTTTTAAATAATATTCCGTTTCTAGCACCTTTTCCAGAACCTACCATAATGGCTACTGGGGTTGCTAATCCTAAAGCACAAGGACAAGCAATGACAAGAATAGAAATACCTTTTGATAGAGCATAAGTCAATGTCGTTTCATTGCTCACATTTGCATGTACAAAATCAGAACCTAAAGCTAACCAGAAAGCGAAAACAACAAGAGCAAGAACCATGATTATCGGAACAAAGACACCGGAGACCTTATCTGCAATTCTTGATATTTTCGTTTTAGTTGAACTTGCATTCTTAACCATTTCAACAATGTGTTGTAAGGTAGTATCATTTCCAACTCTAGTCGCTTTTATTTTAAGAACACCATTGATATTGATAGTAGCTGTTTGAACTTTATCACCTACTGATTTATCAATCGGCATTGATTCACCTGTCAAACTCGATTCATTGACTGTTGAAATTCCTTCGATAATCTCTCCATCAACTGGAAAGCTTTCGCCTGGTTTTACAAGAAGTAAATCGTTTTCTTTAACTTCTTCAACATCGACAATTTCTTCTTTATCTCCTTTCAGAATACATGCTTTTTTAGGAGCTAAATCTAGAAGTGATTTTATTGCCGATGTCGTCTTTCCTTTGGAATAAGATTCTAATGTTTTACCAATCGTTATAAGGGTTGGAACCATTCCTGATGTTTCAAAAGCTAAGTTCATCGAATAATGCATCAACTGATGATATTCTTCCATACTTTGGTTCATATGAACATAATATGACATCATAAACATCATAAGTATTGAATATAGATAACTGACACCGGTTCCTAAAGCGACAAGCGTATCCATATTAGGTGCTTTACGAATCAACGCCTTGAATCCTGAAATGAAGAATCTCTTATTTAATACAATGATAATCGATGATAAGACAAGTTCTATCATCGCTAATAAAAACGGATGATCTTGTAATATTCCAATATTCCAATTCATCATTGAACCCATAGAAATATAAAATAATGGAGCTAAAATGATGAATGAACCGATCAATATTTTAAGTAATTTTTTAGTCTCATCATCTTGAATATCTTCCGTATTTTCTTTTTTATTATCACCCTTTTCAAGATGTGCTTCATAACCACTATCATTCACTGCCTTTTCAATCAGCGATGAAGTAGCTGGATTATCATAAGTGACAATCATTGAATTAGTCAGCAAGTTAACGGTGACATCTTTGACACCATTAACTTTTCTAACAGCTTTATCGACATGACTTGAACAGGATGCACAAGTCATACCTGTGACGACATATTTCTCATTTTCAACCATATCACTTAAGCTTTCTGATCAAGTCAATTGTTTCATCGATGACTTCAGGTTTATCGTTTTTAATATCTTCTCTGACACAGGTATCCATATGAGTTTTTAAAATGATATAACCGACTTCTTGAAGAGAGCGTTCAATCGAAGCGATTTGGATGAGGATATCGCCACAATATCTATTATCATCAATCATCTTAGAAATCCCATTCACTTGGCCTTGAATTTTATTAAGACGATTTTTTAAATTTTTAGCTTCTTCTTCGCTTCTAGGTGTATGTTTATGTTTTACACAATTAGGACATGTTTCTCCCATAATTACCTCCGCATACCCCATATAGGTATACTAATAAGATATACCCCCTAACCCTATATGTCAAATAAAAAAAACAGTACTGCTTTCAATGAACACTCCTATATTGATTGAATCTATAAAAAATCGATTATCTCACCATCTAGATCATCACATATTTCTTTAAACGTTTTTTCATCATCCATTTTTGCATTATCTATTGCATCTTTAAATGAATCCTGACTACTCCACACGGCAAGCCATGGGGGTTTTGATTACCTGTTAATGTCAAGAAAAAATAGTACTTTTTTTCTTGACACTTACATTTAATTAAGAAAGAATGCTCGAAAGATTATCAAATCGAAGATGATTTCTATGATTTTTCAGATGACATTAAGAAGCAACATTAAGCTTAAACAAGCTATTAATCTTTTTTTCGAGATCCTACAACTTAAATAATTCAGATATATCTAAAATAATATCAATTTCTACCTTGATACACCATAATAATAATAATAATAATAATAATCTGATATATAAGTAACGATATGATTAGCAAATGAATATTACAATTTCTAATTTAAAAATAAGATGCCCTCTTTGAAAGGGCATCTTATATAATCTAATTTTATATCTAATGTTTTGACCAGAAATATCCGAATAAGTATAAGAAATTAGGAACACCTAATGAGAAAATGCTTACCAATAAATCTTGTAAAGATATTTGTTTTTCAGAGTAAGCGATGGAGCTAACAATGATAATGAAAATCCACAAGAAGAGAAGTATAAATGCAAATGGTTTAACAATTCCTCTAAATGGTCCAGCACCTAAAGCAAAGCAAATACCACCGATGCCTGCAATAACTGCAAGCAATCCACCTGCTAAACTGACGCCAAAATTAACCCATAAAGTTGTTGTATTTGGCATTTCTTTAATAATTCCGCTTATACAATCATAACAATTGTAAACACCGCTGATCAAAAACAAGACACTTCCGATGATAAGAAATATTTTTCCAATTAATTTCATAGAAACCTCCAATGGATTTAATTATACTCCTATTCTTAATGATATTGATTAATTTTTAAATCATTGCTTCAATCCATTTGAAATAAATCAAAAAATTATTTATTCTATATGTCATAATAATTATTAAAGGCGGTATTGATATGGACGAGAAAAAGACATCTTCAAAATTAAATGAAATCAATTGGTTTCCAGGCCATATGGCTAAAGCAAGAAACAAAATTGAAGAAAAGATAAAACAATGTGATGGAGTTATTGAAATCGGTGATGCTAGAGCACCATTTTCATCATTTCCTGATTACTTAGATAAAATCACTCAAGACAAAGCTAAAGTCTATATCTTTTCAAAATCAGATCTTGCAGATCCTATCGCATTCAAAAAGTCGCAAGAAGAATTATTAAAAAAAGATATTCACCCTTTTGTCTTTGATTTAAGAGATAAAAATGCAGCAAAACCACTTTTGAAATATCTCTCTTCTATCAGAACTAAAAAAGATGAGAAATTCTTAAAACTGAATTTTCCACTTCCAGCAAAGAGATTTATTGTTCTTGGTATTCCTAATGTTGGAAAATCAACATTTATCAATTGTTTAGCTGGAAAGAAAAAAGCAGCAGTTGAAAATAGACCAGGAAAAACAAGAGATGAACCGATGATCAAGATTTCTGATAAAGTATTTATCTTTGATACTCCAGGAATTCTTGAACCTAACTATGAAAATAAAGAAGTCAGTGCAAAGCTTGCACTTTTAGGATCCATAAGAATTGATATCCTTCCAATCATTCCTTTAACTGATTATTTATTAGAAGAGATTCAAACATATTATCCTGATTTACTATTAAATCGTTATCCAGCATGTAAAGATTTATCTGAAGAAGAATTCTTTATAGAATTAGCTAAATCAAGAGGTATGTATTTAGTCAAAGGACAATATGATACTCAAAGAGCAAGAATGACTTTTTTAAAGGAATTCCGTGACGGAAGTATCGGAAAAATAAGTCTTGATCATTGATAGAAAGGTTAATAGATGAAAGAAACAAATTCGCTATATCTATTTGATAGAAAAATAGAAAAAGATAATGGAGTAAAATGTATCGCAGGTTTTGATGAAGCAGGACGTGGTCCTTTAGCAGGACCAGTCTCTACTTGTGGAGTCGTTCTACCATCAGATTACGAAAACGATAAAATCAATGATTCAAAAAAACTTACTGATAAAGAACGTAGAGAATTAGCATTGGAAATCAAAGAACATGCTATCTGTTATCATATCGAATTAGTCGATGTTGAAACTATCGATTCTATTAACATCCTAGAAGCCGATAGAAAAGGCATGCAGATATGTCTTAATGAATTACAAAAAGAAACTGATATCGATTATATAATAACTGATTATATGAAATTAAAAACTGATATTCCGCTTCTTTCAATTGCAAAAGGTGATGCTACAAGCCAAGCAGTTGCTGCTGCAAGCATCCTTGCTAAAGTTACAAGAGATGACTATATGTTAGAGCTCGATAAAAAATATCCGGTCTACGATTTCAAGCACAACAAAGGTTACGGAACAAAGAAACATATCGAAGCTATTAAAACTCATGGTTTTATCAAAGGAGTTCATAGACTCACATTCGATCCTATTCGTTCAATGATAGAAGAACAACTGACACTATTTTAAAACTAACTAATCTATTCAGCTTTTATGAATAGATTTTTTTAGTTGCCAAAGTAAAAGTTAAAAGTCCATTCATAATAGGAGGTAACTTTTATGAGTTGTAATATCAGTGCAAGAGAGGTCTTGCTGACACTATCTTATTCGAAGAAAGGGGATTGGGATAAAATATATTCTCACATTAAAGATAAAATCCCATTAGATGAAAATTTAAAGACTGAAGCCTTTAAAAATACACATTCTAATTACGTGACTATCGTGGATGAAGATTACCCAAAGGCATTAAAACAAATTCATAAACCACCATTTGTTTTATATTATTACGGAAATTTAGCATTGTTAAAATCCAGTTGCAGATTGACTGCAATCGGTTCTAGAAATCCAAATCTATATCAAACCGACGCTTGCTATAAATTGATATCAGAAGTCGAAGAAGTGATGGATTCTAATGTTGTAATCATCTCAGGAATGGCAAAAGGATTAGATTCCTTGATGATGAAAGCAGCTATAGATAAGAACGGGCCTGTGGTGTCAATTTTAGGATCAGGTATTGATAACCCATATCCAAAAGCTAATAAATTCATCTATGACTATTGCAAAGATAAAAATGGATTAGTTCTTAGCGAATATCCGGGTAGTCTACCTGCAAAGCCAGATAATTTTTTATTTAGAAATAGACTTCTTGCAGCTTTAGCACCATCCATTTTTGTCGGTGGCGGAAAGCAAAAAAGTGGAACAAATAATTCTGTCTATTGGGCAACCACTTTTAATAAAAACATTCTAGCCCTACCTTGTAATCAAGATTTTGTTTACCCTGAATTGACGAACGAACTCATCAAACAAGGTGCTACTCCAATCCTTTCAACCTTTGACTTAAAAGAGGAAATTGTCCACACGATGAGATTTGAAAATTGATAATCACCTTCTAGATATTTAAATTTAAACTTGACAAATCGCTCATATCCCTTAATAATTAAATACGCTAATTTCCACCCTATATATAAGGATAGGAGGTAACTTATGAAACTTGTCATTGTGGAATCTCCACACAAAAGCCAAACAATCGGCAAATTTTTAGGAGCAGACTATAAAGTTTTAGCATCCAAAGGTCATATCAGAGACTTAGCTAGCACTGGTAAGATGGGTTTAGGTGTTGACATCGAAAATGATTTCAAACCTAAATATGTCATTTCCAAAGACAAAGAAGCCATCGTAAAAGAGCTCAAGAGCGCAGTTAAGAAAGCCGATGAAGTATATCTTGCAACCGACCCTGATCGCGAAGGAGAAGCTATTTCTTGGCACTTAGCTCAAGTATTAGACTTGGATGTCAATACAACAAAGAGATTAGAATTCCATGAAATCACAAAACCAGCAATCTTAAAAGCCATTAACAATCCTCGTACTATCGATTTAAAACTTGTTGAATCACAAGAAACTAGACGTATCATCGATAGACTTATGGGATTCCGTCTTTCTAATTTGCTTCAAAGTAAAATCAAATCGAGAAGTGCGGGAAGAGTACAATCTGTTGTCTTGCGTTATATCGTCGATAGAGAAGCTGAAATCAAAGCCTTTGTTCCAGAAGAATATTGGACAATAAGCGCCGATTTTATAAGTGAAAACAACGCATCAGTTCATGCTGAATTGAATGCTTATAAAGAAAAGCCAATCAAAATTCATACTAAAGATGAAGCTGATAAAGTCTTGTCTGAACTTCCAGGTGATTTTGTCATCAAATCAGTAAAGAGTGAAGTAAAATCAAAAAGTCCAAATCCACCATTCACCACTGCAACTTTACAACAAGCAGCATTTACTCAATACCATTTCTCAACCAAAAAGACTGCTACAATCGCCCAAAGATTGTATGAAGGTAAAGAACTCGGTGGAACAACTACTGGTCTTATAACCTATATGAGAACTGATTCTATCCGTTTGTCAGATGAGTTTGTTCAAGAAGCTGATAAATACATTGAAAACACTTATGGAAAAGAATATTTAGGATCTGCTAAAAGACAAAAAGCTGATAAAAATGTTCAAGATGCTCACGAAGCTATTCGTCCGACTAGCATCGAATTGGCCCCAGCTAGCATCAAAGAATATTTGACACAAGATGAATACAATCTTTATGTCATGATATATGACCGCGCTTTAGCAAGTTTGATGGCCAATAGAAAAGATTCTATTTCAACAGTAATCTTCTCCGGAAATGATTATGATTTCCAGGCCTCAAGCACAAAGACACTCTTTGAAGGTTATCATAAAATCTATGGTAAATACGAAGAAAAGCAAGATGAAGTCAAACTTCCAAATTTAGAAGAAGGAAAAATGGTGAAGATGGAAAATCCAAGTTCAACTCAACATTTCACCAAAGCTCCTGGAAGATATAATGAAGGTTCAATCGTCAAGCAAATGCAAAAAGATGGTATAGGAAGACCATCTACATATCAGACAACTATTTCAACATTGGAAATCGAATATGTCGAAGTTAAAAATCGTACATTATTCCCAACTGAACAAGGTATCTTAACCAGTAATCAATTAGTTGAATATTTCCCAAAATACATGGATGTTGGCTACACAGCCAATATGGAAAATAATCTTGATTTGATAGCTGAAGGAAAAGTAGATAAAAACGAACTCTTATCAAATTTCTGGGAAGAATTCGTCAAATACTTTGATGCCGCTAAAACAAATATGGAGAAAATCAAACCGGTTGAAGTCGGTAGAAATTGTCCAGAATGCGGTGCTCCACTTGTCATCAGAAAAGGAAAATACGGAAACTTTGTCGGATGTAGTAATTATCCAACTTGTTCATATATCGAAAAGCCAGAAGTTGAATATATCGAAGGAAGAGTTTGCCCAAAATGCGGTGGCAAACTTATAAAGCGCCATTCTAAAAAAGGTGAATTTATCGGATGCAGCAATTATCCAAAATGTCACTACATGGAAGATATGAATGGTAAATCCTTAGAAAAAGAGAAAACAGAGACTGTTATTCCAGAAGATGCACCTATTTGTCCAAAATGCCATACTGGTCACCTCATCGAAAAAACAAGTCGTTGGGGAAAGAAATTCATTGGATGTAGCAACTATCCAAAATGTCACTACATTCAAAAGGATTCAAATAAAGAAGAATAAAATAATTTTAACCAAAAAATATTAGATCAATCATTGAATAGGTTTATATGTTTTATTAAATAAATTTGAAAGAAAGCTGTTTTAGAGATTTAAACCTATAACTAGTTATTTGCTGTAATTAGAATTCGGATTGCTTATCGTGATTTGGGAGCCGCCTATTGGCGGCTATTTTTTCTTCTTTTTTTTATTAATAACCAAACCACAAGAAGGACAATTAAAAGTTGTAAAATTTCTTTTAAACTTTCCATATTATCACCTCCTCTCTCAAACTCTTATAATCACGATAAGAATCCAAGAAGAGGTAATCATTAAAACGTCTTCTTCATCTTTTTATTTTTGATGCACATTTATTTTAACATATAAATTCTAAATTTTATGTAATTATTACATATTTAAATATAATGATTATTTTTATAAAACTATCTAAAATAATTTTTAAATTAGCTAAAGCCCTAAAATTAAGTTATACTAAAATGAGTTTTTTAAGGAGACAACAATAATGTCAATACAAGTAGAACCATATTTACCAGATGAAGAATATGATAACCCAGCGATGGTTACAGATTTTTATGAATTCACAATGGCCAATTGCTTATTTTTACATGGATATAAAGATACAGTTATGGTCTTTGATATGTTTTATCGTGAGAATCCAGATAAGTTAGGTTATGCAATTGCTGCAGGTCAAGATAAACTTACAAAATTCCTTTTGAATTATCATTTCAATGAAAGAGATTTAATCTATTTAAAAACAAAAGGTATGAGTGAAGAATTCTTAGATTATTTAAGAACCTATCGTTGGAAAGGAACAATGTATGCTTTAAAAGAAGGTACAGTTTGTTATCCACAAATTCCACTAGTCAGAATTGAATGTGATATGGTCGGTGCTATCTTAATTGAGACTTATCTTCTTCAAACGATGAATTTTCATTCTTTGATCACAACAAAAGCTACTAGAATAACAGGTCTTGCAACTCATACACCACGTAATGTTATGGAGTTTGGTACAAGACGTGCTCAAGGAGAAAGTGCCGGTAATGATGGTGCTTATGCTGCTATTTTAGGTGGTTGTATTGGAACCGCTAACTGCTTAGCTGAAATGAAATTCGGAAGTGAAGTTAAAGCGGTTGGAACAATTGCCCATTCCTTCATCGAATTCTTCCCTAATGAACTTGAAGCTTTTAAAGCTTATGCAGAGACATATCCAAATAATGTTTCATTATTATTAGATACTTACAATGTCTTTGAATCCGGCCTTCCCAATTTGATAAAAATTGATGATGAACTCATCAAATTATATCCAAATGATCCAAACAAAAGAGTAAAAGCTGCCCGAGTTGATTCTGGTGATTTAGCAAGAACATATAAACGACTTAGAAAAGCCTTGGATAAAGCTGGCAAGAGCTATATCAAATTAGTTGCTTCAAATTCCTTAGATGAAAAGAAAATCATTAATATGGAGGTATACGAAGATGCTCATTATGACTCTTATGGAGTAGGAGAAAAACTCATCACTTCAGCAACTGATCCTGTCTTTGGCGGTGTTTATAAATTAGTTGCTGTCAAAGAAAAAGATGGAAAATATTCTCCAAAGATGAAATGCTCTGATTCATCAATAAAAGCTATCATCCCTGGAAAATTGATGGTCTATCGTGTCTTTGATGAAGAAGGAAAAGGTCAATGTGATATCATCGCAATGGATGATGAAATCGTTGAAGAAGGAAAAGAAATAGTTGTTTATAATTTTGATCCTGAAGACTTCAAAAGAAAACGTGTTTTAAAACCATTGAAAGTAGAAAAATTACTCGTTCCTTTCATCGTTGATGGAAAGTTAGTTTGTAAATTACCAACGATAAAAGAGAAAAAAGAATATATAAAAGACCAGCTAGAACGCAAAGTTTGGGAATCTGAATTGAGACCTGAATTACCGCATCAACACTATATCGATTTAACCGAAAAAGTATACAAAGTGAGAGAGGATTTATATTCAACTCTTCACGGAGGTCAGATTTGATGGAAGAAGTCTTGCTATTCGGTGGTGCTTTTAATCCTGTCAGCAAAGCACATTTACAAGCATCCTATTTAGCAATGAAATCTCTTGGAATGAAACATGTAATCTTCATGCCAAGTAAATCAAAATACATTTTAGAAAATGAAGGAAAAAATTTTTCTTTTTCTGAAGAAGATAGATTTACTATGTTGAAAACACTAGAAGAGAAGAATGAATGGATGATAGTTTCTGATTACGAACTTAAAAGTGATGAACAACCACGTACATATTTCACTTTGGAATATCTATTACAAAAAGGATATAAAGCAAAACTTCTCTTCGGTTCTGATTGGTTATTAAACCTTAAAACAAAATGGAAATATGTAGATGAAATCGGTGAAGAATTTTCTTTTGTCGTGATGAGAAGAAACGGAGATAACTTAGATGAAATATTCGATTCAGATCCTTATTTAAAAGAAAGAAAAAAATATTTCACATTCATCGAAAGTGATGATGAACTACAAAATATTTCTTCAAGTTCTATCAGAGAATTGCTTAGAAATAACAAATTAGAAGAAGCAAAGAAATATTTACCTGATGTAATTTATGAATATCTATCAAAGGAGAAATTGAATTATGGAGAACACATGGATTAAAGCGACTGTTGTCTCACCAGAATTAAAAATCGGAAATGTGAATTTCAATAAAGACAAAATCATTGAATCAATTCACAATTTAAGTGATTCTTCAATCATTGTTTTTCCTGAGCTTTCACTCACTGGATACACCTGTCAAGATTTATTCTTCCAAGACACTATTCTCTCTTCAGTTTTAAATGCAATTGTTGAAATTAAAAATTCAACTCTTGGTTTTAAAAACACCATTGTCATCGGCGCTCCTTTGTCATTTAAAAATAAACTCTATAACTGTGCTATTTATATATCTGATAGAAAAATATTAGGTATAGTTCCAAAGATATTCATCCCTAATTATGGTGAATTTTATGAAGCGAGATGGTTTGCAAGCGGAAAAAATATCATCGACGAATTCATTGAAATTGATAGTGAAAAAATTCCTTTTAGCATCAATTTATTATTTGAAGATAAGAAATCTAAATGTATTTTAGGAACTGAAATTTGTGAAGATTTATGGGTTAGTAATAGACCATCTATCAACCAAACACTGAGTGGTGCAAACATCATTTGCAATCTTTCAGCCAGTGATGAAACTATCGGAAAACAGTCCTATAGAAGAACTCTTGTCAAGCAAGTTTCAGCAGAAGAATATTGTCTATATCTCTATTCTTCCAGTGGAAAAGAAGAAAGTTCAACTGATTTAGTCTTTTCAGGACATCAAATAATCGCATATAACGGAACTATCATCAAAGAAAATATTTATCTAGATAATACTAGATATACTAGTGCTTTGATCGATATGTCAAAATGTCATTATGATAGAATTCATCAATCAACCTATGAAAATGATACGGATAAAACATATCATTTCATCCCTTGCAAAGTTTCTAATTACACTCATAAAAATGAAATCAAAGTTGAAGAATTAGTCTCAGCTTTAAGAAAAGAAAATCTTCCAATCGAACAAAATCCTTTTGTTCCTAAAAATGATGCTCAAAGAAAACAACATTGCGAAGAAATATTAAAAATTCAAACAATGGGCCTTGTTACAAGACTTCAAAATACTGGTATCAGAAACTGTATCATCGGTGTTTCTGGTGGTTTAGATTCAACTCTTGCTTTAATTGTTTTATATGAAGCCAAAAAGATATTGAATGATATCAATATTTACGGATATACCCTTCCTAATAAAGGAAACACAAGCAGTTTAACATATACTAATTCTCTTGCACTTATGGAAGCTTTAGATATAAAGCCAAATACTATCGCTATTGAAGAAGGTGTAAATCTACATTTAAACCAGATCGGACATCCCTTAAATTACGAAGGAAATGGTGATGTCACCTATGAAAATGCTCAAGCAAGAATGAGAACATATTTGCTGATGGATTTAGCAAATTATAAAAATGGAATTGTAATTGGAACAGGAGATTTGAGTGAATTAGCTCTTGGATGGTGCACATATAATGGAGACCATATGTCTATGTATGGAGTCAATTGTTCCGTACCTAAAACCCTTGTCAAATATATTGTCACCAATTATGCAGATACAATTGCATCACCTGAATTAGCTAAGATTTTGCATTCAATTGTAGATACTCCTATTTCACCAGAACTCACTCCTAATAAGGATGGTAAAATAGCTCAAAAAACGGAAGACAGTATCGGCAAATATGATTTGAATGACTTCTTCTTATATTATTTTTTGAGGTATGGAATGAATCCTGGACAAATACTCACTTACGCATCCCTTGCTTATCCGAATTTAAGCAAAGAATTTTTAAAAGAAAATTTAAAAAGATTCTACAATCGTTTTTATCATCAGCAATTTAAACGCAGCTGTTTGCCAGATGGTCCAAAAGTAGGCAGTGTAACTCTCTCTCCTCGTGGCGATTTTAGAATGTCAAGTGATGTCGACGTATCATCAGTAATAGAGATGTTAGAAAAAGAATAAAAAATGATCAATGAAGATAAGAAGATAATTAATAAAATAAATGCTATCAATGATCCTGATTTGAACGACTTCTTGATATATTTGACATCGGTCATCAAATACAGTGAAAAAACAGCTAAAAGTTACGGACAAGATATCGCTGATTTTTTACTCTTTTTAAAAATGTCAAATGTCAAAAAAGAAGAAGTAAAAAAAGAAACAATATCAGAATATAGACTTGAACAAACTATCAGAGGGCTTCAAGCAAACAGCATCAAAAGATCTCTCTCTGCTTTAAAACATTTTTATCTATACCTTCATCAGCACAAAGGAGTTGAAAACAATCCTTTTGAAATAGTTACTTCTCCTAAAAAAGAAAAGAAGTTACCATCATTTTTAAGTGAAAAAGAAATCATCGAATTTTTAAATAGCAACAAAGAAAGAACCGATGATTTACACTTCCGTGATCAAGCGATTCTTGAACTAATGTATGCCAGTGGTCTAAGATGTCAAGAGACAATCGATTTAAAAATTAACGATATCAATTTTGATGAAAGAACCATTAGAATTAAGGGTAAAGGCGAAAAAGAAAGAATTGTACCTTTCTCTATCTTTGCAAAAGATGCTATTGACGAATATCTAAAAAAATCTCGTATTTATTTATTAAAAGATAAAAAAGATGAAGGATATTTATTTCTAAATAGCAGAGGGGATAAATTGAGTGAAAGAGGTTTAGAAAAAATAGTAGATAACTGCGCTAAAAAAGCAGGTTTCACTCTCAAAGTTCACCCACATATGTTGCGTCATACTTTTGCAACAGAACTTCTAAATAATGGATGTGATTTAAGAACAATTCAAGAATTTTTAGGACATTCTAGCATTCAAACAACTAGCATATACACTCATGTATCTTACCAAGATTTAAAAAAGACATACGATGAATGTTTTTCTAAAAATAACATTTCTATCGATATTGACGAATTGAAAAAGAAAGAAGAATAATACAATCAAGTTTACAAGATAAAATTATTTTATCTAAATTCGTGATTAAAATCATATCAAATATAGAATAATTACATATTTTAGCTTTAAATAATTTCATTTTATGTTTATAATTATCTCGTTGAAATAAACGAGATATTTTTTATGAACACATTTTTAAATATATTAGCAAATCCTAGTGAAAATTTCACAAACACATATTTTATAATCGATTTTGTTTTAACTGTTGTCATTTTATTTTTATTCACGATTTTTATGGCAACAAAGTTAAAGAACAAAGTCATAACAATTTTATATATTATAAGCGATATTATCTTTACCATTTCATTAGCATTAGGTCTTAATTATCTATCATTATTCTTGATGCTTATGATTGTCGGTTCAACTATCATCTTCTTATTTGTCAATATCGGTGTCATTCGCAAATATGTTGCAATCCCATTGAAGAAACAAGCCAAAAACACCAATGAATCAAGTGCTGAGAAAGAAAAATTAGTCGCTGATATTTGTTCAGCTGTCGAATGGTTGAGCAAGAATAAAACTGGTGCTTTGATCACTTTTGAAAGAGACACCCCACTTGATGAATTCATAAAATCAGGTACTGTTATCAATTGTCCTGTCACTCCTGAAATTCTTGAAACTATCTTCTATGAAGGAACAAGACTTCATGATGGTGCTTGTATCATCAGAGGAAATGTAATTGTTGCCGCTGCTGTGTATTATCATCCAACAAATAAAGCTATTATGGGTAAAGTTGGAGCTAGACATAGAGCTGCTATCGGTATTTCTGAAGAAACAGATGCTATCACAATCGTCGTCTCTGAAGAAACTGGTAGAATTTCAATAACTCATGGTGGTAATATCGATCATCTTAAAACAGATGAATTTGAGAAGATTTTAAGAGATCAAATAATAGGTAATTAAGTAATTCTTACATATTTTGTAAGCGCTTTATGTTAATTTTACATATGAAATTGAGCTGTGCCATAAAAAGCATAGCTTTTTTAATGTTAAAATAAAATGAAATTAGGAGAATTAATATGAAACTTAAGAAAACAAGTCTATTTTTGTTGGCAACACTTTTATTGACTGGTTGCAACAAATCAAATTCCACATCTACTAACTCAGTAAACAGCAATTCAAATGCAACTAGCACCAAACAATCAGAGTCTATCAATTCTAATAAGAACACTGATACTACATCTAAAGATTCTACATCTAAATCTGATACTTCAACTTCAAGAACACCAGATCCAACTGAGAGTTTAACTGCAGATATGTATGCTGATTTTAAATTAGGTTATTCAGCTACTTTTATTTCAAATAAAATCTACACAGAGGGAAAACCATCATCTAATAAATTTGATACTGCATCCACCGCTTTAAAATACAAATATACAAAATATTCATATGGTAACAATAATAAATTTAGTCAAGTTGGAACTACTAAATATTATTGGGCTGTTGAAAGAGATGGAAAGACCATGACTGATGATGTCTCTTTAAGTTTTGATAATACTCTAAGACACAAAGCCTATACTGAACAAGATACAGTCACTTTAGATAATTTTGAAGTCCAATGGCAATACACCTATTTTGCAAATGTTTTAGCTAATTTTGAAAGCACTGATTTCAGTAAAAAAGATAGCAATACTTTCGTCTTATCTTCAAGTAAAACCAAAGATTATTCCGATCAATTAAAAACTCAATTCTTCTCTCCATATTCAAATAACCTACCATCATCTGATACCAATTACTTCGCTTTAAAGACTGATGGCGATTCTATCGTAGGATTTGAACTCACTTGTGAAGCCTATACTTCTAGCACTGACGCTATGAGTTTTGCCTCTTCAGGTACCTTTACAGGAAAAGGACTTGAAGCTTATAAAGATATAGCACCAGTCACTGGAAATGATATCCCAGAGCTTCAAAGTATTTTAAATGAATTAAAAACATACAATTGGAATTTAACACAAACCCAATCACAATATTCTCTTGATACCAATTCAATGAATCCACTTGGAACTTTAAAAGTCACTGTCGGTGATAATGGCGATAAGGAATACTGGGAATATTACAACACCTCTAATAAGAGAACTCAATCTTATGGATATATGAAATATATCGATCCTGACACTGGAAAAGAATCTAAATTAGGTGTTGTCAAAATCGGCGATAATTATTATCAAGATAGTTACTTATACCAAGGAACAATGAAAGATAAAATGCCATCATTTAATCTTTCTACCAAGTTCTTCAAGAAGGATGAAGCAGCATCTACTAATGGTAAAGTCGTTTACAAGACTGATTATTCTGTCGAATTATCTGATGATAATTATGCAAGTGAATTCATCACTCCTGAAAATATGAGAGGATATGAAGATAGACTTATCAATATCACAATCACTAAAGAAGGAGATAAGATCACTATCAGAAATTCAACAGGTTCTAATAATGAAGATTCAGGTCTTATTATGAATTGTGAATTCACAGATATCGGAAATGTCACCAATTTCATGGATGAAACAACCATGAAAACAAATTTAGATGGTTTAAAGTGGTCTGATTTGATTTCTCCAAATGAAAATAATTATGACACTATCATCGGAAAATATGGAAAAGACAACATCGATTCACTTCCTTTAATCGATAATCAACATGCAAATCTCTACATCGATAGTGAACAATCAGAAACTATTCTCTACTTCTATTTCTACAATCAAACTAGTATGGATACATTATTCACCGAATATAAGAGTAAATTAGAAACTGCTGGTCTTGAAGTTGATACAACTAAAACAGCAACTGATGATTCTGTTTACTATCTTAAAAAGGGAATAACAATCAACGGAGAAAAAGGTAGAGTATACACTGCTGATTTGAATGTCAATGTCTATAAAGTATGGAATACAAACACAAGTTGGGGACAATTCCAACTTCGCTTATCATTAACAAATATCAAAAGCGCATAAAATCAGGAGCAGAATATGAAAAAAGCAAAAAAATTGCTTTCATTACTAGCTATATCCTTGCTCACTAGTTGTGGAAATACAACAATCACAACTAGTGATAAAGCTAGTCATGATAGCACTTCTAAAACAGAGCAAATCAGTGTAAATTCAAATAAAACAAACTCATCTAATAGCAGTAATACAGATCAAACTTATGATCCTACAAGTCCTGTTGTTCCTGTTGATAAAATCGATTCAGAAGCAGTCGTTTCAGATTTGCTCGATGGCTTCACTGCTGATACTCTTTTAACATCAGGAACTGAATCAATGGGTTATACTTCAAATTACATGAGTTTTGCCACTACTTCAAAGGCCTATTCTTTTATCAAATATGCATCTGCTGGTGTTGGTTTTGCAAATAAAAATTCCATCTCATCAAAAGGTCTTTATCAACCATTTACAAATAATGGAACAACCTATTTGACTCAAGTAGAACTCGGACTTGATAATAAAATACATAACTATTATCTTGTCGGTTCTGATAGCAGTTATATCACTTGGAAAAAGAGCGGATATTACAATCCATTCAGTTCATTATACGGATCCGATTTCTCATCAAATAGCACAAATCCCTATCAATTAGATTTGAAGATGAATGATACTAGCAAGACTGATATATATCAAAATATCGCAAACTGTTTTACTGGAATCATCGGATATACATTGGAGAGTTTTTCACTTCTCACAAATGGTGTTTCAGCCTATGGATATAAAATGACATTTGCATCATATCAAACAAGTTATGGTGAAAATAACACCTATGCAAATGGAACATTTGGAGAAGAAAGAAATGAAGATGTCGTTGAAATTTTAACACCATTTGAAGGTGAAGAAAAAAGCGATTTAAACGAACGATTGAAAGCTTTGAAAGTCGGAAATTATAAAGCTGATATCACACTTCCAAATAGATCATATAAAGCTGAAGTCTATGGAAATAAATCAGTAATCTATGATTTATATCATACTGACAATACCAAATTTGGAAGCTATGGCTATTATCAAATATCTTCAAACAAAGTCCAAGGTATCACTAGAATTGGAAATGATATCTATTTAGATTCTTCATCTATGGATGGAGTGATGTCATCAATGCTCCCATCATTCAATATTTCTTCTGTCTTATTCGATAAAAGCAATAAATCAACAAGTGAAAAAACAATTTATAAATTAAATGAAGATATTGCTTCAAAATTATCTGTCGAAGAAATCTATTATGGATTACTCGGAAGTACTGTTCTCGGATCTCTAACTATCGAAATTGAACAAGATAAAACCACAATCATCAATGATATGAAGAATGTCGGTGAAGAAAAATTTGTCTATTATGATTTAGGAAAAGTTACTGATTTTACAACAAATATTCACTCTACATGTGATTCCCTCAAGTGGTCACAAATCTTCTCTAACCAGCCGACTGAATATCAAGCATTGATAAGTTCGACTATCGATGAAGAATTACTTGATACTTTGCCTGTGATTGGAGGTACTTCTTCTTATATTACTTTAGTATCAAATACAAAACGTGGTTTAGTTCAAGCTGTCGTTTCTATCTCTGATTATAATGATGGAATAAACAAAATCGAAGCTTATAAAACAAAATGTGAAGAAGCTGGTTTTACAATCACGAAAAAGGAAAGTCAAACATTAAACTATGTCATTTCTAAAGATGTGACTGTGGAAGGAAAAACTAAAACAATATCAACTGATATTCTTCTTGCAGCTTCTTATTTTGATAATCCATCTGTAGTTATAACATTCTCATGCAAATAAAAAGGAAAACAACATGAAAAACAAATATTTATTAACTTTATCATTACTCGCACTTTTAACTTCTTGTAACAATAACAAAACAACAAGCACTTCAAAACCAACATCAACTCCAACAAATAGCACTGCTTCTGTTAACTCTAATACAACATCAAGTAAGACTAGCACAAATTCAGCTACTAATAGTTCTACAAACACAAATAGCAATACTGATACAAAATCTGATAGCAATTCAGTCACTCCAGATCCAACTCCAGTAGTTAACACTTTGGATATTTCTGAATTACAAAAAGGATATGCCTACGATGGAACCTTAGATGATGAAGGTTCATTAGATGTCTATAGAGTAGCTATCGGGGATAATGTTGTCGCTTATAGAGAATATAGTGGCAAAAATGAAAGAAAACAAGGTTGGCAAGATACTACTTTAAAAGTTTCAAAAGCCTATTCATATGAACCAACAACCAAAGAAAATGATCCAAAAACATATTTAGGATATTCTTCATATGATTTAAACGGTGAAGTTTTACATACTGTTATCGATGTTTATGATTCTACTACCTATCAAAGTTCACCAATCGAATGGAAATATGCTGATTTGGATAATTTCTTTGTTGATTTAACAAATGCAGATTTCACCAAAAACGATGATGGAACTTATTCTCTTAATTTGACAAAAGATTCAGTCAAAGAATTAGAATCTAAGATTAAAACACAAGTATTTCCAGCAGCCAAAAGTGACTTTGCTAAATATGCGACAATGACACTTGATAGTTATAAGTTAACTGTTGACGAAGATTTAAAGCCAACTGGATTCACTTGTGAAATCACTGGAAAAGCTGCTTCTTGGTATCCTGATACAACCTATAAATTCACTGGCTCTTTCACATCTATCGGTGAAAATTCAGCAACCAAATTACAAGCCTTACAAAAAAATCAAGACCTTGAAACAGCTTTGAATAAATTGAAAGCACAAAATTATAAATTCCAAGTTTCAAAATATATTGCAAGTGCTTGGGGATCTCCAACATCAGTCTTCTCTACCGGTTATGTTGATGGTACAACTGTAATATATGATGATGAAACTGGCTATACCAAGATTGATGATACTCATTATCGCAAATTTGATGCTAGTAGCAAAAAATATGAAAGTACTACTTCAACTGAAGGCGATATGTTTGCTGATATTCTTTCCAAATTCGATTTCAATTCTACAATCTTTACAAAGATTTCTAGCAAAGTTGGAACCGATGGTGTTGATGTTTACACTGCCGAATTTAATGATTTCTATTCCGTCGATGACAGTAAAAATGTCTTCACTTCAATATTTATGCCTAAATATGTTGCCGGTTTAAATTCAAGCATTGATTCAACTTTAAAAGTCATTGTCAGTGATGATGAGATTGAATTCTCACTTCAAAATGATGATCCAAGAATCATCAATGTTCGTTATTATGGTTTTGGTTCTGTTGAATCCTACGATTTAAGTGAAATATCTGAACCAGCAACTGAAGCTGAATAATCAATTACTACAAGCTTGTCTCTCGACAAGCTTTTTTAAATTATATTATTTTTATCATATTAAAAATGTTAAAATATATGTGGTAATAAAAGGAATCGAACACAAGCTGATCTACCTATTTTAAAATCTAATCAAACTATGTTAAATTTCTAAAATTGTTAAAGGAGTAAAAAATGGAATACATTACATTGGCACTGAGTGGATTATCATTTATTTTGATGATTATCATTTTAATAATTGTCATCAAAGATAAGAAGAAAGGCGAAATGAAATTAGGTGATGATGATTTAAAGAATATCAAAAATTCAGTAAAAGAATCTGTTAATGATTTAAGTCTTAGCGTAAGCAGTTTAATCGCTGAAAAGAATTCATCACTGATGTCTCAATTAGATAATAAGGTAAATGTTCTTTTAACTGATATTAATAAGCTTTCAAAATCATTTGAAAGCTTTAAAACAGAATCTTTTAAAATTCAAAAAGAACACAATAAAGAATTATTTGATCAGATATCAAAACTCAACAATGACTTAAATTCAAGCAATAAAATATATCATGACAAGCTCAACGAAATGTTGACTAAGAATTATGAAAACCAAGTTGAAGCATTCGCTGATTTCCAATTAGAATTTACAAATTCATACAACAAACAAAAAACAGAGATACTTGATAAACTATCCTCTGAAATAAAATCATTCAATGATGCTGTTAAAAACACACTTACTGAATTTAACGCTTCAATCAAAGACAAGCTTGAAGATTTCAAAAAAGATAACAAAGAATCAATCACAAATTTAAGTGTTACTGTAACTAAAAATCTTGATGATATCAGAAAAGACAACAATGAAAAGCTAGATAAAATCAATGAATCAGTAAATGAGAAACTTCAAAAAACATTAGAAGAAAAATTGCAGAATTCATTCAATAGTGTTGTTGAAGGTTTTGCTCAAGTCAATAAAGCAGTGGGTGAAATCAAAGGATTAGCGACTGATGTCGGCTCCCTTAAAAATGTTTTGACCAATGTCAAATCAAAAGGAATTCTTGGAGAAGTAATATTAGGAAATATCATCAGAGAATTCTTAACTGCAGGTCAATACGAGGAAAATATAGCGACTAAAAAAGATTCAAATGAAAGAGTCGAGTTTGCTATCAAATTACCTGGAACTAAAAACGATTGTATCTATCTACCTATCGATTCCAAATTTCCATATGAATCTTATTCAAGAATTCAAGAATCAAGTGATATCGATGAAATAAAAGATGCAAAACAACATTTGAGAAATGATCTTTTAAAATATGCAAAGGATGTGTCCACCAAATATATTGATGTGCCTAATACCACAGATTTTGCAATCATATTCTTACCACTTGAAGGTCTATATCTTGAAGCTTTAAATATGGGTTTATTCGAAGAAATCCAATCAAAATATAAAGTCAATTTGACAGGTCCTACAACACTGACTGCTTTTATCAACTCTTTAAATATGGGATTTAAGTCTTTGTTGATTCAAAAGAAAAGCGCCGATGTCTTCCAATTGCTTGGAGCTGTAAAAACAGAATTTGGCAAATTTGCAGATGCCTTAGAAAAAACTAAGAACAAAGTTGATTCTGCAGCTGATGAATTAGAAAAACTTGTCAGCACAAGAACTAAAGCGATGAATAAAAAATTGAGCAATATTGAAGCCCTAGATGATGAAACAACAAAATTGATATTCAATATTCAAGATGAAAAAAACAAAGAAAATGATGAATAAAAACATATTTTCATTTTAAAAATCTTATATTTTTTATCAGTCTACTTTAAAAAAATGTCGAAAAACATTATCATATACAATGTAATTAAGGAGGACTATTATGTCTACACCACACAATGAAGCTGAAGTCGGTCAAATCGCAAAAACTGTCTTGATGCCAGGCGATCCTTTAAGAGCTAAATTCATAGCTGAGAATTTTTTAGAAGATGCTAAATTAGTCAATACAATCAGAAATATGTATTGCTATACAGGAACATATAAAGGAAAGAAAGTTTCTGTTATGGGTAGTGGTATGGGTATTCCATCTATCGGTCTTTATTCCTATGAGCTTTACAATTTCTATGGAGTTGAAAGAATCATCCGTGTTGGAACTGCAGGAAGCATCCGTCCAGAACATAAGCTCTTTGATATCGTTATCGCAAATGGTGCTTGCACAAACTCTAATTTTGCAAGCCAATACAATTTACCTGCCGGTACCTTATCTGCCGTTGCAAGCTATGATGCCTTATCATGTGCTGTTGAATCTGCTAAAAAGCATGGATATCGTCACTTTGTCGGTCAAGTTTTCTCTGCTGATAACTTCTATAATGATCCAAAAGAAGTTTGGGAAAAATGGGCTGATATGGGTTGCCAAGCCATGGAAATGGAGTCTTATGGTTTATATGTAACTGCAGCTAAAGCACACAAAGAAGCTTTATCTATCGTCACAATTTCTGATTCTTTAATCACTCACGAAGAAACTACTCCTGAACAAAGACAAACATCATTCACTCATATGATGGAAGTCGCTTTAGATTGTATCAAAGAATAAATCTTAAATTAATATGGTTAAATTGGTTGTTTTCTTAGTATTATTTACAGTTATTTTTGCCGCCTTAATATTAGGCTTCTTTAGTGATGACATAAAAAGAGTATTCGAAAAGAAAAATCACAAAAAGAATGTGTACAAATGTCTGCATAATTTTGTTGAAGAAAACGACCAATTATTGATAAATGATGCTTGTTTCTATTTCAAAGACGATCCTTCAAAAGCTAATTATATCGATCATATATTGATATGTGATAAATATGTATACATCATCAAAGACTATGTGAATGATGGAGGAATCTCAGGTAATGTTGTCGATCCTCATTTATTTCAATTGGATATTCACGGCAATAAACATAAGATAGACAATCCTGTCATTCTAAATCTTGAAATGGTTGAAAGAATTGAAAAATTGACAAACATCGACCACGATGAGCATCTTTATGTCTCAGTCGTTGTCTATAACAATTCTTTAGTTGTCCCTAAAGGCATAGCTATCAAGAACCAAAATAGCTGGTTTATCCCTCTCAAAGATTTAATAAAAACAATCAAAACTGCAGAGGAAGATGATATTCAACCGCTTCAAACAGAAAAGAGTCAAAAATTAGCTACCGCTTTGAAAGAGAGATCTGACAAGATCAAAAAGAGATTGCTTGAAAGCCAAGCTAAAACAAAAAAGTGATTTGTCAAAGCGTTTTCATAACTTTAAAAACTTCGATTTTATCGGAGTTTTTTTGTTTTTAATAAAAAATATTTCTTCCTTTTATTAAATCACTTAATTAAAATATACAAGCTTCGAGTAGAAGTGAATTTTAAAGAAAGGTCAGATATATGATCAATATCTATGTCAAGGATATGACAATATCCGATGAGGATTTATTAGCCACAAAAATTTCTTCTTCCTCTCTTAATGCTACCATCCTTCACAATCAAAAGACTGTTTGTTGTAATGTCAGTGATGCCGAAGAAATAATGGAAATCATTCATAACGCCGGGCTCACCCCAAGCGTATAAAAATGTTTGCTTCTCTCAAAGAGAAGTTTTTTATTTTAAACGATTATTCAAATAGATATTAATCACCATTTTATTGAGATTTAGTTACTTTTTAAATATTATATATTTAAACTTTTTGTTATAATACAAATGTATATTGTGAGGCCTTCAAATGAAAGAAAATTTAGAGTTAAAAAAAATAAAAGAACAAAGGAAGAGAATTTTTAATAAGAGCATTTTTCTTGACTTATTATTGCTGATTCCTCCGATAATAATTCAAATTGGACTAGTCCTTTTAGCTTGTACGACATTCACGAGTTCATTATTATTGACTTATTTTGTTCTTCCGATGTTTTACACTGTTGAAAGAAGAATCACTGCTAAAATATCTGGTATTGGAAATTCTGATTTTTCCTATGCTGATGGATATAGATGTTTCTTTAGAAAGAGAGAAGGCGGTATCTTCGGTATCATCTTATCTTTTATCGGAAGTTTAGCTTTAGGTATCTTATTTTATTTTGCACTTTCTACTACATTCCCATATCTATGCAATACTTTTGAAGGGGCAAGAGAAGTTTACGATACTATTTATGAAAATTTGAGTTCTAACGGAATGGTAGATCAAAAACAATTCATCGAATACCTATCCACAAATATGCATCTATTATCTAGACCTCTTGCAATTCTTATCGGATGTGTGTGTTTTGTTCCGACTCTTTATTTCTTCTTCTACTGCGTTGATACAAATCTATGCGATCATTACTTAGCAAGCATTGTATTACCTGATATTGATTTGAATATTTCTGCAAGTGAAGCTAGAGGATTAAGCCGTGGCAGTTTCAAACGTTATCTCTTCAAGAAGAGATTTTCATATGCGTTTAGACTCAATTGGATCTACTACTTACTTTACGCGCTTCTCTATGCTGGTACTTTGTATTTATTCAGCAACATTCAAGCTATAAATATCCCAAGCATGTTATTGCTTGTTATTGCAACTCCTAGTTTATCGATTTGTTATGCTACCATTTTGAATTATTTCATCTTAGCTAACGAATATGCAACTTTAGAAGTCATTGCTAATGATTTATTGACTACACTTCCTGAACCTTTAAAGGCATCCATCTATCAGACCTACATCAATCCGAATTACAATCACGGAATTGAAAGTGAAATCAGAGGGTGTTTCATCCCTAGCAATGTAAATCAATTCACAAATACAACAAATAATTATAACAGTAACGAAGTCGAAACTACTTACGAATCAAAAGAGGAAAGGAAGGAAGAGAATAAAAAATCTTCCGAGCCTAAATTTGGTATGTTTGATTTTTCTTCAAATGAAGAAACCGAAAATAAAAATAACGAGGATAAAAAATGATAAGTGTTGGTATTGATATCGGTTCGACGACAATTAAAGCAATAGTTTTAGATGATGATAACAAAATAATTTATTCTTCATACGAAAGACATTTTTCAAGAATCAGTGAAAAGCTTCAAGAAGTATTAACTTCTCTTGAAGCAGGAGTTTTAAAAGGAATCAGAGAAGTATCTCTTGCATTTACAGGCTCAGCCGGTATGGGAATTGCTGAAGGATGCAATTTTCCATTCTACCAAGAAGTCTATGCCACAAGAGAAACGACAAAAAACTTCTATCCAGAGACAAACTGCATCATCGAACTCGGTGGTGAAGATGCTAAGATTTTGTTTTTAACTGATGGTGTTGAAGTCAGAATGAATGGTACTTGTGCTGGTGGTACTGGTGCCTTCATCGATCAGATGGCTTCTTTATTGAATGTCAAAACAGAAGAGGTCAATGAATTAGCAAGTCATCATGAAAGAACTTATACAATCGCATCTAGATGTGGTGTCTTTGCAAAAAGTGATGTTCAACCACTTCTCAATCAAGGCGCTAAAAAAGAAGATATTGCCGAAAGTATCTTCTATGCTGTTGTTAATCAAACCATCGCCGGTCTTGCTCAAGGAAGAGAAATAGAAGGCAATGTCATGTATCTTGGCGGTCCTTTGACTTTCATGAGTGAACTTAGAAATGCCTTTGATAAAACCTTAAAAGTCACTGGCTTATTGCCAGAGAATTCTTTATATTTTGTCGCTATTGGTGCTGCTCTTCTTGCTAAAAAAGATCAAAAAATTGATATTTATTCAATCATGGATAAAGTCAAATCCTATAGAAATAATGAAAATTTCTCATATATCGAACCACTTTTCAATTCCAGAGATGACTATGATGAATTTGTAAAACGTCATGATAAAGATCATGTTGATATCTTATCTTTAGATGATTACAAAGGTCCTTTATATTTAGGTGTTGATTCTGGTTCAACAACTTTAAAAGCTGTCGTTATAGATAAAGATAAAAATATAAGATACAGTTCTTATATGTCAAATAAAGGTGATCCTATCGCCTTACTTCAAAATGTTCTCTTAGATATTTATTCCAAGATGAATGATGGATGTTATATCAAAGGAGCAACTAGCACTGGATACGGAGAAGAGCTTGCTAAAAACGCCTTTGGATTTGATCATGGTATCGTTGAAACTATGGCTCATTTTGAAGCAGCCAAACACTTCTTACCAGATGTAGAATTTGTCATCGATATCGGTGGTCAAGATATCAAGTGTTTCAGAATCAAAAAAGGATTTATCGAAGATATTTTCTTAAATGAAGCTTGTTCCTCAGGATGTGGTTCTTTCCTTCAAACATTTGCAAATGCACTTGGATATGATATCTCTGATTTCAGCAAGCTTGCTATCGATGCAAAAAGACCTGTCAATTTAGGATCTCGTTGTACTGTCTTTATGAATTCCTCCGTCAAACAAGCTCAAAAAGATGGTGCAAGCGTCAATGATATCTCCGCTGGTCTTTCTATTTCTGTTGTCAAAAACGCCCTTTATAAAGTCATCCGTTGCTCAAGCAAAGAAGATTTAGGAAAGAAAATTGTCGTCCAAGGCGGCACCTTCTTAAATGATGCTGTTTTAAGATCCTTTGAAAAAGAATTAGGTATCGATGTCATCAGATCAAATATCGCAGGATTGATGGGTGCTTATGGAGCTGCCCTTGATGCGATGGCATTAAATTTAGATAAATCAAATATGTTGAGCTATGAAAGAGTTAAAAACTTCCATAGAAAAGTCAATATGGTCACCTGCCAAGGATGCCAAAATCACTGCAAATTGACGATATCCATCTTCGATGATAAGAGAGTTTTCATCGGTGGTAATAGATGTGAAAAACCGATTACTAAAAAATCTGTCAATCTCAGAGAGGATTTATACGCCTTCAAATATCGTCTTTTAAGAAGTTATAACCACGAAAAATCAGACCCAAACTTATATCCAATGGGTAAAATCGGTTTTCCTATGGGCTTAAGTTTCTATGAATTGACTCCATTCTGGTCAACATTATTCACCGAGCTTGGATTCCAAGTCGTATTGAGCGATCCTAGTTCAAATAAATTGTATCATTCAGGCCAGATGACAATTCCTAGCGATACAGTTTGTTATCCTGCTAAAATCATGCACGGACATGTCATCAATCTCATCGAAAAAGGTGTGAATGATATCTTCTATCCATGCATGTCATATAATGTCGTTGAGAAACACACAGACAACCATTACAATTGTCCGGTTGTCGCTTATTATAGCGAAGTCTGCAAAAACAATATGAAGATTCTTCGTAGCAATAACGTCAGATATATCAATGATTATTTCAATCTTTCAGAAAAAACATATTTTGCTGATAAATTCTACGAACATATGAAGAAATACTATCCGTCTTTAAATTTGTTAAAAGTTAAACACGCTGTTGAGAAAGCCTATCATGAATACGCAAAATATGAAATGATCATCCAGCAAAAAGGTGAACACATCATCGAAGAAGCTAGAAAAGAAAATAAGACAATCATCGTTCTAAGCGGTAGACCATATCATGTCGATCCACTTATCAATCATGATATCGACCGTTTGATTTTAGGATATAACTGTGCAGTTGTCAGCGAAGATGTCATCTCAAGACTTGCAACAAAACTCGATCCTGCTACTGTTTTAAATCAATGGACCTATCATTCTAGATTATATAAAGCTGCTAATTATGTCACCACTCAAAAAGACATGCAAATCTTACAGCTTGTCAGTTTCGGATGCGGTGTTGATGCTGTTACCAGTGATGAAGTGAGAGATATTCTTGAACGTCATAATAAGATTTACACTCAAGTTAAAATTGATGAAGTCACCAATCTTGGAACTGTCAAAATCCGTATTCGTTCTTTGTTAGAAGCTTTAAAAAAGAAGGAGAATAACGAAAAATGATTTATCATTTCCATCATTATCCAAAAGGCAAAGATGGATTCTACCGCGATAAAAATGGAAGAATCATCTTCACTAAAAAAATGAAAAAGACTCATACATTACTTTTCCCAATGATGGCTCCTATTCATTTTACAATACTTCAAGAAGTCTTAGCTCATTACGGATACCACGCCGAACTTCTCACAGACACCAGTCCTGAAATTGCACAGACCGGTCTTAAGTACATTCAAAATGATATGTGTTATCCAGCCATTCTCAGCTGCGGTCAAATGATTCACGCTCTTCAAACAGGCAAATATGATTTAGATAAAGTTTGTGTCTTAATAACTCAAACAGGTGGTGGATGCAGAGCTAGTAACTACATCTCTTTATTGAGAAAAGGATTGAAACATGCCGGTCTTGAAAAAGTGCCTGCTGTCTCCCTCAATATGTCTGGTCTTGAACCAAATCCAGGACTTACAATCACCTTAGGACTTATCAGAAGATTATTAGCAGCTGTCATCTATGGAGATATGTTGATGGTTTTAAAGAATCAAGTAGAACCATATGAAGTCAACAAAGGTGAAGCTGAAAGATTAGTCAAAACATGGCAAGATAAACTCTGTGATCAACTCTTAAATTCCAACGCTTATAAAACTAAGGTATTAGAACAAAACTTGAATCAAATCTCCGATGATTTTGCAAAAATCAAACAAGACGGAGTTAAGAGAGTCAAGGTTGGTATTGTCGGTGAAATCTACGTTAAATACGCATCTCTTGGAAATAACAACCTTGAGAAATTCTTACGTGATCAAGATTGTGAAGTCAATCTTCCTGGCATGATGAATTTCATCCTTTTCAAAATCGATAATCGTATCGAGGATTGCAAATTATACGGTGGTCATAAATTGAAATTATGGGTTTGTAAAAAATTATATGACTATGCGACTAGCATTCAAATAGCGTTCAACGAAGCCATCGCTAGAAACAAGTGTTTTGAAGTCCCATCTCCTTACACTAAGGTCAAAGAATACGATAAAGATATCAATGGATACGGAAATAAGATGGGTGAAGGTTGGTTATTGACAGGTGAAATGCTCGAACTTGCAAATACCGGATACGAAAATATTGTCTGCACTCAACCATTTGGATGTCTTCCAAATCATATCTCTGGTAAAGGAATGATTCGTAGAATCAGAGAAGTTTGTCCACAAGCAAATATTGTCGCTGTAGATTATGATGCTGGTGCTCCTAAAGTCAATCAAGAGAACCGTATCAAATTGATGTTGTCTCTTGCAAAAGAAAATCTCGATAAAAAACTTCAAGAAGAGAAAAAAGAAAACAAATAAAATTTAACTAGCAACTAATTCGGTTGCTAGTTTTTTTACGAAGAAAAGTCCTCTAGGTAAACGCCTAAAAGAATATGCATAATGCATAAATTCTTTCTTATTCAGGCTTATAAAAAATCCTACCTCTAAAAAGAAGTAGGATATCGTTTTTAAAGTTTCTTTTGTTTATTATTTTGTTTAACTAATTTTACAAAATAATAGATGACAAATAAGAAAGTGATGATGACTTCAGTGACAATGATATACCAATTGTTGATCTTGATGGCATATGGAATGAGATAAGTAGCATTAGTGACATCACCGATTTTGACTTTATTTTGTGTCAAATAGAGATATGATTGACCGATAGTAGCACCGATAGATAACATGATGATGAAGTCAGCAAGATAGGTTCCTTTGTGTTTCCCTTTGGTGAAGATAAGACCGAAGATGAATAACAATACTGCAACACCAAGAAGCCCGAATAAATAATAGGTCATAAACTTAAAATCAAGTTTTAAAACGCTATACCCGATATATTCACCGATTGTCAAAACGAACATGATGAGACACATAAAACATGGGAAGACAAATCTATTTTTTGGTTGATATTTTTTAAATTCTAATTTCAACGCTTTCTTTGCTTCTTCTTCAGCGATAACGAAATTCATTCCCTCATTTTTGTTTTTCTCTAATTCATTTGTATAGAATGAACAAAGTTCGTTATAGTTTTTCTTATTATAAATATCCTTCTTTTTTAAAACATCTTTAATCAATTCTTTGATAGCTTGTTCTCTCATAATTAGCTCCTTATTTCAAAGTAATATTATTCTACACTAATAATTCTCATTAGTCATCATTAAATATTCAATTTAACAATTATATTTCAATTTTATAATTAGCAATTGTATCTTTTACAAAATAAATAACGCTTATGTTATTTATTTCTTTTAAAGAAAAGTTATTTGAAAGTCTTTCTAATCCTTCTAAAACAACTGTTTTAAAATCTCTTAACGAAAATGCGTTTCTATTTGTAGGAATGTATAAAGTATCTTTTAAAACAAAGACACCATTTAAGATATTATCAACATCAATCTTCAATTCACAATTATCATTTACAGGAAGAATTGTTAGGAAACATCTGAATAGAGAACGGATAGATAATAAAGAAATATCAAAAATTCTTTCTCTATTCTTCTTAGCTTCTTGAATTATTTTTTTATCTAGATTATTACCATTATTAGCAAAATCAATCACGATGATTGGGAAAAATGTTGCAAGTAAGGTGGAGACATCAACACATTTTAATCCAAAAATAAAACCTTTTAATACAACTTCAGCTTTAATTATTTCATTATTGACATTATCCTTGAATTCTTTCGGTGAATTATTCAATACTTTTTGAAAATATGATTTTATTACATTCTCACCTTTTTTACCTTCATCTTTTCTTTTAGCTTTATAAAAAATACAATCGGCGATAAGAGCGTATAATTTATACGCTATCGCATTTTCATCGCTCACTTTTTCAAGTTCTATTTTTTTATCGTAATCAAATCTACTAGATGCTTTTTCTCCCATGACAAAAAAGTTTATTTTTTTATCATCATCTATAGATTGAACTAACATTCTCATTTTCTCTTTATTCATATCTTTAAATACCTCTTAAATTATATCACTTTAAAATCTTTTTTTGTTGTCTATTCTTAAAATTAAAAATGATAAATGATGTTAAGATTACATATTTTAATAATAATTCTAGTTTTAAAGATGAATAAACTTTATAATAACCTAGTTAAGAGAGGAAAATTCATATGAATTCACAAAGAATCGTCGTTCTAGATTTTGGTGGTCAATACAATCAATTGATTGCAAGAAGAGTTAGACAGTGTCATGTTTATAGTGAAGTTCTTCCGTATACTACAGATATTGAGAAATTAAAAGATCCTAGTATTAAAGGTATCATTTTTACAGGTGGTCCAAATTCTGTTTATGATGAAAAAAGTCCCCATATTTCCAAAGAGATTTTTTCATTAGGAAAACCGATTCTTGGAATTTGTTATGGAGCTCAGTTAATCGCTTATACCTTAGGTGGTAAGGTTGAACCATGTTCAAAAAGTGAATACGGAAATACCGAAATAAATCTCCATATCGTTTCTAGTTTATTTGAAAAAGTTCCACAAAAGACATCAGTCTTCATGTCTCATACTGATAAAGTTACAGTCTTACCAGAAGATTTTATCAATACTAGTTCAAGTGAAACTTGTGAAAATTCTTCTTTCGAAAATAAAGAAGGCACAATTTTTGCAACTCAATTCCATCCAGAAGTTGAACATTCTGTTGATGGTCAAAAAATGCTTGAAAACTTTGTTCTTGAAATTTGTCATTGTGAACCATCTTGGAGAAGTGAAGATTTCATCAATGCTAGAATCGCCGAAATAAAAGAACAAGTCGGAGATAAAAAAGTGATTCTTGGATTATCAGGTGGTGTCGATAGTTCAGTAACTGCTGCAATCTTGAGCAAAGCAATCGGAAAGAATCTCTATTGCGTATTCGTAGATCACGGCTTAATGAGAAAGAATGAAGCTTTAGAAGTAGAAGAAGTCTTCGGACCAAAAGGAAATTTCGATTTGAATTTCATCCATGTAGATGCAAGTGATTTATTCTTCGAAAAATTAAAAGGTGTCACAGAACCAGAACAAAAAAGAAAAATCATCGGAGCAACTTTCCTTGAAGTATTCCAAAAAGAACAAGACAAATTATCAGATGCTGAATTTTTAGCACAAGGAACTATCTATCCAGATAGAATCGAATCCGGTCTTGGAATTTCAGCTAAGATCAAATCACATCACAATGTTGGTGGACTTCCAAAAGATATGAGATTCAAAGGTTTAGTTGAACCATTAAAAGATTTATTCAAAGATGAAGTTAGAGAAGTTGGGACTCTTTTAGGACTTCCAGATGAATTAGTCTATCGTCAACCATTCCCAGGACCTGGACTTGGAGTTCGTGTCATCGGAGAAGTCACCAGAGAAAAAGTTAAAATAGTTCAAGAAGCTGATTATATCTTCAGAGAAGAAGTCAAAAAAGCTGGCTTAGATAGAAGTATTTCTCAGTATTTTGCTGCTTTGAGCAATATGAGAAGTGTTGGTGTTATGGGTGATGGAAGAACATATGATTATGCAATTGTTCTTCGTGCAGTTTTGACCGACGATTTCATGACAGCAAAATCATTCAATTTTGATTACAATACAATTTCTCGTATTTCTGATAGAATTGTTAATGAAGTAAAAGGCGTAAATCGTGTTCTTTATGATTTCACAAGCAAACCACCGTCAACTATCGAATTAGAATAATTTACCGCCTTTAAAAAAGCTATCTGATTTGCCTCAGGTAGCTTTTATTTTTTATACAATATGTTTGCGACTACTATTTTGAATAAACCGCATTATTTTTAGAAAGAAGATACATGCAATACTGATTCATGCTGATACCTTCCTTTTCAGAATGTTCTGCAAGAGATAGATGAAGGCTATGTGGAATTCTAATTTTAAACTGACAAGAATAATCATCTAAGCTATCTGGTCCATAAATTTCAACACCATCTTCCATAGCAGCTTCTAACCACGCTTTCTTTGCATCTAAAGCGTTTGTAACTGCTGATTCAATAGTTTCTCCACAAGAAAAACATCATAGAAGTTCTGGAAACGAAACCGCCTTAATCTTTATCCTCTACAATTTCCATACGATAATTCATTGCTAAATAATCATTTAATGTTTTCATCACTCTCCACCTCACTTTTCACGATTTGTTTTACTATCTCTACATAAACTTTCTTAATTGGTTCATGTTAGGTATCGTAATTGGCGGGAATCCTGCTTTTTTGAATGTGTAATGACTACTTCAAGCTTTTGGGGCATTCATTACATATCCATAGTTTTCCAATATCTTACGCAATTCAACAAACCGGAGGTCTTTTGATAAAACACATATTTTAGTTAATAATTTATCCCATTTTGACATCCTAATACCTCCTACATATATTATTGGTGGTGTTAGCAATTTTATTAAAGAAGAATTCACATAGCTATTTTAAGTTAAAAACTCGCATATTAAATACTTACTTTTGTGACTCTATCATATATATCAACCCATATTTATTTAATAACCTTTCTTATTTTGTCTATATGATTTTCACTATGCATCACAATTAGTTAACTCAATAATGTAATACAGTATCTCTTTGATAAAAGATGCTACTATACATTTATAAATTAGCAATATACCTTAACTTTAGAAACAAGTCTTCCTCTTCTTGTCTCTTTTGGATTTGATAAATAAATGAATTTACCATGACCTCTTATAGAAACACGGTTATTCTCTTTTAAATTATGAGAATTATTTTTGATTGTCAAACCATCGACAAACACGCATTCTTTTCCAATTAGTTCTTGAGCATCTCTTCTTGATAAATTAAAAACTTCAGCGATGATACAATCAATTCTTTCTGATGAGATATGAATCACTTTTTCGTTATAATTTTGCTTAAAAGGACAATCTTTCAAAGGTATTTCTTCAACATCAACAACTGTATGTTTTACTTTTTTTATCTCATCTTTAACAAAAGAAGAAATTTGTCTATTTATAAATACATATCCATCAAGACCATCGGTTAAGATATCACCATATTGATCTCTTTCATATCCTAATTTCATAAGGGCACCTAAATAATCTCGATGATTTAAATTATCAGCAAATTTGATATTTTTAGGATAAATATGAACACATGAAATACAACTGGTGATTTCTTCATCTAATACTTCTTTATCATTTAAGAAAGGAGGTATAAAAAATAACATTTTACGATCACTATCTTCATGTCCGCCATCAAGGATGAAATCCGCATCTAGATACTTTTTCTTTTTAGGATCAATGTGTGATTCTATCAAAAAATTAAAAAAATAATTTTGTTCAGACAATGATAAGAAATCAGTATGAGTTATATATCCTTTGCTTGATGAACGATGAGCTAATTCCTTAACTCTTGCTATGAGAACATCTATTTCTTCCATACTGGTATTATACATTATTAAAATAATATCGGCCCACTCAAATATTTATAGCTTGATTATGATAGAGAATTTATGTAAGCTCTTTCATACATAATATTTAATTATATTTACCCTTGTTAAATCAAATATTTATCAAAAAATATTAGATTTTATAATATCCTTATAAACTATCGATTTTTAAATTAAAAACTTAAATAAATCGATATTCCATTGAATTTTAAAGAAATATCACATATTTAATTTACAATAATTTTTACTAAACTTTACAATAATCGAGTTAGATTAAATAATTAAAATTTGTTTGAATGCTATTTTTATCGTTTTTTTGAAATCGCTTTCTCAAGTATTTTTTCACCATAAATTTATCTATAAAAATTTTAAAATAGAGTAATTA
>CAVJWL010000005.1:35644-70883 GCA_963653505.1 uncultured Prevotellaceae bacterium
ATCATCAATTTATAATTTTATTGAAAAATTACATATTTTTCTTTAAAAAATATGTTTTTTTCTCATATTTTTATTTATTTTTAGATTATCTACTAAAAGGTTAAATTATTAATTTCCGTAATAAAATTATAATTTTTATAAATTAATTCTTTTTTATTGTCAATTTTTTAATTTTTGACGTTTTCATGAAATATTGAATAATAAATTAATATTTATTATTATTTTTTTAGGTTTGGAGGTATTGAGATGAAACTTAAAGACAACATTAAAACGTTAAGAAAAAGAGATAATCTGACTCAAGGCGATCTCGCAAAAAAGTTACACATAAAACAATATAATATCTCTGACTATGAAATCGGTCGTATTGAACCAAGCATCACGACATTATCTAAAATGGCAGATATCTTCGAAGTCTCTACTGATTATCTTCTTGGAAGAAAAGATAGTGATGAAGAAGCAAATAGACCTGAGAAAACCGATAAATATTTAGCAACTATTGTCGAAGCCTTTAAAGACTTAGATGAAGATGATAAAAAAATGATTGTTGATATTGTCAATTTCTCAATCGGAAATATCATCAAAGACAACAAGTCCAAATAATTTGATACATACTGTACAAATTAAAAAGCACCGAAAGGTGCTTTTTACATTTCTAAACTTGAATCACCAGTTCTATTGATAATATAGCTTGCAACCGAATCAAGCGGTATATTAAGAGCTAATGATAATTCATTTCTTATCATATCTTTTAAATTCTTTAGCAATCGAGAATCAAATTCTGAAAATGATTTATTAATTATTTTTCTTTTATTTCTATATGAAATCAAGAATTTAATAATTCGACAGATATCTTCTCTATTTCCTGTTGAAATCAAATTTTGGAAGATTATTTTTCTTTCACGAGGATTTACTTCAGGATATTCAGGAATTTCAGGAATTTCTTGAATGAATTTCTCAGCTTCTTCTTTTGTCATAAGGCGATGAAGAATTTTATCAGCGTTTTTTTTTGGAACATAAAATCTATAGTCTTTAGAATAGTCATAATCAAAACATGGCTTCATAATTAAAAATGTAGAGAGACCAGTTCCAAAATCTTGTTCTTTTATACTTTCAACTTCAAATATTTTACCATTTTTATCAAGCGCTTTGTCACCAATTTGATAATTTGACATTTATAAAATACCTCCTTACTTTATAACAGGTTAGCACTACTTCCTGAAAACAGTAAGAACACGAGTAGTAGATAAAAGTTACGCATTCTTTTCAATTATTATTTTATCATTTTTTCTTCTTTTTAGCTACATTTTTACAAAAAATCAAAGAAAAACCGCCTTTTTGATAAAAGGCGGTAAACTTTAACGATTGGTATCTTTGATTGTTTTTTTATAAAATTTCAAATTTTTCAAAGATTGAATTAAGCGAATGAATCCATAAGTTAAGAATGAAACACTAGTTGTTAAACATATTACAGAAATGACAAATTCAGTAGATCCTGGAGTGAAGTTTCTAACTCCGATAATATTTTTTCTGAATGATAAGAATAACAAAAATGCACCGACAATAAGTAGAAGAGTGCCAGTGACAATGAATGTCATCGCACTATTTTTTATATCGTTATTTTTGTTGATCTCAGTGTGACAAGCTTGATGAAGTTTATGAATTCCATTTGTATCAATTTTATCAATGTCGTTATTTCCTTGACAATGTGGACAAACAGAACTTTCAATATTCTTTCCGCAATAAATACAACGTCTTTTCATAGATAACCTCGCTTAAAGTTTTAAAATAATTTGATTTTATTTAACAACGGCGCTATAGGCAGTGTCAAACGCACTATCAACAAGAGTTTTTATTTCATCATCAGTCTTTGCATTCTTATCATCGAAAACATTGGTGATGAGTTTTCCGATAGCAGTTCTACAAGCAGCAGATTCACTAGTTACTGGACTTAAGAAATAAGAATCATTAGCAGTATAAGTGTCGTTGAGTTTCATAACTGTACCTGCATAATAATTACCTTTGACAGATGATTGTGCATTATCAGCTGGTTTTGTAGCAGCTGCATCAGTAAGAGCCTTGACAGAATCAACATTCTTAGAAGATGTACGAAGTGGGAAATACGCAGTATTGACAGCTAACTTTGCAGAATTTTCAGTATTGGTAAGATACTTATAGAAAGTAACTGCAGCATCTTCAACCTTAGAATCTTTATTCTTTAAGAAGCATAAGGATGGGCCTTGAGACATAACTTTAGCATTAGATTGATCACCATCACCCCAAGCAAGAGCCTTAGTCATATTAGCTAAGAAACCATCATTGGTGAAATATCTTGCACCTGCAGTACTGGACATAGACATGAAAATCTTACCATTGCAGAAAAGATTACTACCATATGCGTGATATTGCTTGGCAGCATTAGTGATAGGAAGTTGATTTTGAGTACAGATAAGACCTTCATTATTCCACTTCTTAAGTTGAATTACTAATTGTTTAGCGTCATCATTCTTGAATAAGACTCTATCAGTGATTTTATCACCAGAACTTGTATAATTGATGCCTGCATTCTTCAAAAGAGAAATGATCATATTTTCAGCAGAATCCCAGCAGAATGGAACAGCTTTGAAATATCCATCGCTATCTTTTTGATCAGCAAAAACTTCTGGGAAATCAGCCTTAATCTTTTTTGCAGTTGCAATGAGCTCATCCCAATTGGTTGGAACACTATATTTTTCTTTTGTAGCAGCAGCAACAGGAGCTGTGTAAACGGCATTTCCTTTAGAATCTGTTGTATCAGTTCCAGCTTTTCCAGCACCGACTTGGTTAAAAACAGTTTCGTTGTAGACGAATGTTTCACCAGACTTAGAATATGGAAGAGTTAAAACTTTTCCATTGTACATACCCTTTTCAATGCTGAGATATTTTTGATTATAATCGGAATCTTTTTCAAGATCGGAAACAACACTAGACATATCTTTGACAGCATCTGATTCATACCATGCATATGCACTATCGGCATAGCAAGAGACCATAGCAGGAAGATTACCAGAATTGATGCCAGTATCTACTTGACTCTTAATATCACTATAAGAACCTTTGTAAACTTGAGTAATTTTGATTGTTGGATTTGCAGCTTCAAAAGCTTCAATCAAATCTTTTGCATAATAATACTCACGATAAGATGAATTATTACGAGCTTCAGCCTCAGTAGTACTATTGAGGTCAGGTGTCTGATAATTGTTCCACCAAATGACTTCAGTTCTACTATCACCTTGTTTACAACCAGTGAGTCCGACAATAGAAAGAACAGCTAACGACAAGCCTAAGACATTCTTCTTCATTTTGGTTTTTTCCTCCCTATATTTTGATTAAACCAATTTATTATTAACCTTAGAACAACTAACCCTTAATACCTGCACGACCTGTGCCAGACATAATGTATTTTCTAAAGATAATAAACAACAATAATAACGGAACGACGGTTAAAACAGAAGCGACAAGTGTCCATGAATTTTGTGTGATGAGAATACCATTTGGATCTTCAAGAGCTAACGCTTCACCTCTGATAGCGACAGAAATGAGAGAATTATTCATATCATTTACAGTAAGTTTTGGCCATACATATGCATTCCAAGAACCGATAAGAGACAAAATTGCAATAGTGATCAATGTTGGACTAGCAAGTGGAACCATTACTTTCCATAAATATTCCCAATCGGATTTACCATCAACCTTTGCCGCTAAATATAATTCATTAGGAATTTGTTTGAAGTTTTGACGTAACAAATAAATGTAGAAAACAGAAGAAATAAACGGAATGACCATGACGACAATTGCTTGTAATTGAGTTTGATGATTATTGATCAAACCTAAATTTGACATTGTTGTGTAATTGGTGATTACCATCATTTCACCTGGAATCATCATAGTGGCTAAGAAAATAGTGAATAAGATATCTCTTCCTCTAAAGGTAAGTCTTGCAAATGCGTAAGCAGAAAGAATTGTGACAAGCATTTGTAAGATAGTAGTAGAGATACCAACAATCAATGTATTGCCAACATAACGGAAATAATTGAATCTCTTTAATGTTTCAGAATAATTGTATGAAATATTCTCAAAGAAAGAATTAAACGATGGAAGAATACTGCCAGCTGCTAATTCTTCTTCTTTCATAAAAGAACCGACAATCATATAGAAAAATGGAAAGAAAACAATGAGAGCCATCAAGATCAAAAAGACATAAGTGATTACAAGTCCAACAATCTTTAATGTACGGTCAACCTTTTGTTTTTCTTCGACACTCATTGAATTTTGAGGAATAACAACTTCTAAATTAGTTGTAACATTTACTGGTTTTCCCATAATTAATAGTGCACCCTTTTCTTACTGACTTGCATCTGAACGAATGTGAATATCATAATGATTACAAAGAGGATAACTGCAGCTGCTGAGGCATATTGAACTTGTTTGATACCAGAGCCAAGTTTATCATAAATGTAATAAACGACTGTGTATAAATCAGGAACATTACCATTAGATGTGTAATTTCTATTGAAAAGACCGACAACAGCATTATATTCTTTGAAAGCACCGATAAATGAAGTGACAGTGATGTAAAGAATTTGAGGAGAGAGAAGTGGAACTGTTATCTTCATTTCAGTCTTCAATTTTGGAGTTGAATCAATTTTAGCAGCTTCATAATATTGTTTATCAATACCCTGAAGTCCTGATAAGAAAATCAATATCTTATAAGGAAGAGCTGTCCATATGATATATAAACATAAGACAAACATCGCTGATCCCCAAGTGCTAGATGTACCAATCCAATCAGTAGTAAGTCCAAAAAGTTTATTGAAAACACCTCCAGAAGAGAACATAACTGAGAATACCATACCGACAGCAATGACATTTGTGACATATGGCATGAAGAAGATAGTTTCTAAAAACTTTTGAAGTACTTTGATATGATTTAAGCAAATAGCAATGATCAAAGCTAAGATGACAGAAATCGGAACAGTTACAAATGTAATCAAAAGAGTATTAGTGAGTGCTGATGGTGAATTCCAAGAGAAGAATGTTGTATCTTTAACACCAGTATCAGCATTTCTAGCAATAATTCCTAAGACAACACCATAATTTGAAAAGGTGAATCCAGAATTAGCACCAGTTACGGAATTATAATCTTTCAAAAAAGAAACGACAAATGTATTGATAAGTGGGAAGAATGTGAAGATAGACATCAATATCAATACTGGCGCTAGGTATAACCACGCCTTCCAGTTATTTTTCCTCTCCATAACTAGAAATCAATTCTTTCTTCGCTTTCACCATCAAAGACAAAGACCTTTGTAGAACGTAAAGCGAATTTGATATCACCGACTTGAGGATTGAGATCACTATCAACGATTATTTTAATCTTATCTCCAACAAAGAAAGGATTTGAACAGATGAGTGTTAAATCTCTTCCCATTGTGAGAATCTCATTACAAGAAAGAGTTAATACCTTATCTTCTTCCTTGATAGCATCACCCATCATGAAGCCTTCTGGACGGATACCGACAAAGACAACACCATCTTTACATAGTTTATCAGTATGAGCAATCTTTTCATTGCCGATCAATAAATCACCATTTACAATCATACCTTTGAAGACATTGATTGGAGGATTGCCTAAGAATTTAGCAACAAACAAATTCTGTGGATCTTTATATACATCTTGTGGATGTCCAACCTGCATTTTCTTGCCGTTTTTCATAACGACAATCTCATCACAAATTGACATAGCTTCTTCTTGGTCATGAGTGACGAAGACAGTAGTGATACCAGTTTCTTGTTGAATTCTTCTGATTTCTTCTCTAGTTTGAATACGAAGACGAGCATCTAGATTAGAGAGCGGTTCATCAAGAAGTAAAACTCTTGGACGTTTAACTAAAGCTCTTGCGATAGCAACACGTTGTTGTTGACCACCCGATAATTCACTTGGTTTTCTATCGAGATAATCTTCGATTTGAACAAGTCTAGCCGCTGAACGAACAAGGGCATCAATTTCTTCTTTAGCTAATTTACGAAGTACTTTATTACTAACACCATTGACAAGAATTTCAAATTTTTCATTGACACTCTTGCCTTTGCTTTCAAGACTCATAGTCTCTTTCTTTTCTTGTTCATCATATTTTGATTTTAAAGATTCAACAAGAGAATTGACATCTTGAGAATTTTGAAGTCCCCATGAGAAAATTTCTTTGGCGACATATCTTGTAATTTCAAATTTCTTAGTAAGACATTCGACGGCATAATTAGCTGAAATCTTACCAGAGATACTAGAATCATTAATTGCCTTGATGATGTCTTGTGGTTTTTCAAGCAGATCTTTAAATTTTGCAATTTTCTCTAAGACAAAATCTTTTTCAGCTTCTTCAACCTTCAAATTAGTCAAAGGGAAGGCAACATTTTTATAAACTGTCATATGAGGATATAGAGCATAGTTTTGGAAAACTAAACCAATTCCTCTTTTTTCTGGTGCTAAATGAGTGACATCTTCATCATCAAACCAAATTTCACCACCACTTGGTTCTTTTAATCCTGCGAGCATATAAAGAGTTGTCGATTTACCACAACCACTAGGGCCGAGTAAACCCATCAATTCCCCATCTTTAATAGTAATATCAACATTGTCAACAGCTACAGTATCTGGTATGCCTTTCTTAGCATCTCCAGCAAATTGTTTCGTAAGTCCGACTAAGCGAATTTCCATAAGCTAGCTCCTGGTTAATTTTTACTTCTTTATTATAATAATATTGCATTTTCACTTCAAGAAAGTACTAATTCAATATAGAGAAAACGGTTATTTTTTAAAAAATCAAGCATTTTTGACATCATTTGAATCAAATACATGCCCAGTCTTATAATCAAAATAATCCATATAGATGATATCTTGTTCTGTATCAACAAGAATTTCTCCAAATATATAATCGGATAATGTCTGATGATGTTTAGATAAAAATACCATACCTACAGAAATAAATAAAGGAATTCCTAATGTGAAAAACGAAGCCAAAAATATCAACATCCATTGAAATAGAAATTTGAAAATGACCTTAGGAATAGATGGAGAGAAACCATCTAAAGAAACATATCCAATTCTATTGAGTAAAAATCCAAATGTCTTTCTACCTCTTCTAAAAATCAATGGAATCAATAAATAAACGACTAAGTTACTAAATGACAGAGCTATTAAAATAGTAACAACAGTCATCAATACCAATTGCTTTCTCAGATTAGAATAATCATTGGCATAACTCAAATAACCAATCGCATATTTAGTAACTATTGAAGAATAAGCAGTCAAATAACAACTATCTTCATCACTATTTGTAAATACCCTATTTCTATGTTCATCGAACAAACTTCTATCATTAGAATCTTTATAAGAAATAAGGATTTTTGTATACCTATCCGACCCGTCATTTATACTGCTATTATCTTTTAAAAAATCATCAAAGAAATAAGTTAAAGAAGTAGATAGCTTATCAATTTTATCTTCAGTTTTCATCGAATCATCATTGACAAATTTATCAGTAATTAAGACTGATGAGCCATTGTCATTTGCATATAAATTAGATTTAATTTGAATATTTGCTTGTTCATTTTTGGAACTTTTATACACTGATGTATTATGAAGAACTAAAACTGAAAGTGCAATAAAGATAACTCCAATGACAACATATGAAAAGAAATCAAAAAAATGAGCAGAGAAAACTCTTGCTAATTTTGGTTGCTTATATTTTAGATTTATCGTCTTCTTTTCTTCCATCTTTTAACTCCTCAGATTCATACATAGTGATGTCTTTAACGATTTCCATAGATAAATATTCACTGATAGTTTGCCTTGTTTTTCTCAAAACAAAAGTTAAGACAAAAGACATCAATAATATCAATAAAGAATATAATCCTAAACTTAAAAATGAAAAATTCAAAAATAAAGTTTGAGAAATCCAGCCAACAGCATCCGCAGAATAAAACACCAAAGAAATGAGTGGAATAATGATCAAAGATTCAATGCAAATAACAAAATAATGAATCAAGTTATTCATCCATGTCGGTTCAAAATCATCTTTTGTTACAACAGCAAGTTTTAATATTTTAAATGACAATGTCTGACCGTTATGGAATATAATTGGAAAAAATAAATAAACAATAAATAAACTTAAAAAGTAAACAATCACAATTTCTACATTTTTGATCGAATATAAACTTGAAGTTTTCTTATTATATTCATCGTTCAATTTTAAATATGGACGATAATTATGTTGAATGTCATAAATCCCCTTCTCTAACATAGCACGGTATGAAGAATCTAACTTATCGTATTTTTCTTTTCCGACACTATAAGAAGAATTTCTTAAATATTCATCAATATCTTTTGCAGTATCAAGAGTTAAATATGGATAATCACCATCTTCAAAATAAGTCGTGATTGAATTCGTAGATATAATGTTGTTCTTGTAATACTCTAATCCACAATCAGCTTGCGAATTTATGCCAAAATCATCATTATTAGTTACTTTATACTTAGTATAATATATAAAAACGCCATCATTTGACTCATCTATTTGTGTTACATCTTTGTATGTTTCAATAGATATGTCACTGATTGAATTTCGCTTCAAGGATTTTAAAGTAGTACCTCTGATATATTCTAAAACATATTGGTTTTGTGAAATCAAAACATCATTACCATTATCTTTTCCAAGTCCTGATGAAATAACCATATCATACATTGAATAAGTAATAGAATTAATTTCACTCTTTTTATTCTTGATTAATGGAGTTGCATTCATAACACCTTCAAATATTGCAAAAAATAAAAGTCCAATAATGAAGCTTAGTAACAAATCGAGAAAATAAGCGCCTAATTTTTTAAACGGTTTACAAACACAAGCAGTAATATATATAGATTTCTTTTTCATGCAAAAATTATAATATAAAATGATGCAAAATTTAAACTAAATATTAAATCTTGCATTATTTGAATTAAATTACAGACATTATATAAATCCTATTTTAAAACCAATCTACAATACTCATCTATCAAATCAGCTTGATCATTTATAGACATTTTAAAATCTTCTTTAATCCATTTATAAATCATGAATTGTACATGTAAACCAAAATACTCTTGAATATAATTGCTTTGTTTAATATCACTACTAGATTTAATTTTAAATTCTTCCTTTTTTTCCAAAAGTATTTCTTTAAAATATTTATATCCATTTTTAATTTGAATTTTATCAGCAACATAATAATATCTTTTATTTTTATATATATTTTTCAGTAATTCAATTGTATTTTGTTTAGAAGGAATTACAGAATTTGTTGGTTCCATATTTTTGATAACATTTCCTAATTCATTTATATAATACTCATTTATTTCCTCGATAATTTCCCAAATTCCAGAATAATGAGAGTATAAAGTAGTTCTACTTATTTTAGTATTTTTAGATATCAAAGAAAAAGAAAGATTATCAACATTATTATCTTTTAAATATTCTAAGATAAATCCATATATTAGATTTTTATTAAACACAACACGCCTCCATAAACTGAACACTTTTACATTTTTTTTGTACTTTTCAAAAAAAGTTGTTCTTAGTATAATTAGATTAAGGAGAAAAAACAATATGATCAACTTTGTCATCACTCTTTTCTCTTAGATAGCAATAAATTAATATGGATTGTTCATTTCAAAAATCAGAAAGGGAAAGTCAAAATGAAAAATATTTGTTTGTATTTAGCTTGTGCTTTTATTTTGGGAGGAAGCATCGTTTATGCAATTGAAAGCACTTCTTCAATTAATGCTGCTCCTGCTTTAGCTTTCTTGCTTGTTGGTGGCCTACTAGGAATTTTATCAATGGTCTTCAATTTCGTAGAAAAAAAGAAAAAGTAATAAAATTATTGTATTTCTCAGCTGTAATCAACTTCAATTAGTTGATTGCAGCTTTTTTCTTTTGTTTAAAATTCAAAATCAATTTTATATAATAGCTTAAACATAAACCGAGGAAATTGTGGAAAACCGATCTATATTTATATTACAAGTCTTAGAAGTACTTAAAAGATATTCAAACGAGAACAATTATTTAACTCAAAATCAGGTGATTGATTATTTAGAAAAAGATTTTCAAGTAATATCAGAAAGGAAAGCTATTTCTAAAGCCTATAAAGGAATTGAAGAAATATATCCTGGATTGATTGAAAGAAATGACAAAAATATGGTAGCAATTGTAGAGAGAACTTTTACAAAAGATGAAGTCATCCCAATGATGATGGCCATCTATTCATTCAAAGGATTTTCAACAGCATTAACTAATCAATTGATTGATAAGTTAAAAAGTGATTTTTCTTTGAAAGAAAAATTTCCATCATCACATACAGTTACAAATAGTTTAAAAAACGAAAATAAAGAAGTGATATTCAATTTTTCAGTCCTATCAGAAGCAATCGCTAGAGATAAGTATGTCTCATTTACATATTCTAATAATCAAGAAAAAATAAGTAAAAGAATTGTCTGTCCTCATTATATATTTATCAGCCAAGATGATTTCAAATTGATTGCAAGTTTTAAAAAAGAAGGTAAATTCATAATCTTCAATCTTGATTCAATTTCAAATATTAGAATCGAAGAAAATAAAGATGGTTTTCGTCTCCAAGAAAATCCAAAATATAAAAATTTCGACATAGATAAATTCACAAATGAACATCTATATTGGTTTCAAAATGAAGCTATAACTGCAAAAATAAAAATACAAAAAAATACTAATAAAAAACAAATAATCAAATGGTTTGGTAGACAAGCAAAATTCATAGATGATGAGACAGTAGAAATAACAAATGATATCGATTCTCTTTACTTTTGGTTAAAAGACTATAGCGAATATCTTGAAGTTATAGAACCACCAGAACTTAGAAATAAATTATTTGAGTATGGAAAATTATTAATTGAAAAATATAAAAAATAATACATCAATTATTTCGCTTCTTTGAAATAATCATCAATTGGTTTTACTTTTAAAAACTTTAAGTATTGTCTATAAAATGTTGAATAATCATTGAAATGCATTTTTTCAAAGACATCCTTTGGTTTTATTCCTTTTGTAATCAATATATGTGCGTGAATAATTCTTTTATTTCTAATATATTTCATAATTGATATTTTCATTTCTTTTAAAAAATAACTTGAAATATAAGATTTAGAATATGATAAACATTCACTTAGTTCATTTATTGAAATGTTTTCTTCAATATTATCATCAATGTAAGAAATTATTTCTTCAATCAATGAAGATGTGCTTTCATTATCGCTTTCTTTTTTTTCTGATATCAATGCCACTAATAGTTCCAATAATTTAGCTATACATATGATTCTCATTTCCTCATCATTTAATGATGAATAATATTTATCTAATGGTTTTAGTATCTCATTTTCTTTTTGTTTTAAATTGAATATACAATTGCTATTATACAATTTTTCTTTTATATCTACTGGTATCAATGTTTCTGGGAATTTAAGAACATATCTTTCATATAAGATATTACGGTTAACATCTGCAAAATGAAAACTTCCCGGCTTAATAAATATGCAATCACCTTTTTTTAATTTAACTTTTTTGCCATCAATACTATATGTGACATCGCCAGATACAAAATAAAGGATTTCAACAAATGGATGCATATGCTTTGTATACTCATCTTTTATTGAGGCGGCATAATCCAATTTGTGTGCAAAATCTATTTCTTTGAATACAAAATTAAACATAATTTTGATTTTAAATATGAATAATCATATTTGCAATGTTTTTCAAATAAATTTGCAATTGTAATTCTAGAATATCTAGATAAAATAAAAGCATTATAGGAGGAACTTATGAAATTATCATTTAGATGGTACGGATTAAACGATTGTATTCCTTTAGAATACATAAGACAAATTCCGAACATGTATTCTGTTGTCACTTCGGTATATGATAAAAAGCCAGGTGAAGTTTGGTCGTTAGATAGCTTAAACAAATTAAAAGAAGCTTCTAATAAACACGGACTAAAAATGGAAGTTATCGAATCAATTCCAGTTAGTGAAGATATCAAACTAGGAACTAGTAAAAGAGATGAACACATTGATGCCTTTAGAAAAAACTTAGCTCTAGTTGGAAGTGTTGGTGTCAAATGTGTTTGCTATAACTTCATGCCGGTTTTTGATTGGATAAGAACTGATTTACATCACAAAAACGAAGATTATTCTGAATCATTATCTTTTTCGAATTCCGATTTTGAAAAAGTTGATCCTAAAAATCTCCATCTTCCTGGATGGGATGAATCATATACCCAAGATGAATTACAAGGATTATTGAATAAATATAAGAGCTTTTCTCATGATGATTTATTCAATAATTTAGTCTATTTTTTAAACGCAATTCAGGATGTTCTCAATCAATATGATATCAATATGGCAATTCACCCAGATGATCCGCCATGGGATGTTTTTTCTTTACCAAGAATCGTTTCAAACGAAAATGATTTTGATAGATTATTCAAAATAGTTCCAAATAAACATAATGGAATGACTTTATGTACTGGTTCGCTTGGTGCTTCAAGAACAAACGATGTTGAACACATGGCAGAAAAATACGCAAAAGAAAACAGAATTCACTTTGCCCATTTAAGAAATATTCTTTACACCGATGATAAAACATCATTTGTTGAAGTTGGACACGATTCTCATTTAGGATCTTTAGATATGTATAAAATCGTCAAGAACTTAGTTGATAATGGATTTGATGGATATGTAAGACCGGACCACGGAAGAAATATCTTCGGTGAAAACGAAAAACCTGGATATGGATTATTTGATAGAGCTCTAGGTTGTACTTATCTGAACGGATTATTTGAAGCTGTTGAAAAGAATAATAAAGGAAAATAAAACATGAAAAAAGAAGATTTACCATTTGTTTGCAATATGAAGGATAAAACTGTAGTAATCACAGGAGCTGGAGGTGTTTTATGTTCATTAATGGCAAAGGCATTTGCAGCTTGTGATGCTAAAATTGCTATTTTAGATTTACATTTAGATCAAGCAAAAAAAGTTGAAAAAGAAATAATTGATGATGGTTTTATTGCAAAAGCATATGAAGTCAATTGTTTAGATAAAGAAACAATCGTTAAAGCTCACGAAGAAATCCTCAAAGATTTTGGTAAATGCGATATTCTCATCAATGGCGCTGGTGGAAACTCACCACGTGCAACAACAACGCAGGAATTTTATGAAACCAAAATATCTAAAGATACAATCACATTTTTTGATTTAAACGAACAAGATTTCCAATTCGTATTCAACTTAAATATTCTATCTGCCTTGATGACCACTCAAGTTTTCTCTGCTGATATGTTAAATAGAAAAGGTTGTTCTATTTTAAATATTTCAAGTATGAACGCCTTCACTCCACTCACTAAAATACCAGCTTATTCAAGTGCTAAAGCAGGTGTTTCTAATTTCACAAAATGGTTAGCTACTTATTTCGCAAAAGAAAATATCAGAGTCAATGCTATCGCTCCAGGATTTTTCTCAACCAAACAAAATGCCACCTTATTATGGAATCCAGATGGAACTCCAACAAAACGTACCGAGAAGATTTTAAATAATACCCCGATGAATAGATTGGGAACTGCTGATGAATTATTAGGCGCTACTTTATTCTTATCTGATGAAAAAGCTTCTTCATTTATCACCGGTGTTGTTCTACCAATCGATGGTGGATTTTCAGCCTATTCAGGTGTTTAAAAATGAGAGAATATATTTCTTTAAATAATGGCTGGAAATTTTCAATCAACAATGATGAAAATCAAATCACAGTAAATATCCCTCATACATGGAATGGAATTGATGGCCAAGATGGTGGTAATGATTATTTAAAGACATTGACTAGATACGAAAAAGACTTTGAAATAAATAAAGATGAAAACAAAGCATATTATCTTATTTTTGATGGTATCAATTCAGTTGCTGATGTCTATTTAAACGATAATAAGCTATCTCACCATGAGGGTGGATATTCAAGATTTATCTTAGAATGCACTTCATCTATCAAAGATAAAAATGAATTAAAAATCTTCGTTGATAATAGAGTTGATAAAAGAATATATCCAACAATTGCTGACTTCACTTTTTATGGTGGAATTTATCGTGATGTCAAACTCTTAATTGTAAACAAAAAACATTTTCTATTTCACGATGACTCTTCCCCTTGTTTAAAATGTACGCCAGAAGTAAAAGATAATATTGGATACCTAACAGTTGATTTAAAAGCGAATTGTGAAGAAAAGATATTGATTCAACTTTTCGATAAAGAAAATAATCTTGTAAAAGATTTTAAAGCAAATGAAAAAGCTGAAATTGAATCAGTTCATCTTTGGAATGGATTGAAAGATCCATATTTGTATACAATTAAAGCTAGTTTAATTTCAAAATCAAACGATGAAATTTTAGATTCAGTTGAAACAAAAATAGGTTTTAGAACATTCTATATTGATAGTGAAAGAGGATTCTTTTTAAATGGAAATCCATATCCATTAAGAGGAGTTGCTAAGCACCAAGATAGACCAAAAATCGGAAATGCAATATCAAAGAAAGATATGGAAGAAGATATGTCTATCATAAAAGAATTAGGTGCTACAACTATCAGACTTTCTCATTATCAACACGACCAATACTTTTATGATTTATGCGATTCATATGGGCTTATTGTTTGGACTGAAATCCCATATATTTCAAGACATTCAAAAGAAGGTTATGATAATGCCAAATCGCAACTATTAGAATTGATTCATCAAAACTACAATCATCCAAGTATTATCTGCTATGGAATATCAAATGAAATAACAATGTTTTTTAAACAGTTTGGAAAAGATTGTATAGAGGCACATAAAAAATTAAACGAAATAGCTCATAAAGAAGATCCGACTAGAAAAACAACTATTGCCTGTTTTTTACCGATGTTAATTTTCAATAGAGTCGCTCATATAACAGATTTAGTCAGCTATAATCTTTATTATGGTTGGTATTTACCTTTCACATCTATCAATTGCAAGATTTTAGATTTATGGCATCATTTTTATAGAAAGACCCCTATTGGTTTAAGCGAATATGGAGCTGAAGGAATGCCGAATCTTCATTCATCAAAGCCAAAAAGGTTTGATAATACTGAAGAATATCAATGTCTATTCCATGAGAAAATGTTAAAAGACATTTCAAAACGAAATTATATCTGGGCAACACATGTTTGGAATATGTTTGATTTTGGAAGCGATGGAAGAAATCAAGGTGGTGAAAAAGGCATCAATCATAAAGGACTTGTCACCTTTGATAGGAAAATCAAAAAAGATGCTTTTTACATTTATAAGGCTTATTGGAGCGATGAACCATTTGTTCATATCTGTTCAAAAAGATATATAAATAGGGCAGAAAAAGAGACAGTCATCAAAGTATATTCCAATCAAAAAGAAATCACCTTATACAATAACGATGTTAAAATCGCCACTTTAAAAGGTGATAAGGTTTTTAAATTTAAAATCAAATTAGAAAAGATAAATAACGTAAAAATTGTATCTGGTAATTTAGTAGATACTTGTATTATTAAGAGAGTTAATACTAAAGACAAAAGTTATATTTTGCAAAAAGGTGGAAGTAATCTTAGTTGGCAAAAATAATATTTAAAAATCTATTCTATATCTAACAAGTTGTTTAATATTTCAAATAATTCTTCTTTATTTTTATATGCATGAATTTTGAAATATTCATCACCGGATAACATCGCAGAGATATTAGCTCTATTCATATCATATAAAATGTGTGTTGGTTTATTCATTTTTTCAGCAAATGCCACCTCGTATCCAACACCTAGTGATGGGGTTGTGCATTCAGCGATGACAATATCAGATTCTTTAAGCCAAGAAATATCTTGTTTGTATATATCTTCATCAGTTAGTTTTTCTTCTAGTTTTTCAATATTTTTCTTACCGATATGTTCAGTTAATACTACATGTTTTCTTTTCATATAGGCGATGATTTCTTGATATAAATCTGCATCTTGATATCCGCCTCTAATGCTTCCACAAAAATATATTTTCATAAGATTTTTTCTCCAATTTTTATATGTAACCGCTTTGATAAAAAATTATTTGTTTTTATTTTCCCTATTTGAGATAATAGCTATCCACTTAACATATCTTTAATGACTATCGAGACGAATATGATGCTTTTCTAGACGATACGAATTCAATGTTTACCGTGGCACACATCTACAAGGAGGGAAGATACGATGAAGTTTTTAAAAAAGTTTTTCGCAATGCTTGCTAATTCTAAAAATGATTTCGTTTTTACTGCTTTCTTAGCAAGTAATGATTCTAACAGCATTTAAGTTAGAATCAGGTCTTAACCTAAAATAAATCAAGGCTATTAAGTTATCTTCTCAAAGAGAATCTTAATAGCCTTTTTCTGTATTAGAATAATTTTGAACAATATCCTTTTAAAAGCTCTTTTGATTTATCAAATTTTTCTTTCTCATCATTAGATAATTCTAAATCGATGACCCTATCAATACCTTTAGCATTGATGACACATGGAAGTGATATTGATACTTCCTCACCATCTAATACATGACTGACTGGAATTACCATATTTTCATCTATGATAATCGCTTTTACTAATCGATATACACATGCTGCAATTCCATAACAAGTATTATTCTTTCCTTCCATGATGACAAAGCCAGAATCTTTAACATCTCTCACAATCTTTGCTTGTTTTTCTTTATCATCTTTTAAATCATTCAATGGTTTTCCACCTATTGAAGAATTAGAAAAGACACCGACACTTGATTCACCATGTTCACCAATCATCATCATTCCCGAGATTGATTTAGTAGATACATGTTCTTCTTTTGAATAAGTATAAAGAAGTCTTCCAGTATCTAAAAATGTACCAGTTCCGATGACTTTATTTTTGGATAGTCCAGTGATTTTATATCCATAATAGGTCATAATATCAACAGGATTAGATACGATGATCAAATATCCGTTAAAACCACTTTCTTTGATTTCTTGATAAACATCTTTCAAGATTTTTTTAGTTGGTTCTAACATCGCAATTCTATCACTGCATCCTTTTGGAGGTCTTATAGCAGCTGTGACGATTATAAAATCAGAATCTTTATAATCATTTTTGTCACCTGCTCTTACTGTAGTATGACTATCAAAGAAATATTTAGAATGTTCCATGTCTAAACTATCAGCATAAGATTTTTGATAATTACAATCTACAAGTACAACTTCATCGACGATTTCTTTCAACTGAAATGTATAGGCGATAGCAGATCCGACAAACCCATCTCCGACAATAGAAACTCTTCTATTCATTAGTCTTTCCCCCTTTAACTGAATAAGTATAAAACAAACGCAATTAAAAAATATTCTCTTTTTAAAGTTAAGCGGTTAACTTTTTTAAAAAATTATATCGCAAATAGCTATTTCTAATTGTGATATAATACCTATATGGCTTTAGATAATATTACCTTAGAAATCATCACCAAAAAACTCAAAACAGAATTAGAAGGCACTCGTTTTTCTAATCCGATGTTTTTAGGTGGTTTTGATTATGCATTCCCTTATAGCGAAATAAGAACTGATGATGAAAAAGGAAGACATGGAACTTTTATCTTCTCTTTGAATCCAACAAATCCATTTTTATGTTACTCATATGATAGATTTACAAAGGTCAATGATAACTCACCATTCTTCAACAGTCTTAGAAAACTATCTCTTTCTACAATTTCAAAAATTGAAAAGATCAAAGGAGAGAGAATCATCATCTTCCATCTCAAAGCAAATCCAAATGATCTAACCGAAATCAACACTGGCTATGATTTGATAATCGAAATGTTTCCAAATCATCCAAATGTATTGATTGTAGCTTTTCCATATGGAAAAATTGTCTCATTATATAAAGAAAGAACTAATCTAGAAAAAGGATTATTCATCACTAGAAACACCTATTATAACTATCCAAAACCTCGAGAAACGCTTCCGTATGATGTCAGTTCTCTTGATGAAGCTAAAAAATATTTGAACAACAATTTATTCAAGCATTTAAAAAGATATGTTGAAGAGAAAAATATTCCCTTAGAACAAGCGGTCAAAGAACTCAATGATTCTGATGACTTATTTATCAATGGCAAAGAAATTTTGCCATCATCATTCGGTCAAAATACAATTTCAAAAGTTGAAATCCAAAACATCTATTCAACAATAGTCGAAGATCAAAAAGAATTAGCAAAAAGAGATAAAGAAAAAGAACTATTAGCCCTCATCGAAAAAGCTATCAAAGTCAATGAAAAGAAAATCACTAACTTAAAATTGGATTTAGAAGAAGCAAAAGAACATATGGTCTATCTAGAATGGGGACAAGAAATCTATCTCTACCAAGGAGAGATTAAAAAAGGCGATACCCTCTTAGAAAAGGATGGTTATTCCATTCCATTAGATGCAAGATTTGATGCTCCTAATAACGCAAATAGATATTTCAAACGCTATAGAAAAGCAAAAGCAGCAATTGAAATCTTGAATAACTTGATAATCAAAGCTAATGATGATAACGAATATCTAAGAAAAAAATTATTAGAAGCAAGTGATGGAACACCACGTGATATCATGGAACTTAAATCCGAACTTCTTGAAGAAGGATATATCAAAGAAAATCAAGCCAAGAAAAATAATATCAAAAAGATAAATAAGAAAAAAACTTATGAACCACATTACATAACCATACCAAATAAAGGTAAAATCGGTTTTGGAATGAACGGACTTCAAAATGAAGAATTGACCTTTAATATCGCAACAAAAGATGACTATTTCCTCCATGTAAAAGACTATCCTGGAAGTCATATTGTCATATTAGAAGGTAAAGAAGATGAAGATGTCTTCAATCTCGCACTTGAATTAGCACTCTATCTCTCTCATCTGGAAAGTGGAGAGGTCTATGTCGCCAAAAGAAAATATGTTAAAAAGAATTCAAGCAGAATCGGATTAGTCAACATACTTCAATATGAAGTCAAGATAGTCAAATTCATACGAAAAGAATCAATTGAATTATTCAAAAAAGTATTAAAATCAAATTAATCTAATCCTACACATCTTGTTACAAATTTTTCATTATATCTAGTATTAGTATCTTCTAATACTAGATTTTTAAATTGAACATTAGATATGTAAGAATCTTCTAAGCCTATCAATGATACTCCAGTATTTGCTTTATGAATATTGATATTTGTGAAATCAAAATCTTTAAATATAGGAGCAAGATTTGTTCTTGGAATTGAGGTCGAACTAGGATAATGCATCGTGATATCGATAGCTTCTTTTTCAATATTCAACATCTCAATATTTTCAACTTTTATATCCTTGACATAACCACCTCTTCCAGAAAGTGATTTAATTCTGATACCGCGTTCAGAATTATTGATTTTCAAATCGTGAATATAGATGTTTTCAACGCCACCGCTCATAGCACTACCTATGGCTACACTTGCGTGCCCTTTATTAAAAACGCAGTTTTTAATTTCAACATTTTTACATGGTTTATTGACTCTCAATCCATCTTCATTCAAACCTGAATTTATTGCTATACCATCATCCCCGGTATTGAAGACACAATTTTGAATCAGAACATCTTCACAGCTATCGGGATCAATTCCATCAGTATTTGGGCCATCGGAAATAAGATTGATGTTTTCAATAACTACATTATGACAGTAAACAGGATGAATCATCCACATCGGAGAATCTTGAATTGTAAAATCTTTTAAGACAATGTTTTCACCATTGATGATTTCAATGAAATCAGGTCTTAAACAGCTATTTTTTAAATCAATAATACGGTCTTTAATATCGATATTGTCAGCTTGAGCATAGCAGAGACGATTGCAAGATTCTTTTTGTAATTTTTTATTTTTCCACCAAACATACCCATTACCAAAGATTTTACCTTTGCCTTGAATGGTAATATTATTTTTATTGATAGCATAAATCAAAGGATGAAAACAATAACATTCAACTCCTTCAAACCTGACAAATGTAGGCTCTAAATAATCATTGATATCAGTTGAAAAATACACATTAGCATTTTCTTCAAGTGTAATAGTGATACCATCTTTTAATGTCCAAGGATATGAATAATATGTTCCATTAGAAATGATTATTTCATCATTTTCATTTGCAAATTCAATGACTTTAGTAATGTCATCTAAATGATATGTTGTTTTAACAATATGTTTCATAATTACCTCACATAATATTAGATATCAACATCGTGAATAGAGGAAGTGATATCAAAGATAAAAGCGTTGATAAGACAACTGAGCTGACAGCGATATCTTCATCGTATTTGAATTGAATTGCAAATACACTAGTGATGCTAACACATGGACATGCCATCAAAATGAAGATGACTTGTAACATCAAAGTATTGACATCCAATACTGATTTAAACAGATATAATATACCTAAGGTTATAAGAGGGCAGATGATCAATTTGATAAATATTGTCATCCACATATGAAGGTTTTTGAATACTTTTTTGAAATGCAATTGAGACATGACCATACCGATTAAAAACATACTGAGCGGTGTATTCATATTTCCAATTGTCGCTAATGGTTTTTGAATATATGAAGGAACTTCAACTTTAAAGAAGAACAATAACAATCCGATTATCAAAGCATAGATGACTGGTGTCTTTAATATTGAAACTAAGACTTTTTTAGGATTGAACGATCTAGAAACTAATCCATAACCGAATGTCCATAATAAGACATTAAACACTGTCAAAAAACTAGAGGCATAGATCAAACTTGTTGAGGAAAATAATTCTTCAATAAGAGGGAATCCCATATATGCAGAATTTGAAAAGATCATAGCAAAGCGCAAAATGTTCTTTTGTTCATTCTTCCAAAAATGTGTGACAACCATGATAAATATTCCACACACAACAATAGCAAGGAATGAGAAAAGAAAACACCAAAGAAGATTATTGATGATATCTTGATCAAAACTAGTTGTGATATAAGAATTGATTATCATGCAAGGGACAACTAAATACACAAGGATATTTGTAAGTGTACCTTTTGCTTCTAACTTGATCAAATTTAATTTTGTAAGTAAAAATCCTAAGAATATCATCACAAATAAAGTGACGACTTGAATAAATGATATTGTTGCTAATTCCATAATGTTATTATCCTATGAATGAAAAACCTGCTATTGTATTTATCAAATGAACTTTCATCATCTCAGATGCTTTTGAGACATCTTTATTTTTTAAATATTTAAGAATTTCAATATGTTCATTCAATGATTCTTGATATCGAGCACTTGATTCGAAATTTGATAGAATTCTGATTCTCGAACATTTATCCATTATCGATTCTACTTGACAATATATATACTTATTACCAGTTATTTTTGCTAATTCGACATGGAATTTCTTATCGTCATCTTCAGAAAGATTACTATCTTCATTTTCGCTAGAAAATTTATCAATCCAATCATCAATCCATTTCATATCGATTTTTTTATCCTTTAATAAAAGAATAGATTCTGGTTCTAATATCATTCTATATTCGTAAATAGATTTGATATCTTCAAAAGAAATCGATGAAATGAGAGTTCCTTTTCTTGGAATGATATTGATATATCCTTCATTTGCAAGTCTAAGTACTGCTTCTCTGACTGGTGTTCTTGAAACATTGAGCTCAGCTGCATAATCCTTTTCAACAAAGACACTCCCAGGTTCGTATTTGCCCTTGATGATATCTTCTTTTAATTTTTGATAAACATCCATAACTTTCTCCTGTGATATATCACGAGTATATTACAGGAAAGATTTAAATAAAACTAAATTTTTAAAGTTTATTCATAAATCATTAAAAGTTTTGATAAAACAAATAAAGATAATAAAAATCACAAGATATACTGGCTGATACCAATATGATAAATGACATTGTGATTTACCATTGTAGTTCTATCTTTAAAATTGAAAGAATTATTTAAAATTCAATGATTATAATAGTACTGATATATGAGAAATATCGAAAAAAACAACAAACATATATAATAAATATTGACTTTGAGGGGCTAATCTTATAAACTATTTTACGCGTTTAATAATGCCCTCATAGTTAAGTGGTATAACAGGTCCTTGGTAAGGACCAGTTCTCAGTTCGATTCTGGGTGAGGGCACCACTTTTTTTATAAATAGACGCATTTGACATATATGACTTGAAGATTCCTTGTGCGCTAATTCGATGGAGGAACTAAAATGGCTGAAAAAAATAAAGCTGATGTAAATAAAAAAGCTAAAGCTCATGTCACTGCTGGCTGGGAATGGTTTAAAGAAGCCGCCTGGTTGCAGGTTCTTTTAATTGTTGGCGTTGTTGTCGGTATTGTTGTTTCAATTCCTTATATCGCAAGTGCAATCAAAGCAAATATCAATGGTGACAATTCTGGTTTCTATAAAGCACATAGAATTGACTATAGCAAATACGAAAAGTTAGTCAAAGGTAATGATAAAGATGCAGCTGGATTATTAGGTTCTGACTTAGTCAATTATGATGAAACAGCTAAAGATACATCTAATAGATATACATCAGATTACGAAGGCTTCGTTGTTATGTTCTACAAAGACAATGATTCCACCGCAACTGAAATGCAAAAATATCTTGAAAAAGCTTATAAGAAAGTTCAAGAAACAACTGCTGTTAATAGTAAAATCAAATTCTATACTATGGATGTTGCTTGGGTTCTTGATAGCAGTTCTGATAGCACAACAGCTGAATCTAGTCACGATAAAATCAATTATGATAATTCAACAATTTCATTAGAACAACAAACTGCAATTTCACAAGCTCTTCTTGAAAGATATGAACAACAAGAAAGTTACGAATTCGATCCAGATAATATGTATTATAGCAAAGACAATCTCAGCAAATTAAATAAAACAATTTCTGATTCTGTCGGTGATAATCAAACTCTTCCAACAGTCACTTATGTCACTTATAGAAGAGAAAAGAATTCTAACAGCGAATATAAACCATATAAAGTAGTCATCGGTAACTTATCTGGTATTTCTGATACTAATGAGACAAATTTGATGGCTCAGTTATACGATTTAACTCTTATTCAAAGATATAAGAAAGCTTAAAAATTAGACTTGCAATTCATTGAGTTGCAAGTTTTTTTGTTACAAAAAAGCGTGAATAACCACGCTTAAACTATCTTTCAACAACTACAGTGAGATGAACGAAATCTTCATTGCTGCTATTGATTATTTCGTGTTCTGATCCTTTAATATGTAATAGGTAGAAGGACTAAGTATCTCTCCTATTCCATCACAAATCGCTATACCTTTACCTGAAATCACATAGTTTATATCATCGCTTGTTAGATGTTTATATTTACCGATTGAACAGCCCGAATGTAAAAGCACAAGAGATTATTTTACCTTTATCAGAAATATATATATTTGCGTTAACATTTCCATTACCGCTATTCATATTCGAAACAATAACTTCATCAAGATTTTCAAAATCAACAATCGTTAAAAGCCTCTTTTTTTGATCATAGCATCTAAGACAGGTTTGGGTACTAAATGGGAAATATCTTCGTTATATTCGAATATTTCTTTGATATTGCTCGATGAAACAAAGGCTTGTTCTCTATGAGACATCAAATACACTATTTCAATATCAGGTTCTAAATATTCATTAACTTCATGTAATTGATATTCAGCTTCATAATCAGTGACTGCTCTAAGACCGCGAATAAGAGCTTGAGCATTCAATTCCTTAGCCTTTTTAACAACTAAACCATCATAACTGATAACTTCAATACCATCATAATTCTTTACAGCTTGTTTAATCATTTCAACTCTTTCTTCAGCTGTGAACCAATAGCTTGTTTTTTTAGAATTATAAGCGACCATGATTATAACTTTATCAAATATTTTTTTAGCTCTTAAAGCAACATCTAAATGTCCATTTGTAAATGGATCAAATGAACCTGGATATACCGCAATTTTCATAACGACTCCTTTGTATATAAACCGACATGTTTTTGGCCGTATCTATATTCTTTAAGTGTAAATCCTTCAATCTCATCATTAGGATAATCTTGTTCAGAGATAATGACTGCATCCTCATTTAACATATTGAATTTATTCATATATTCAATGATATCTTTATTGATTGTAAATTTATAAGGAGGGTCTAAAATGACCAAATCAAATTTGATATTGTTATTTCTTTTTAAGAAGATACGATAGTCTAAATTAGAAAGATTCACTTTATCTTTTTCCGAACATAATGAAAGTGCATTTTCTCTCATTATAACAAAGGTGCTTCTATTTTTATCATTTAAATATACTTGCTTTGCGCCTCTGGATAATGCTTCAAGCCCCATAGCACCAGAACCAGCAAATAGATCGAGAGTGACGCTTCCTAAACTCTTATCTTTGATAGCATTGAAAAGAGCTTGTCTAACCTTATCCATAGTAGGACGTGTCACTTTGCTATCAGGCACTTTTAAAAATCTTCCTTTATATGTTCCTGCAATGATTCTAATCATATCTAAACTCCATTAATATATTTTCATTTATCTTATTCAATAATTCCTTTATGGTCTTATAATTTTCCAAATACTCTTTGACAATATCCGAATCCAAAAGTTTATCATTGAATTCTTTTGCCTCGATTTCTTTTTTTCTTCGCAATTCTAAATCATCAGTTGTCGCCGCGATAAGATAGGCATCATCCCTGCCTTTTGCTAACGCTTGTAAAGCAGGATCTTCTGATATCTGATCTGATAATTTTTTAGCATTTTTAAAATAAGAAGAGTTTTTAATGTCTTCCAAAGTCTTTTCTTCTATAGATTTAAATTCATCAATTTTCATAACGCAATTATTATAAAGAAAGAAAAAAATAATGGCAAATAGAAAGAAAGTTATTTGTAAAAATGGCTGCTATTGCTAGCAGCCAATACGTTTATTCTTTAACTAATTTTGAAACTTGTATCTTTCCGTTTTCTTCACTCCAAGTACCTTTGAATGTACCGCCTTGAACAGGACCAACTGATTCCATAGACAAAACAACAGTATTATCATTCTTGATATCTAAAGTTCCTTCAAGATTGAATGGTAGCCCAGTCTTTTTCATGACATTATATGTGTAAAGAGAACCCTCACTTGGAGTATCAAGAAGAGTACCAGTAGCTCCCATCATCGTTTCTGTTTTACCTAAATTGAATGTGATCTCTTTAGTTCCTTTATCGAAACTGAATTTAGAAATCTTAAAGTTGAAGCCACTACCAGAAGAGACAACATTAGTTGTAACTTCAGAATTAGCTTTATAATCATCAAAGGCATTTCCGCATACAGTGACTGAATAATCATCGTCATCTGTGAGCTCAGTGATGGAATGTAAATCAGCATATTTAAGATTTAAAGTTCCTGCTTCTACTTTTTCATTTTTGTAGACTTCTACACCGAGTGTTTTATTTGTTACTGAGACTGTATAATCCTTTGTTATCAAATCATTAGCTGTGATATCAACATCGATTGATAAACCTTCAGTTTCAGCTGCAGCTTGATAGTTGAGATAATTTGTTAATCCAAAAGAAGGACCTTGTTGATTACTAGTAGGTTCTTTCCATGTAGCTTTGACAGTCGGAGTTCCTAATAGTTTAGAATCACCTTCAAAAGTGATTTCACTAGACTTGTATCTAGGAGCAATCGCTTTTAAAACAGCGCGATATTTACCAGCCGTGAATGAATAATCAATAGTGCCTTTATATGTATTTTCATCATTAGCTTTGATCATACCTGATGAAGATACTGCGTGACTATCTAAGGCATCATTGACATATTGATAAACCTTCAAAGAATAGAATGTAGCATTATCGCTGCCAGTAAATGAATATTCTGACTTTTCAAAATCCATTGTGAAATTGGTTGGATTATTGAGTTGTGTTTGAGTATTGCTCTTTTTATTGCATCCACTCAAACAAAGAAGAGATAAGCAAAGAGTTAAAAATATATTTTTTCTTTTCATACTATTCTCCTTAAATAATTGCAAAGATGATATAGATGATAGAAGCTAAAGATAACAATCCATTTGCTAATTTATCATCATTTCCTTCTTTAGTAATCAAGCTGAATAAATAATTAGTAAGAATACCAGCTGCAATGCCTAATGCGATATCTTTGAAAACAACAATTCCAACAACAGTTACGATGAATGGAATGATTTCTTTTGGTTCTTTAAAATTAACATCTTTGATAGAAATTAACATTCTTGAACTTGCTAATGCAACTATTAAGCAAGAGAATGCAAAGACATCTTGAACATAACTAGCAAGCTTAACTTCACTTTGTTCAATCCACATACCGACACCATGAGTTTCAGTTGCAAAAAGGCCGAAGAAAATCCATGTGAACATTGCGATGAAGAATCCAACAGAACAAACAAGAGAACTCAAACCAGTTTTAGCTTCATCATTTGTCATAACACTTGATTGGCTATCAACACTTTGAATAGGAGCACCTAATAAAGGAGCGACGACATTGCTAGCTGAGGTGATGATATGAATTCTTTTTGTTTCTTTAACATTTAAATTCTCATCTTGGAAATCACCAGTGACAGCGATGCCCTTTAATGTTGCTTCATTAGTTGCAAGAGTTAAACCTAAGAAAGTGATAACGCCTTTGAGAATGACAACAAATGGACTACCGCCATTATTGGTCAATGCAGTAAAATCAAATCCTTTTGTAAAACAATTGAACCAATTAACAGATTTGAAACCTAAGGCGATGTTATAAGGAGAAGCACCATCAGTTGCGACAAAGACATTGAGTCTTTGATAAACAATTGTAGCAGCGGTTTGACCACCGATGAATTCATTGCTGAAGAAGATGATACCAAATGCCCACATCAAGCCAATTAAGGCTCCAAAAATATGAATAGCACTTTTTCTAACTTTCAAAACTCTGAAAGCGATAAAGACAAGAATAGCGACTAACATCATTATCAAATAACTTCCTTGCATAGAGAATTCACCGATATGTTGTAATCCTGATGCACTAGTAAGTCCGGAATAAGATAAAGCCTCAATCATTGTGAATAAGCCAACACCGATAGGTAAAGCTTTTCTCACTGATAAAGGAATCAAATCAAGAATTTTCTTTCCAACTTTAGTCAAAACAATGATCAAGTAAAGAACTGATGAGATGAAAGTTATCATCATCATATTGCTATAGGTAAGTCCATTATAGGCAGAAATCATACTGACTAAAGTACTAGCTAAGGCAAGATTAGAGCATTGAATAAGCGGACGATTTGTAAAAAATCCTAAAAGAAAAGTTCCTAAAAATGCAAGCAATGAAATCGCAAGATAACTACCTGCATAATTTCCGTAGACACTGCCGATGACATATGCGTTTAAAATGAAACTAGAAACAGCGACTAAAAATCCTGAGCATCCAGCTCCAATTTCACTTTTCAAAGTAGTATTTCTTTCGCTTAAATGGAAGAAGGAATCTAAGGCTTGATATACTTTATTTGGCTTTTTAGTAACATTTACTGCAGTCATTGTATTTTCCATATTAATTACTTATCCTCCTTTCTTTCACCTGTTTTTTCATCTTCTTTTTTAAAGATTGGCCAAACGATTAAGAATCCGACCGCACTAGCTAATCCAAGACTTAAAACAACATTGAAAATAATTTGCCAATTTCTCCAAGAAGTATCTTGAGTTGAAGCAACCTGAGCTGCATGACAATTCTGATAAAGCATGTGCTTCATCGTTTGTCTTAATAAATATGCACCATAGTTAGTTGTCGAAGCATTGCCTTCTTGCTTGTAATAAGTGGTGATTTCACTACCACCTAATTGTCCTTCAACACCACCAAATAAACCAGCACCTGGAGTCATAATCCAAGGATATGGACCAACACCATCAGTGATGATAAGACCGTTAAAATTCCATTCACCACGCAAGATGTTTTTATATAAGCCTTGATGAGACCAAGAGATACCATCACGGTTTAAAGAAGCCATAATACCTAAAGCTCCTTCACCTTTGACAAATTCGCCATCAGTTCCATCATCATTGATGACAAAGACTTCTTCTACTGCGATTTCATAATCTTTGAGATAGATTTCTCTAGCTGCTTGTTCACTGAACCATGTAATATTACCATCACGATTAGTATCGTTATCATTGAATGCCATATGCTTGATGAATACGATGACACCTTCATTTTGAATACCGGCCACTTCGGCAGCGCCAATTTTTCCACCGACAAATCCATCTTCTGAAAAATATTCGAAGTTTCTACCTCCATATGGAGTTCTATGTGTATTCATAGCTGGGCAATAAGCACCACCGAGTTCATTCTTCTTTGATTGATGGGCATAGGCTTCTCCCATTTTCTCAACCAAGGCGGGATTCCAAGTGGAAGCATTGACAACAGCGCTTGAGAACCATGTAGATGCAGAGTATGAATTATTACCATTACCAGCTTCACCTGGACCATCGACAACTGACATTCTGCTCTTATTTACACTAGCTACAGCCGGTGTTTGCCATCCAAGACCACCTTGAACTGTTATTTGCTCTTCAAGTGTTGTCTGGTCAACTAAGTATGCCCAGATTTCATCATCATATGAAGCTTCTTTTAAGACTGGACAATTGACATCAAGACGCATGCTGGTCTCTTCAGTTGTGACCATGTAATTTCCGTACTCATCTTTTTTAGCATTGCCGCTAGAATCGACTTCTAAATAATAAACAGCTCCATAATCGATGACATGTTCTTCATTAGCATCATCGAAGAAATAACGGTCATCATCTTGAGTAAGTCCTTCCCAATTTACTTCTTTTGAATATGATTGATAAGAACTACCGCCGATATATTTCTTGATGGTCTTTTGAACTTTTTCACCATTTTCGTAAGTGGAATATGTGTAATCAACACTATCTAATGCACCACATCCTAAAGCTTTGACACCACTATCAAATAATGCTTCTGTCTTACAAGATGATTCATGGCTCATGATAGATTTCATACCAGTTTCAAAATCACTTCTTGAAAGATATCCATCTAACATATTTCCATCTCCAGCATCGACATCACTCATCGCCACTTTTGCAACGGTTTTATCAGTATTTCTCTTACCGACTCCGTTTTCATCATAAATATAACTATCTCTTAATGTAGTTTTTAAAACATCAGCAGCATCGTTATGGGCATCATTTGCAATGTGGAAATTATATTCACCTTTCTCTAAGACATAACATCCATGTCCATAATTATCAAATGATGCTAAATCATCAGTATCAAAGGTGATTGTGACCTCTTGAGATTCACCTGGTTTGATCTCTTGAGTCTTTTTAAATCCAATCAATACCTTGCTTGATTTTTGAAGTCCGACACCCTTGATTCCCATTGTAGAATCTTGGTTATATGGAGCTTCCATATAGAGTTCAACAACTTGCTTAGATGCAACATTTCCAGTGTTAGTGACTTTGACAGTGATACTATTGCTTTCATGAGCTTTTAATGAGATATCACTCTTAGTGACTTCTTCTTTGAAAGTTGTATAACTCAAACCAAATCCGAATGGATATTGAACAACTTCGTTATATCCTTTAGCCTTTCCATTCTTCCATTCATGACTAGTGAAATAATCAGAATCAAAGAATCCCATCTTATCAGCAGTTTCATAGAAACGATATCCGACATAAATTCCTTCTTCATATTGATAATAACCGAAATTTGAAGAATTTCCATAACCAGATTTGATGTTTTCAACATTGGTATATTTATTATCATCATTGTTATAGAAAGATGGCATTGTTGAATGATCATATGGATAAGTATCGACAAGCCTACCACTTGGACTGACTTCACCTGTCAATACTTTAGCAACACCGACAAGTCCAGCTTCACCTGGATGTCCAATCCATAAACAAGCATCAACTCCATATTCTTCTTGTTCGATTTCACCAAGTTCCATAACAGCAGAAGAATTGATTAAAACGATTGTCTTTTTATATTTTTCTTTGCAGAATTTTAAAAGATCTTGTTCATCTTGAGATAGTTGTAAATATGTAGTTCCAGATGAAGCTTTTCCATCGCCATCATAATCCATGACAGGAGAAGCGCCTTCTGCACCACTTCTTGCAAAAGTTACGATGACAGTGTCATTATAGCCATCGGCTCTGATATCATTTTCATAATGATTTTGATAGACTTTTTGAGAGAATTCACAAACTCTTTTAAAGCCACCCCAATCACCATTGCCATAATTGTCTTTATTATTTTTATAATCACTACCTTTAAATGTCGCTTCAGTTCCATCGCCTTTATGTCCGACATATTCACCTGTAGTATCAACATTTCTATCCCCGCCAACAGCAGTTTCTAACCACTTCCAAGCCTTTTCATTGACATCTAAATATTTTTCATGAGATGCACTCTCACCATCATCTTTAGAGCCATCAAAAGCTTCTTTCATCGTGTAAGTATGTTCGTCATACTTACCACCGGCAGAACCTGTACCACCATTGACATAATTATATGATTGAGCTCCGAGAATAGTTACTTTGCTACCTTTTTGTAAAGGTAAGGCATTGTTTTCATTTCTAAGAAGAACGGAACCCTCACTTGAGAGTTGGGTAACAATCTCTCTACCTTCTTTAAGACAAGCATCGACTGAATATTCTTTGTCACCATCTGTAGAATCGCTCTTTTTCTTACTTGAAGAATTCATATAGTCAGCAAGTGTTTGACCATAGGAATTTAGAAGAACGTTTCCACATGCCATAGTTAGAGAAAGAATGACAACTAAACGACATCCATTGATGATTTTGTTTGTTTTTCTTTTCATCATTTACTCCTTTTAATGATTTAATCAAAGCGCTTTCAAATCATGTCTACATTTTAAAAAAGGAGTAAAAATAAACAACAAAACATGTTCAAGCGGTAAATTTTGATGCTCAAGTGGTCAGTCACTTGCTAGAAACGAAAAAAGATAATACAATGAATATAGGTATGAACTTTTTTGATTATTTTCAAAACTATTACATAGACAGAGCATTCGGTTGGACCTATATAATCACTGAACTCTTATCATGTTTCATCGTAAGTTTTTCTTTCAATAAACTGGAATTTAAAAACTTCAAAAGTTATCTAAAATTATTGATTGATTTCATTTGTACATGGATTGTTCAATTATTATTAGCTAGTTTTTTTAATTATGTATTGAAAATCAATAATCAAGATACAACAGTGATTCGTTATTTTATCTGGCCACTTGTCGCTTTGATACATACGATATATCCAAAGAAAATTGGAAAATATCCGATGAGATTCTTATGCTGTGTTTTTTCTTCAACATTCTTATTTATGGCAATCAACCTATCAGGATGTATTGGAAATATAATCACTGATTATCTTGGGCATTATCCAGACAATCTATTAATGGATTACACACTTTACATCATTTTCTTTGGCTTATTTGTCGTTTCTTTATTTTTTGAAATCATGTCACCGTTCAAATACAAATACGTAAAAACAGCTCCAATCATCTTGATAGATATTGTCTTTATTCTTTCCTACGCAATCACAGTTTGCACATGTATTTTAAACAATCAATCAAATCAAATTTTATATTGTGTTCTTTATTCTTTCTTATTAGTTATTTGCTTTTTATGTTATACCATCTTCTATTTAAGTGTAAAAAGTTATAATAATTTAATCGATTACCAAGTCAAAGCAATCAAAGCAGAATCGCAAGTAGATCAGCTCAAAATATCTAAAAGTCAATATGAAGAATTGCATCGAATAAGACATGAACTAAAAAATCAAATGTCGCTTTTAGAGACGTTATTTAAAGAAAAAAAATATGATGAAATGAACGAATATTTTTCAGATATATGCGAAAAAGTCCATGTTGAAATCGATTATATCGATAGCGGAAATAGCATTGTCAATTCAATTCTAAACATGGAACTTAGCAAAGCAAAAGGATTAAACATTCCTTTTAACACTCATCTATCACTAACAGATAATTTAAATATAAATCCACAAGATTTAACATCATTATTAACAAACCTCATCGATAATGCTCTTGAAGCTGAATGCAGATGCGATAGTCATGATCCAGTTGATCTTCATATGATAATTCAAAATGATTATTTATTCATAAAAATAACTAATACAATTTTAGTAGATGATAATAGTAATTTATTATCATTAACTTCACAAAAACCTGATAGAAAAAATCACGGATATGGAACTAAAATTATCAAATCTATCTGTGAGAAATATAATGGTTATTCAAAGTTTTCAATCGTCAATGACAAGTTCCAATTTGATGGTATGCTATATTTAAAAAAGGAGTAACAATGAATATTACAAGTTTAAATATCGCAATTGTCGATGATAATTTAGAAACAAGAAAGTTGATGACTGAGCATTTAAAACAAGTTTTTAAAAGCCCTACCATCTCTGTCTTTATTGCTTCATTTGATTCGGCATCTTCATATTTAGCGTCTCTTGTTGATCACACATTTAATATCACATTCTTAGATATAGAAATGCCTAATATGGATGGTATTCAACTAGCTAAGGAATTGAATATTAGAGAAATAAATACAGCTGTCATCTATGTCTCAAATAGAGAAGATCGAGTATTTGAATCGCTTGAAACTCATCCTTTTGGATTTGTTAGAAAAAGTCATTTTAAAGCTGATATTGAAAAAGTGATAAATCACTATTTAGAAAATCTTAAAAAAGAAACTACATCATTTTTTCTTCTTCAAAACGGAAAGAATCAAATCACAACAAAAATCGATGATATCATCTATGTTGAAACAATCAAAAGAAAACTTTGTTTCCATATAAATAATATGGAAAATATATTTATAACAACTATGACATTACAATCTATTGAGGATGATTTCCAAAAAAAAGGATTCCTCAGTTGTTATAAAGGAATCCTTGTGAATTATCGGTATATAAAAGTCATCAACGAAAATACAATTATCTTGAAAGATGATACCAAATTACCTCTTTCAAGAAGAAAAGTAAATGAAGTAAAATCTAAATATTTAGAACTGATGCAAGATGTCTTAATAGATATTTATTGACGATAATCTAGTTCATATTTCTAATAGAAATAGATTCATCGTTAACTTCTAAATAAAAACTTGCATCAACACCATCTACGACCTCTAATAATTCATCTTTTACACCATCAGTATAGCTGTATCCATCTTGGTATGATGTAAAACATGGAATAATATATACAGGTGTACTTTGATAATTACAGTCTTCAAGAAGTTTTTGAATTGAAATAGAAACATCTATTGTATAGTCTTTTTCTTCATGTTCGCAGAACTTTTCAACTATCGTATTTCTAAAGTATTTTTTGTACATAGTTTCCCCATCTTCAATATCAAACGTGATTCCTTGATATTTTTGATTATTTTTAAATCGATATTGGAACGCTAATGGATTGTAAAGAATACCAATATTAGAATGTCTATGTTTGATAAAAAAATATTTATCCAATTGATGATAAAAAGTGATTTTAAAATTCAAATCACCAGTTTTATCAAAGGTAACACTTTCATTGTCATTTTTAATTAAATCAGTATAGATATAATACTTATGTTCAAGTCTTCCATCATAATGTGAAACATCACTGAAATCACAGTAATAATGGTCTTCAATACCAAAAGAGAAATCTTCATTTGAACTCTCCTCAACACTTGAATTATTTGAATTTAAAAACTTTAAACCATTATATTCGTTTATTCCATAACACGAAGAAATCAGCAATATATTAAGAACAAACATAGAAAATAATTTTCTTTTATTTTTCATATAAATCTCCTTAATTTATCAATCATTGTAGCCACTAAAAGTTATAGTATCATTACCTAAAGAATAAAATACCCAGGTATAATTTTTGTATTTAAATCAACAACAAGGTCTTTTACACCATTCGTATAACTATAACCATCCTCACTAGTATATATGCAAGACATAAAGAATAAAAATGATGATTTACCATTTGCAAGACAATCTTGATATAATTGGTCAGCAGGAATAGAAACTTTAATTATATAATCATTCTTTTCTTTTTGTTCACAAAATTCCAACATTGGATTTTGAAAATGTTTTTCATAAAAATCAGAGTTTTTCACGATATAAAATGGTATACCCTGTGATGCGTTAACCGTAAATAAATATTGAATAGAAAAATAGTAATCCATAGGATTTTTCTCCCATTCAGCAGCAGCTATATTAAAACTAAAATTTATTTCAAAGTCGATACTGGCATTCTCACTTATTTTTATAGTTTCTATTTCTGCCAAATTAGATGAAATAAAATATTCCTCTCGATATCATTCCACATATACCGTATCTCCAAAATAGCAGTAATCAAGTTCTTTGTTTGATGAGGTAGAATTTCCACTACTAGATAATGTAGAATCCTTACTTTCCTTATTTGAAAAAGAATCAGTTTTTGAATTTTGATTGTTCTTTTTATTACATGAGATAGTTGTTAACATACAAAACATAAAAATTATTGATAAGATTTTGTTTTTTTCATTCTTGTTATCTCTCTTATTTTTAATTATACGATGACTTACTAAATTCATTCTATTGAGTCATAAGCACCTGTTTCAGGTTCCTTTAAAAATTTAGATATAATTTTTATTCTAAATTTCGTACCTTTAGCCGATTTAATTATTATCCATTCATCATATGCTAGATTATAACTTGTATACTCTTCACTTCTATATGAAGAATCAATGACATTTTCTATTTTTAAAATTTCTTCATCATATTCATTTGTAACAATTATTGAATCATTTCTTGATTGATTAATATTATTTTTCTTCCACATAATTAGAAGTTTTGTACCATTATAATTTAGCAAATCCATTACGATAATTTCAGATGGTGACATTCCATATTCACCTAAAATTTTATTAAAATCATCAATGTTGAGATTTGAATAATTGTAGTCATTACTCATAGGCCAGCATTTTAAATATATTTGCTGGCTTTTTTATGAGA
>CAVJWL010000006.1:0-61887 GCA_963653505.1 uncultured Prevotellaceae bacterium
CTAAATTTTTAAGAGTTTAAATTTACAGCGTATAATTTTGACGGGATTTTACGTTACATATTTGCAATTTATTTTTTCTTTATAGTGATAAATTTTTGTTGTAATTACATATTTTTACTATATAATTTTTTTGTTAGAAAATAAATGGAGGTTTCTAAACATGAAAAAGAAAAATCTATTGCTTTTATCATTAGTTTCTCTCTCTTTAGTTGGATGTTTTGACAAAACATCTGATTCAAATAAAACTAGTGCAAATAGCAATTCTGTTGTCAATTCTGATAAGACATCAGTTTCTACAAAGCCATCTACTACTAGTAAGGATACTACTACTGACAAAGGTTCTAGTACTAAAAGTGATACAGCAACTGATACTACTTCTAGCGATAAAGAAGAGGATATCTACACTCAAACTAAATGGCCACTTGAAATCGCAAAGGCTATGTATAAAAAACTCGATAAGAGATTTGTCCCTTATGTCGATTTAAAGCCTACTAAAGAAAACAGATTGAGTTATTCTTGGAGTTTAAATAGTTCAACATTCACCATCATGAGTGATTATTTACAAGCTCCTTCTGCTTCTATGCTTCAAGAAGCTAAGACTACTTATGAAACTGCAGGCTGGACTGCTACAACTACAGATGATTCATTCACTGCTACAAATCAAGAACAAGATTTAATAGTTGCTCTTGCTTATGTAGATGAAGTTTTAACTTTCGCCATCAAATTCGATGAGAAATTTGATGAAACCAAAGCAAGTGCTTGGGATGATGAATTACTTGAACAACTCAATAAGACATTCGGAAATCACGGAGCTGACATTCCATATGTTTATTTAGGAACTATCAATCCAGAACTCAATAAGAGCTATTATGGTGATACATATGAAATCAACGGTGGTAAATGGGATAAGAATGATAAAAGTGTCACTAGCATTTTAGATTTATTCAAAAATGCATTTACAAACGCAAATACTTCAATCACCGGCGATAACAAATGGGTTGTTGCTAAAGAAAATGAAAATTATAATGATTCTGATTACATCGCAACAAGAACTCTTGATGATGGATGTAAATTTAAAATCAAGTTAAGCTCAAATCAAATAAGTCAATATGAAACTAGAGCACTTTTAGTAATTACATATTATCCTGTTTTCAATCCAGCAAATTCAACTTTAACAGCTTGGCCAAGTGATGTAACCGATTATTTCAACGATAATTTCGATGGTCATTCAATTCCATATTTCTACATCGGTTCTGATAATATCACTCCATATCAATGGACTGAATCACAAAATGAAAAAACATATTATGGTGATGCCTACACTTGGAATGATCAAATTTTAACATTGGCTGAGAATGCTGTTAATGCTGAAAATGCAAACTTAGCTGATGAATATAAATGGATAAAGACCGTAAAAGAAGAATATGATGGTACAACATATTATAGCTTTAAGAGAAGCTATGAAGATGGTTGCACGCTTTCTTTCTCAATTAAAAATAACGGTGATTATGGTTATAGTAAAGCCGTACTTAAAATCAAATATTCACCAAAGTATACAGTTCCTACTGGTGCAAAATGGTCTGATGAAATCTTAGCTCAATTCCAACAATATTTAGGGACTCAAGATATTCCATACATCTATCTTGGAACTGAAGATGTAAAAGCAAGTTGGAAAGCTCAAGATAAAATTTTAACAGTTGAAGGTAGTCAATATTATGCTTCACTTTTGACAGGTGCAACTAGTGCTTTCACTTCTGCATTAGGATGGGATGGACAAGTAGAAACTATCACTGAACCAAATTATGGTTCACCATTTACATACAAAAAATTTGTAGCTACTAAGACTATCAACACTGAAACTGATACTAAACTCAAAGTTGAAGTTGAAGGTAGTATTCACAGCGACTATTATGATGAAGGAACTGATGGTAATTGTGTATTAAAAATCTATTTAAGTGAACCATTCACACCTCCTACTGGAGAAAATGCAAGTTGGGAAAAATATACTTATCAAAATCAAAAAGTCAGTGAAATTATCACTGATAAACTTGATGGTCATACAATTCCATATGTCTATTTAAATGCTAGTGATGTAACAACAAATTTCTCCCAAGGAGACAAAGCTCTCTATATAACTGGTAGTATTTGGGATGATGCTGTTTTGAGTCATGCAAAGACTCAATTTGAAACAACAACTGGTTGGACAGATATCACTGTTGATGACACAAATAAAGAATTCACTGCAAAATGTGCTTTAGATGATGGTTGCAAAATGTCTGTTTTGATCCATAAAAACAATCAAGGCTACATCGAATATAAGACAACTATCGATTTCGCATTCAAACCTATGACTGATTGGTCTGATGATGCCAAAACCATTATGCAAAGTGTTTTGAGCGGACATGTTCTTCCTGTCGTTCAATCAGGCAGTGCAACACCAGACGTTTACACTTATTCAGATACAGTAATCATTTCTAACAACAACTGGAAAGAAGGATTATTAGAAGAAACATCTACATCTTTAACCGCTGATGGTTGGACTTGTTTTGTAGACAATGAAGTCTATCAAACATACTATCAAAGACTTAATGTATTTAAAGAATTTGATGATGGTATCCTTTATTTCTTCGTTGCAAATACAAGTTATGGATTCTATCTTGAAGCTACATTCTTAACAAAACCAACAAATCCAACAAGAACTTCATGGAGTGATGCTGAAAAAGCAAATCTTGATGATATCACTGAAAATCAAACCGATGCTTTAATTCCATTCTTATATATGGGAGAAGGTGCTTATGTTGTTGGTGGAAACAAGAAAATTTATGGTTCTTCTTTACCAACATATTCTGTTGTTAAGTATTATGAAACATTAAAATCTTTAGGTTATACTGATTTCCATTTATACTTTACACAAGGTAATACAGTTGAATTCAGCGCTTCTCACACTGATTCTAATGGTAATGTCATCACAATAAATGTCTTCAGTCAATTTGAGATGGACTATACTACTTATCAATATTGTTACGAATTAGCATTAGAAGTCACTTACACCAAAGCAAGTACATCTGAAGCTGAATAATTGATTTATTAAGAAGTGGGATTCGTCTCACTTCTTTTTAATTACCAATTTTTTAAAGCACAAAAAAATCTCATCTATACATCAACTGTACAAATGAGATTTATTTTTAGTAATTTTTATTTCTTTACTGGTTTTCCTAAGAGTTTGAACATATTGCTCTTATAGATTTCAACACCTGGTTGATTGAATGGGTTGACATCTAATAAGTAAGCTGAGAATGCACAGGCTCTAAAGAAGAAATACATGAGATTTCCAAGGTTATAAGCATCCATTTTATCAATAGAGATGATATTAGCAGGAGTATGACCAGAGGTATGAGCATCAAGAGTTGCTTCATAGGCTTTATTATTGATGAATGACATTGTCTTTCCAGCCAAATAATTGAGATTGTCAAGATTTTCTTTATCGGATGGAACAGTGACATCATTGATTGAATGTTCGCTTCTGATGATGGTTTCAAAAAGGCATGGAGTTCCTTGTTGAATGAATTGTCCCATAGAATGTAAATCAGTTGTGAAAATCCCAGAAGAACAAAGAAGAGCTTGATTTTCTTTTCCTTCAGATTCATCGAATAATTGTTTTAACCATTCTTCAATCATCTTATTTTGTGGTTCATAAGAGACATACATTTCAGATGTGAATTTCTTTTGAATGTTCAAAAGATAACGAGTGGCTCCGTATAAGTAAGCTGGATTTTTCTTATAATCTTTTTCAGAATAATCCTTTTCACCATCTTTGACACCATTTAGGAATGCTTCGATATCAATGCCAGCACAGGCGATTGGAAGAAGTCCAACTGGAGTGATGACTGAGAATCTACCACCGATATCATCAGGAATGACAAAGCACTTATATCCTTCAGCTTTAGCTTCAGTGATTAAAGCACCTCTTGCACGATCTGTTGTAGCGTAGATAGCATCTTTTAAATACTCGTGTCCATATTTTTCTTCAAGCATAGTCTTTAAAAGTCTGAATGCGACGCTGGGTTCTGTAGTAGTTCCAGATTTAGAGATGACATTGATTGCGAATTTCTTGTTTTGAAGGTGCTTCATAACTTGATATGTATAATCAGCACTCAAAGTATTTCCTAAATAGATAATTTCAAAATTATCTTCTGGGAAAAGACCGTTGATAGCATCGATAGCAGCTCTTGCACCAAGATAAGAACCACCGATACCGATGACAACAAGAGCTTCATATTCTTTACGAATGTGTTCACTTGCTTTCTTGATATCTTCGATGTCATCTTGAGAGAAATGAGATGCGTAATCGACCCAACCTAAGAAATCAGCACCTGCGCCTGTTTTCTTTTCAATCTTCTCGGCAACAACTTCAGCTTTTGAGTCAACGACTGACCAATCTAAGTCAGCAAACTGATGTCCAACAGATTCGAATTTAACCATTTTGGTACCCTCTTTCCTTCGGATATATATTTATATCCCCTATTGAGTGAGCCTATATTTTATACGATATATATTTCTAGTCAAAGAAGAAAACGCTACCGAAATATTGATTTATATATAATGCTTCTAAAAATATATGATTTTTGACCAATTATTCCTTAAAAATGCGCTTTAATAGCTCTAATTCATCAATTGTTGTCACTTTAAAGTTCTCGTATAAACCAGGATATATTCTAACTTTTAACTTTTTAGAAACCGCTTTCTTAAAATCATCGGTATCATTTTTATCGTATCCATTCTCATAAATATCTAGAATTTTCTTATATGAAAACACTTGAGGAGTTTGAATCAAATATAAATCTTCTCTAGATAAATACGAAATATCATCATCTTTAGCTTTCAAGATAGAATCATGCAAAGATAAAACAGGAGTCAGGGCATCATATCCTTGAATAGCTTTAGATAGTTCTAAAATGTATTCCTTTGATAAGAGAACACGATCTGAATCATGAATGAAGACATATGAATCATCATTTAATCCTTTTAAAGCAAGCAATCCATTTTTGACCGATTCATTTCTATCCTTACCGCCATATGTGAGTATAAATTCATGATTTTTGAATTCTCTTTTCAATATCTCATTTACATTATCTTCATCTTCTTTATCGATGACTAAGACAATATGAGAAAACATATTTGAAGTGACAGCACTATTTAATGGATAAAGAAACATCTCTTTACCTTGTAATTTATAAAACTGTTTCTTGATATGAATCTTCTCATATAAACGACTACCGCTACCAGCCAATAACAAAATAAAATTCATATTTTTTCTCTCTTTTCTCTTTCTAAAATCACGAAAATATCATATCATTAAATAGTTAGGAGATTAACAAGATGTTTAATTTTTATGCTGAAAATTCAAATATTACTAGAACGATAATTTGGGTAGTTGTCATCATAGCTATTGTTCTTATCGTATTCTTAATCAGTTTCTTCATGACTTTATTATTCGTCAAGAAATTTCAAAAGAAAGCCTATCAAGCCTTAGATGATTTAGTTCCTTTTGAAAAAGAAAGATTTGAAAAGATTCATAAAGTCTATGACTATCTCATCGTAGAAAAGAAATTGAATGCATCGAATAACCCGATCAAAGAGATAATTCAAGACCAGCAGATCATTTTCTCAGGAAATAGTATCGCAATGGATAAAGCTAAAGCCAATGATGACTTCTTAGTCTTATTCCTTATGAAATACATGAAAGAAAAATCATTGAAGAATAAAGATTCCTTCAAAGAATGTTATAAGACCTTAGAAGAAAATGATTATATGCAAGAGAGAAAAGATTCTCCGTATTACAAATATAATAAAATCGCACTTCGTTATAATTCTCTAAGTTCGATGATGACAGTTCAAGGATATTGTCAACGCAAAGGCTATTTAAAAGCACCTATCTTATAGTTCGATAAGCACCTCTAGGTGCTTTTTTCTTATTTTTAAAAAATTCCTAAACTGAAAATCAGTCTAGGAATGAAATGATTAAGATTTTTGACAGTTAAAGTCAGAAGCATTGATGATGGTGCCATTATAATTATCGACGTAATTGACAATGGTATCTGGCATTAACACTTCTTCGCCATTAGCTCCGATTTTTTCCCAAGTTCCGCTGAACCTTTTACAATAACTCTTCTCATAAACATAATCGATAGTTATCAAATCATAGGTGGTACTTGCATTGAATTCTTCATCGTTTTCAACCATATAAACTTGAGTATTTGTAGTGTTTGTCAAGTTATTGGAATAACCGATACCGAATGCGTTTTGAATATTCTTACCAGAAATATTCCTTTGAATTCTCACCTTATTCATAAATGGTTCTGCTTTGAATAAATCACCGCGAGTCAAATTGCCAGCAGGAATATCAGATCTGATCCCACCAATATTATGAACAGCGATGAGTTTATTTGTTTTTTTCTTATTGTTTCTTATGACCTCATCAATCATGACTGTCGGTAAGAATTTATGAAGTTCGTTATCTTTATGAAGAGTTCCATTCAAAGTTTTATTCATGCTTTCAGAACTCTTCACATAATATTCATCATCGTGAATGAGATTATATAATTCTTGATCAGTATCAGAATCAGAAACTGATTGTATTTTAGATTTTGAAAGAGAAACATATCCGTAATCAACACAGGATTTATCTTTTCTTTTGAATCTGAAATAACCATATCCTCTTGAATTAGAACCAGCTTGAATATACGGAATTCCTTTGATAGTATCTTTTTCAAAATAATGAGTATGAGCTCCGACAATGGCATCAATTGAATAATTATCATCAAGAAGAGTATTCACAAGCGATGAGATATTAGAACCAGTTGATGTAGCATCATGAGTCAAGATGATTTTATAATCGCAGTCACTGAGCTTATCAAGTTCTGCTTCAACATAAGAAGCATCCGAAGAAAAAGTATATCCTTGAATATAACTTGTCAAAATGCTTGATTCTTCACCTGGTCCTATAAGTCCGACAAAACCAAAAGTAGCACCAGTTAAGGTCGTATATTTGTATGAATAATCGACAAAATCGACTTGTTTATTGTCTTTTAAAATATTGCAAGCTAAGAAAGGAAAGGGACTATCATCACTGATTTCTTTAAATTTTGAAACCGACCAATCAAATTCATGATTGCCAACACTAGAGGCAACAACTCCCATTTTAGAAAGAGCGTCAGAGACAAGACTCATATTGTGATATGCTTGATAACTTCCTTGATATAAATCACCATTAGCGACAAGGAAGGAGCCATCGTTATAATTGAAATCATTCTTAATGAAATAATCAAGCTTTGCAAGTCCAGCTTCTGGACTTGAAACATTTACATTTTCTTCTAACGATCCATGGACATCATTGATAGTGAAAAAAGTATCGTATAAATTATCAGGTATCTCAACGCTGTCTGATGGTTTAACACTTTCAGACTTAGAGGTAGAAACACTGCTATTTTTACTTACATTATCAATTATATTAGAAGAGTTGTTAGTATTATTTTTAGATTCTGTTTTCTTATTATTTGGTAATTCACAAGATGTGAGTAGCAATGATATTGCTAGAATAAATATTCTATTTTTCATCTAATAAATCCAAATTTTCTTCACGGTTGAACATGCAATATCCATCGTGATTATAGACATCGACTCTATTGTATGTGAACTCTTGTTTTTTAGTATCTAAGAAAATACCGCCTGCTTCTCTAACGATCAAATCAGGTGCACAGACATCCCATTCTTTTGTCATATTGGTGTAACGAATAGATACATCACCTTGTCCAGAAGCTAAAAGAATAGCTTTAGTAGAAGCACCAGAGTGAATTATTTTTGAGATTCTATCACTGTGTTTTTCCATAAGTTTTCTCTCTTGTTCAACCTCATGGGTCTTGCTAGAGAGATAGACTAAATCATTGACTCTATCCGAAACTCTCAATTTATTTCTTGAATGATCAGCGTTGAATAAGAATGCACCGCGTCCTTTATAAGCATAGGCATAACAGTGATAAAACGGAATTCCGATAAAGGCGACTAATGGTTTTCCATTTTTTACAAGGGCTAAATTGATTCCGAAAGAATTATCTTTGTTGACAAAATCTTGAGTTCCATCAAGAGGATCGACTACAAAGACATATTCGTGATTCAAACGGTTCAAATCATCCTTATCTTCTTCGCTCAGCCATCCTATCTCATCATATTTATCAAGATGAGAATGGATGATTTCATTGCTTCTAAAATCAGCATCAGTCACAGGAGAATTATCGCTTTTGATTTGAACATTAAAACCCTGTCTATAAATATCTAAGATAGCCTCATTAGCTTCGATGACACTGCTTTCCATCGAGCGAACTATCTGTTCTAAAAATCCGTCATTCATGTTCGATACCTAACCTATTTAAACTTGCTAATACATCATCGACTTTTGAAAAATCATCAAGAAGACAGCCAGAAGCCGAGAAATGACCGCCACCATTGAATTCAACAGCAGTCTTTTGAACGTTATATTCACCATTTGCACGGTATTCAACTCTGATTTTTCCATCTTCTTGTTCTAAGAATGATACCCAAATTGGATGATCATCTAAAAGTGCTAAAAGATTTACTTTACCAGCAGCATTATTTGATGTTAATCCGATTGAGAGATAATCTTCTTTTTTAATGGTGATATAAGTGACTTTTCCAGAGAATTTATAATTGTTATAGACAAAAGCGCGGAACTTCAAATCATTGCTATTTTGGCGGTATAAATCATTGTAAATTTTCTTAGTGTCAACGCCGTAAGAAACAAGAGTGCTAGCCATATTGAAGGTTTCTGGTTTTGAATCATATTGGAATCTTCCAGAATCAGTGACAAGACCGATATAGAAATAAGTAGCGGCATCTTTTGTGAGAACTTTATATTTTTCTAAAAAGACCTTAGCAAGAATAAATGTAGCACTAGGAGCTAATTCTTCACGATGGACTAAGAAATTATATTCTTTATCTTGTTGGATATGATGATCAAAGCATACGATTTCTTTGGCTTTTAAAATACGTTGATCTTCAACTCTATCTAAATCGCTGAGATCGACCATAATAGCTAAAGAATTTTCAATCACACTATCTTCAACTTCATCAGATTTTTCAATCCAAGATGGAAGATAAGAAGGATGTGTACCAACACCATATACTTTCTTATTCGGAAAGAGATATTGAAGTTCCTTTTTAAGTCCCATAACTGAACCTACACAATCACCATCAGGATTTTTATGTCCAAAAATGACAATCGAAGGATATGCTTCAATCTTTTCAAATATCTGTTCTAATACCTTGTCCATATATTTATTCTCCTAGTTATAAAAGGCTCAAGCTATTGACTTGAGCCAAAAAATAAAATCAAAAATTTATTGAAGATCAGTTATCTTCATCTTCGTCAGTATCACCAGATGTGACAGGGGCTTCATCTTCATCAGAATCGAATAATTTCTCTTCATTATAGCCATCGGAGAATTCACCATCTTCATTCTCTTTTTCACTATTTTCTTCATTCTCTTCATCATCAGTATAAATCTTATTCATATCGATATGAATATCTTCATACTTTTCATGTTCTCTTAAAACCCAAGTGTTGTTCTCTTTAGCGACAAAGCGTCCATCAACAGTCAAGGCAGTATAAAACTTGGATGAAAGTTGAATGAATTCATCTTCATTGTTTTCATCAAATCCGAGTTTCTTACCGACTTCCCATAAAAGAGTTAAGAAAGGTAATGGTTTAGATTTACCACCTTCATTATTCTCATTATAGTATTCAACTAAATAATCGTAAGCTAAATCGACATAAGATTTATTATTAGACATATCTTATTCTCCTATTATAAGTAATTTCAATCACTTTAAAAGTATACTATCTAAAACGATTTTATCAAAGTTTTTTTTCTATTTACCTTTGATTTCTTCGCTCACCATACGATTTGGAGCGCTGACACCAATCAAAGAAAGGGAATCTTTAAGAACGATTTCACAAGCTCTGACTAAACCTAATCTTTGCTTTGAAAGTTCGACATTTTGATCATCAAGAACACGGCACTTAGTGTAGAATTCATTGATACTAGTAGCTAAATCGTGAACATAATTGGTGATTTTATAAGGTTCATTTTCTTTAGTGGCAACAGCGATGACCTCTGGATATGATTTTAAAAGAATCAATAAGTTCTTTTCACTTTCACTAGAGAGCAAAGCACCTGAATAGTCAGCAGGCAAGAATTTCTCACCGTTATTTTCAATACCACAAAGACGGGCGTGAGTGTATTGAGCGTAATAAACAGGATTTTCACTGCCGAGTTTCTTAGCTAAATCGATATCGAAATCGAGATGAGAATTTCCACTTCTAGAAACAAAGAAATATCTAGCAGCATCAACTCCGACTTCTTCGATGAGCTCTTTCATAGTGATAGCATTACCAGTGCGTTTGCTCATCTTGAATTCTTCGCCATCTTTGAATAATCTGACCATTTGAACTAAAGAGACAACTAAATGATCAGGATTGTGTCCTAAATCCTTTTGAGAAGATTTTAAACGAGCGATATAACCATGATGGTCAGCGCCGAACATATCGATCAAAAGGTCGAATCCTCTTTCAAATTTATCATTGTGATAAGCGATATCAGGAAGAAGATAAGTATAATGACCATCAGATTTGACTAATACTCTATCTTTGTCATCACCATCTTTAGTAGTATTGAGCCATAAAGCGCCATCACTTTCATAGCAATAAGGTTTCAATTTCTCCAAGACCTTTTCAACTTCACCTCTATCACGAATAGCTTTTTCACTTGAATAAACATCTTGATCGACACGGAAATCGTGAAGATCAGCTTTGATTCTTTCTAAAAGATGATAACCGCCGAACTTTTTGAAATCTTCAAGATGACTTTCAGGATCTTTTACATAACTATCACCGACTTCGCTTTTCAATAACTTAGCAAGTTCGATGATTTCACCACCGTGATAATCATTATCTCCAAGTTCTCTTTGAATGTTGAAAAGTTCAAGATATCTGACCATCAAAGAAGTTGCTAAGTGATCCATTTGAACACCGGCATCATTGACATAGTATTCACGGGTGACATCATAACCAGATTTCTTATAAAGTCTTGCTAAACAATCACCTAAAGCAGCACCACGAGCGTGACCCAAATGAAGAGTACCTGTTGGATTAGCCGAGACATATTCGATATCGACTTTGACATTATTACCAATATTCAAATCTCCGTAATGTTCACCTTTAGTAACGATTTCAGAGATGATATTACCAAGTTGGTCTTGTTTTAAAAAGAAATTTAAGAAACCAGGCATACAAGCTTCTAAATGATCGACACCATCAAGAGAAAAAGTCTCTTCGATTTTCTTAGCAAGATCGATAGGTTTCATACCTAAGGATTTTGCTTTTCTCAAAGCTAAGTTGCTAGCATAATCACCGTGTTCTGGTGAATTAGAAGGAGTCAATACGATATCATTATCGTTTACTTCAGCTCCCATTTCAGTAACAATTCTTTTTAACTCTTGTTTAATGCTTTCTTGTATATCCATTTTATTTTCCTCACTTGACAATAAGTAATTGGCAATAGCATTCAATTGCCTCTTTCTTTCCTACTGGCCCGACTTTTTCTGATGTATTAGCGTGAATTGCTATTCTACTTTCATCTATGGATAAAATAGAAGCGATAGATTTTTTGATATCATTCTTATACGGTTTTAATTTAGGAACTTCAGTCACAATAGCGATGACAACATTGGACAATTTAAAACCTTCTTCATTCATTCTTCTCAATGCTTCTATAACAAGAAGAGATGAATCCATCGCTTTAGTCTTATCGCTAGTATCCGGAAAATAAGTTCCGATATCTTCAAACCCTAAGCTAGAAAAGATAGCTTGAGCAAGAGCATGATAAACTAAATCACCATCAGAATGAGCGACAATCTCATAATCACAAGGGATATTTACACCACCAAGGCGGATTGTCTTTCCTTCTTTTAAGGTGTGAATATCGTATCCAAAGCCAGTTCTGATATCCATAATTATTTTTTCTTAGCAGCAGAACGGATGTAAAGACAATCGCCATCTTTGACGATGTAATCTTTTCCGACAGTCATATATCTACCTGCTGCTTTAACAGCTTCTTCGCTTCCATATTTCATAAAGTCATCATAAGAATACACTTCAGCTTTTAAGAAACATTTTTGGAAGTCAGAATGAATGACACCGGCGCATTCTGGAGCTGTCATTCCTTCTTTAAATGTCCAAGCTCTTACTTCATCAACACCAGTGGTGAAGAAAGTTCTGAGGCCTAAAATATGATAGGCAGCATTAGTGATCTTATCCAAACCAGATAAACTAGTTCCTAAACTTTCAAGGTATTCCTTTCTTTCTTCAGGAGTGACCTTGGTGAGTTCTTCTTCGATAAGAGCGGAAACTGGTATGCATTCTGCATTGTTTTCTTTAGCGAATTCACAAAGTTGAGCAAAATATATATTTGCGCTTGGATCTGCATATGATTCTTCATCAACATTACCAACATAAATAACTGGTTTTAATGTGATCAAAGCAAAATTTGATAACATTGACTTCTCTTCGATTGATAAAGTTGAAAGAGCAGCTGTCGCCATTTTTTCATGTTGAAGAACTTCAAGAATCTTATGAATGGCAGAGCATTCTGTCAATTTTTCTTTATCTTTTGTCATCGTAGCATAACGTTCAATCTTCTCTAAACGTTTATTCAATACTTCGATATCACTCAAGATGAGTTCAAGATTTATTTCGTTAGCATCAGTTACAGGGTCGACAACACGTCCGTTATAGGAGATGATATTTGGATCATCAAAACAACGAACGACATGAATGATAGCATCAGTATTTCTGATGTTACCTAAAAATTGATTGCCTAAACCTTCACCTTTTGAAGCACCTTTGACAAGACCAGCGATATCGGTAAATTCAAATGTCGCTCTTACTTGACGTTTTGGTTGGAATTTATTGACCAATTCATCAAAGCGAGGATCTTTGACTTCAACAACACCAGTGTTAGGTTCGATTGTTGCAAAAGGATAATTTTCAGCTAAGATGTTTGAATTTGTGATGGCGTTAAAAAGTGTAGATTTACCTACATTTGGTAAGCCAACAATACCTGCAGTTAAGCCCATGATATTTGCCTTCTTTTCTATTATTTATTTTTTCGCTTTTAAAACGCTTTTCCTCAGATGAGGGAAAGCGTTTAGTTTATTATTTTACGTAAATTGTTTGAGATGTTTTTGGAACGGATGTGATTTCAACAGTACAATCAGCATCTTCATAGAAGTGAGAATATTCAACAGAGAATTTCTTCATTCTAGCTTTGACGTTATTATCGCTGACTCTCTTACCTGGAATAAGAGCAAATTTACCTAAATCAGTTCCGTCAACTTTCTTGAAGTTGAAATAAACACCAGTTTCAAGTTTTCTATAGAGATAAGAATCACCAGTATAATTCTTGCTATCTGGATTTGTAACATCGAAGGAACGACCATTTCTTTCAGTTACATATTCATTTTTGAAAGCTGAATCAGTGTATAAACCATCGAAAATTTTAACATCATTTGTATCGTAAGCATTCAATACATCAGCATCTAAACTAGAACCGAAATCATCTAATGTGATCTTATCTTGACTAGAGAATACTTTGGTGATGTCACTTGAAGCATCATAATTAGAATCGATATACGTCTTTAAGGTGACACGTTCATTGACAACAACTGGAATATAATAAGTAGTATCAGTTGATGGCATGAGTGCATTTGTGACTTCAACAAATTTCATCTCACTTAAAGATTTACTTGCTGTATCATTAGTGACTTGATAGACAGAACCGAATGTTTCATATTCTTCATCGAGTTTAGAAGCATTTGTTCCACCGATATCAACTAAGTCTTCTAAGTAATTTTGAAGACTTTCACCAGCAGAGAATTGTTTGGTTTGGACATTCCAACCATTGGTCTTTGAATAATTGAGTGGATAAACAAAGTTGACAGTTAAGACTGGGTTATCTGAGAATTGAGCAGTGATAGTCATATTCTTAGTAATCTTTGTTTTTCCAGGGATGAAATCAGATCCATCAGTTAATTTCCAACCTTCAAATTTTGCATTTTCTTTAGTTGGAACATATTTATTCATCTCTTCTTCAGAGATGGTATCATTGACATAATATTCACTTAATACTTTCTTAGTATCATCACCAACTTTACCGCCGCTATAATCTAAAGTGACAGTAGTCTTATCATTCCAAGTGAGATAGAGATAGACATCTTTATTGCTGACTTTGATATCTAAAGAAGTAGACTTAGTGCGTTCAGCATCAAGATAAATACCTGCTAATTTCTTATTTGGATTTTCTTTTGGATAATATAAAGCACCAGCAGAATAATCAACACCTAAGGTTGTCTTGATAGCATTCTTCAATTTCTCTTCGATATTTTCATCATATGCTTGGAAGACATAATCTTGAACACCACTGAGTCCGAAATTCAAAGTGACATATGGATTATTCTCATAATAGGCATAGAGAGTAAAATCAGAATCTAAGAATTTCATATATTCAGTACCGAAAGAAGTATCGAATCTATAAATTCCATCTTCAGAATTTTGATCAAGAGTGTAATGATATCCACCACCTTCAGTGTTACTAACTTTGGTGATTTTCTTTGTTGTATACCAATATTGGAATCTAGCATTCTCTTTAGTAGCTGTTGGTAATGAGGAAGTAGAAGTGATAACTTTGTTAGTATAACCACTATAGGTATTATCAGTAGAATTAAAATCAGAAGTAGTTGTTTCTGGAGCAATGACTTTAGAATTATCTCCAGCTACAAATGTGACTTTTACTTCTTTTTCAAAATATGGATACAAAACATCAGTTCCATATGGATAGTAAAAATAGGATTTATCAGAATTTTCATCTTTGATTTGAGTTACTTCACGATAATTTCCTTGACTATCTTTTTCTCTCCACCCGACGAAGTAATAACCTTCTTGTTTGACATCAGGTAACCCATTTTCAATCTTAGTGCCGCTTGGACCTTTTAATTCATAAGAATTGTAGGTCGAATCTACAAATGAGATTTTGGTATTATCAAAATCTAATTTGATAGTTCCCATTTGAACAGATTGACAAGAAGCGATTAAAAGAGTTGAAATGAAGGCTAAACACATTTGTTTCTTTGCTTTTACCATATTAATTTTTCCCTCCGTAAACTAGCAACAGCTAGTTTTATATTGGCAATTTTTAATTAATGACGATCCTTTTTAAAATCTTTGTGGAACGGTTTCTTTTCTCTTTCAGGACGTTCAACATAACCTTCTGGTTTTGGAACGAATTCACGATGAGAAATATCAATTCTACCTTGATCATCGATACCAGTGATGATGACTTTGATTATATCACCGAGTTTGCAAACATCTTCAACCTTCTCAACACGATTCCAATCGAGTTTTGAAATGTGACATAAGGCATCAGTAGTTCCATATAAATTGACAAAAGCACCATAATTTTCGATTCTTACAACTTTTCCATCGTAGACTTCACCTACTTCCGGAACTTTTGCAATATTCATAATCATATTATATGCTTTATCAATTGTTTCTTTATGAACAGAATAGAGGATAACTCTACCATCATCGTTGATATCAATCTTGATATCGTTATCACAATCTTTGACAATACCGTTGATAACTTTTCCTTGTGATCCGATGACTTCACGAATCTTATCAGGATTGATGTTGAATCTCTTCATCTTCAAAGCATATTCACTGAGTTCGACTCTTGGTTCAGAAATTGCTGAGAGCATAACTTCAAGAATTTGCTTTCTTGCAGGTTTAGATTGATATAAAGCTTCTTTTAATACTTCTCTTGTAATACCGCGAATCTTGATATCCATTTGAAGAGCAGTGATACCATTTGGAGTACCAGCGACTTTGAAGTCCATATCGCCCAAATGATCTTCCATACCTTGAATATCGGTAAGAATTGTATATGGATGATTTCCATCAAGTGGACCAGAAGTGATAAGACCCATAGCAATGCCAGAAACTGGAGCTTTGATCGGAACACCAGCATCCATAAGAGCCATACAAGAAGCGCAGATAGATGCTTGAGAAGAAGAACCATTACTCTCACAAACTTCAGCTACACAGCGGATGGTATATGGGAATTCATCTTCGCTTGGGATGACATAGCTGAGTGCTCTTTCACCGAGATTTCCGTGACCTAATTCTCTTCTACCTGGAGTACCCATTCTTCCAAGTTCACCAACTGAGAATGGCGGGAAATTGTAGTGGTGCATCCATCTCTTATGATCTGGACCGACAATATCATCAAGGATTTGAGCATCTTCTAGACTTCCTAATGTACAGGTGGAGAGGACTTGAGTTTGTCCACGGGTGAACATAGCGGAACCATGAGCTCTTGGAAGGAGATGAACTTGAGCATCAAGAGGACGAATTTCATCAACCTTACGTCCATCTGGACGAACCTTATCAACTGTGATAAGTCTTCTGACTTCATCACGGACGACAGTTTCAAGAACTTCTTTAGCTTCATTGACAGTGATATCGTGAAGTTGTTGAGTCTTATATTCCTTGGCATCATAGATATCGATAACTTCTTTTTCAAGTGCATCGATAGTATTTTGTCTTTCGAGTTTATCGTAAATAGAAACGGCTTTGATCAAACGTTGTTCTTGAGTTTCAGTTTGACCTTCTCCGACATAATGAAGACAGGCATTTTTGAATTCTTCATCAATCTTATAAATATTTAAAGGTCTCTTTGTTTTACCGACTTTAGCGGTGATTTCTTTTTCAAAAGCGCAAAGTTTCTTGATAGCTTCATGGCCGAACATCAAAGCATCAAGCATATCATCTTCACTGACTTCAGCAGCACCAGCTTCAACCATATTGATAGCATCTTCACTACCAGCAACAGTGAGATTGATATCGGATTTGCTAGCTTCTTCTTGAGTTGGGTTGATGATGAGTTTTCCATCAACTCTACCGACATGAACACCAGCGATTGGTTGATCGAATGGAATATCAGAAATACAAAGTGCTAAAGATGAACCAAACATAGCAGCAATTTCTGGAGCGGCATCACCGTCGACTGACATAACAGTTGCAGTGATTTGAGTTTCGTTGACATATCCCTCTGGGAACATTGGACGAATAGGACGATCAATAACTCTTGAGAAAAGTGTTTCTCTAGTAGATTGTCTTCCTTCTCTTCTTGTAAAGGATCCCGGAACCTTACCAGCAGCGTATTGACGCTCAAAGTAATTGACGGTTAATGGGAAGAAATCTTGACCAAGCTTTGCTTCTTTTGCACCACATACAGCGCAAAGCACAGCTGTATCATTAAAACGAACCAAGCAGCTACCATCTGCCTGTTTGGCAATCTCTCCAGTTTCAACAGTGAGAGTTTTGCCATAGAAGTCTAAACTAAATACTTCTTTTGACATTTTTTACCTCTTTATTTAATATATAACGAAAATATTATATCAAAGTAAATTTATAAATATATATATAAATGTGTTTTTTTGAATTTTCTTTCTTAAAATTTCTTATTAAAAAAAGTCAAATTTAAAGTCAAATCACAAAAAAGTTATGTGATATAATCTCTTTTATGTGAGGTAAAGTTATGAAAACAGAAGAAAAAATTGAAAAATTATATGAATTTAGAAGCAAAATTGAAAGATTAGTCCACTGCATTCAAATCATTTCTTATGATAAAGAAACAGCCTGTCCAGAGATGGGAATGGATGAAGATAGTTTAGATACTATCATGCTCGAAAATCAAATTTTTGCTATTGAAAAATCAGATGAATACATCTCATTGATCAAAGATTTGTATCAAAATGATTTAGAAAATTTGAATGAATACAATCAAAAATTAGTTAAAGAATTATATAAAGACTACAAGAGAACTGAACATTTAGATGAAAAGACAAATGAAGAAATCAACACTCTTTTCTCAAATGCCTATGTGGCATGGATCAAAGCAAAAAATCAAAAAGATTACTCCTTATTCGCAGATACCTTAGAAAAGATTTATGAAGCTCAAAAGAAATTATTGTTATTGAGAGATGACTGCGATAAAGACAATCTTTACAATACCTTATTCCAAGATTATGAAGAAGGATTTACAACTGATGATTTAGATTCTTTCTTCGATGAATTAGAACAAGGCATCGTTCCACTTTTAAATAAAGTTAGAAATGCTTCCTACACTCCAAGACATGATTTCTTAACAAGAAGAGTTCCTCTTTCTAAACAAGAAGAATTCACAAAAGTTCTTTTGAATTTCAATGGTTTTGATTTCAAAAGAGGATCTGTCTCAACAACAGAACATCCATTCACAAGTCAACTAGCACAAAATGATGTCAGAGTAACTACAAAATATTTTGAAAACAACTTCATATCTAATATGTATAGTATTATTCATGAAGGCGGTCATGCAATCTTCGGTCAAAATATTCCAAATGAAACATTCACCTATCACCTTGGTGAAGGAAGTCTTTCTATGGGAAAACATGAATCAGTATCAAGATTTTATGAAAATGTCATCGGAAGAAATAGAGATTATATTCAAGCCATCTATCCACAATTCTCAACTCTTTTCAAAGAAGAATTAGGAGATATTTCAATCGATGATTTCTATGAAGGAGTCAATTATTCAGATCTCACAAATAAGATTAGAACTGAAGCTGATGAACTCACCTATTCCCTTCACATTCTCATTCGTTATCGTTTAGAAAGAAAGATAATGAAGGGTGAAGCTGACTTCAAAACATTGAATCTTGAATGGAATAAGATGTACAAATATATCTTAGGCGTAGATGTTTTAAATGATCAAGAAGGAATTCTTCAAGATGTTCACTGGTCATCAGGATTTGGATATTTTCCAACCTATGCTATCGGTAACGCCTTAAATTGCATCTATGTTAAGAAATTGGATAAAGATTTAGATTTGAGCAAGACTCTTAAAGAAGGAAAAATGGATTTGATTCTCAATTGGATGAAAGAAAATGTCTTCAAGAAAGCTCCATTGTTAGATACTAAAACCTGGATTGAAGAAATCACGGGAGAGAAATTTTCAGCTAAGCCATATATCGATTATCTGACTGAGAAATACACGAAAATATATCATTTAAAATAGGAGATGATTATGATTCAACATTTTACAAGTGATTTTAAATATTTAGAAGATGTCGAAGTTGAAACACCAAATAAAGATGAAATCATCAAAAAAGGTGAAGAAATCGATTCAAAACTTATAAATGCCACAAATAAAGATGAAGCTATCAATGCTATCAAAGAATATTTCAACTTCACTGATGATATCCACACAATGTCATCACTCATCTATATAAGACATACCATTGATACCAGAGATAAGAAATATTCTGAATTATCTGACCTTTTAAATGAAATCTCTCCGGAGATTGATGGTATCACCAATAAAATAGATAACGATATTCTCAATTCTAAATTCAAGAAAGATTTAGAAGAAAGATTTGGATCATTGCTTTTTAGACAAATGGAATTATCAGCTAAAACCTTCAGTCAAGAAATAATCCCAGACCTTGTTGAAGAAAATAAACTTGTCACTGAATATATCGATTTAGTCTCTTCCGGATTAATTGAATTCAATGGTGAAAAATTATCGATATCTCAAATGGGTAGTATGTCAAATCAAACGATAGAGATACTAGAAAAGAAGCTTCTGAAAAAGTTTGGAATTTCTACGCTGAAAATGATGAAAAACTCGGTGATATCTATTCAAGAATGATTCAAGTGAGAACGAAAATTGCTCACAAACTCGGCTATAAGAACTTTGTTCAGCTCGGATACGATAGAATGGGACGTCTTGATTGGAATCAAGATGATGCTAAAGTCTATCGTGAAAAGATACTGAAATATATTGTTCCATTGAGTGAAAAGATCAACGAAGAACAAAAAGAACGCTTAGGGTATAAAGAAGATCACAGATATTATGATGATGTCATCTTCTATAAAACTGGAAATCCAACTCCAAAAGGAAAGACTGAAGATTTAATCAAATCAGCACAGTTGATGTATTCACAATTATCACCAATCGCTAGTAAATATTTTGATTTCATGGTAACTCATCACTGCTTAGATTTAGATGCCAAACCTGGAAAAGCAGGCGGTGGATATATGGATTACATTCCAAGTCTAAAGACTTCATTCATCTTTTCAAATTCTAATGGAACCAGTGCCGATGTCGATACTCTCACTCATGAATTCGGACATTCACTCCAAGGATTCTTAGGTGGAATACAAGAAGTACCTAGTTATCGAGCACCTGGTTATGAATGCTGTGAAATGCATTCGATGAGCATGGAATTTTTAACGTATCCATGGATGAATCTTTTCTTCAAAGAAGATACTGATAAATATCTTTATCAACATTTAGCTGATGCCATTACCTTCATTCCATATGGAGCTATCGTCGATGCTTTCCAAACCTATTGTTATGAAAATCCTTCCTTGACACATAAGGAAAGAAAAGCCTATTGGAGAAGTCTTGAAAAAGAATATCTACCATCAAAAGATTACACCGGAAATGATTTCTTAGAGAATGGTGGATACTGGATGAGACAAGCGCATATCTTTGAAAATCCACTTTACTATTTAGATTACACAATCGCTCAAGTAGTCGCTTTAGAATTCTTTAAAGAATCGAGAGAAAATAAAGAGAAAACCTTTGATAAATATCTCAATTTTTGCAAACTCGCTGGTAAATACCCATTTAGAGAATTGCTTAAAAACGCTGGTATTCAAAACCCAATGGATGGAGACACACTAAAAGAAGTGAGTGAAGATGCTATGTCTTACCTCTCTTCCTTTGATTCAAAAGAATTAGATAAGTAAAAAAATAGGCCATACATTAATAACGTATGGTCTTTTATTTACCTTTTGCAAGAGAAGAAATATATTTAGGGACATCGAGAATTGAGCTAGTGATGCCTAGTTCATGTTTTGCTTCATTAGCAGCTACATGAATCATATGATCACCAAAGATGACAACATCATCATAAGAAACGATATTATCAGCATAAGCTAATAGTCCGACTAAATAGCCTGCAAGTCCATCGCCTGATCCTGCTTTTGCAAGATTATTTGTCGGTTTATAATCACTTTCAAAGTAATCACCATTTGAATTCACATACAAGGAAGAGGATGACTTCAATAACATATTTACATCATATTTTCTACAGAATTCAACCGCTTCATTTTTATAAGAATAAGGATCTCTTCCTTCTTTTTTAGTTCTCAATAAGAAAGAAGCTTCTCCTAAATGAGGTGTTAATAGAATTCTAGATTTCTCATTTTTCTTCTTTAAAATATCTAAATTTCTAGAAAGTAACATCAAGCCAGTTGCATCGATAATTAAGTTATGTTCATAACATTCGATCAATTTAGCTAGAAATTTAAAATTTTCATCGCTTGATGAAACTCCGTTTCCAAAAAGAAGTGAATTGTATTTATTCAGTTGATATAGATCTTGAAAAGATATAAATGAATCGTTTTGATTTTCTAATAATTCAATAATATGTGTTGGATTCATTTGAGAAACAACTGGTATATAAATAGAATCTGGAACTGCTATGGCTGTATATCCATTTGAAGAGACATAGCAAAGTTTGGAAGCTATGATAACAGATAGTGGATATTTCTTACATCCACCGATTATCAAAGATTTTCCAAAATCACTTTTGATGCAATTAACATCACGATGTTGGTATAGCTTATAGGAAATTTCAAGAAATCTTTTTGGGTACATAATCCATTTCCTTTCCTTTATAAATATCTTCGAGTTTTAATTTAGCTTCTTTATATAACTCTTTAGTTGTTTTATTATAGAGTTCTTTTGATTGATAAGAGACAAGTAACATATGCAATTTCATCTCTTTAGAAATCTTTCTAAAAATTATAGATGCAAATTTTTCATCTTCTTTATACAGATAATCTCTCACATGTTTGATAGCATTTAAATTGTAGAATAATGAATCTCGTGTTCGATGAACAGCACTGCCTTTTCTGTGGATATAATGATAAACTTGTTTGCTGAAGAATTTGACTTCTTTAGCCTTATAAAAAGCCATGGCAAAAAATGGCCAGTCCTCATAAATATTCATATCAAATGGAAATAAAATCTTATTATCTTTTAAGAAATCGGTTTTATAAACTCTAAGCCAACAATAAACTTGATATTTCAAATTTATCTTATTGAAAAAATGCTTTAAAACCTTCCTTCCTTCTCCGTGATAGAACGATTTAAATGGTGTTAAAATTTTCAATAATGTGTTGGAATAATATCCGTATGATATTATTTCAGCATTTGGATATTTTTCTATTTTATTAACTAGATATTCGATGAAGTCATCACTGATATTGTCATCATTATCGACAAAGCAAATATATTCACCTCTTGCTTTATAGATACCATCATTTCTTGAAACTGAGACACCATAATTGATTTTATGAATGGTAGAAGATATCAAAGAAGGAAATTCTCTTTCATATCTTTGAATGATCTCGATTATTTTTTCATCACTTCCAAAAGATTCTAAAAGTATTTCATAACGATATTTTGTCTTTTGATTCACTAATGATTTAATACAATCTTCAAAATAATCGTGATATTTATAAATTGGTACTATGATAGAAATTTTAATATTATTCAGTTCTTGCATAACTCATATATTATAAGGAATATTTAAAGAAAATGATATCAAGAATACCAATTCATCAATCTCAATATTTGAATCAAATCAAACTTTTATCTCTCCATGCTTGAAGATTATCTAAGATATCGGCGATAACAAAGCCAACATAGGAATGACTTAGATGCAATTTTTCTCCGATTTCTCTATAAGTGAATCCATATCTGAACAGTTCGAATATTTGTTTTTCTTGTTCGGTCAAATATGTTGAAAACTTCTCTATATCAATTTTCAGTTTGATATCCTCAGACATACTGTCTCTTGATGCCATTGAATCCATCATCAATTGGTTCATAGAAACATCCCTGACTCTTATTCCGAAATATTTGAGCTCGTTTAGATGCATAATGCATCAAACTCAATCTCAACATTCTTTTTGATAAGTGTTCAAAACATCCCTTTGAAGGATCATAGATCTGAACAGCTTTTCTAATGACATTATAAAGATATATCACAACTTCATTGTAATCCTCATCTCGATGCAATTTCACATATTGAGAGGCAGTTCCATAAATGAGGGAGGAATATCTTAGCAATATCTCATCCAAAAAGTCATTATCAACTTTAGCTTTTAGAGCTAAATCATCAAGCGAAAACTGAAGAAAGTCATAACTAACTTTCTTCAATCCGATTCCATCACTTTCTTCTTGTTGAAATGTCAGAGCATTCAATAGGTCAATCATTTCAACTGAAAGACTACACGCATAAAAACACTTTGCAATCATAATAATTTTCCTTTTACCCTTTTAACCTGATTTACTTCTTCGACTTTCTTCTATTTGAATTTATTTGAGATAAGAATACTGCTGTAGCAATTGATGCATTTAAAGCTTTCACTTGTCCAGGAAGCGGTATTGAAGCGACAAAATCAGAATTTTCTTTTACTAATTTAGAAACTCCGAATCCTTCACTACCAACTACTAAGCAAATCTTACCTGAATAATCGATTTCATCGTATAAGTCTTTTCCTTCACCAGCACTAGCGACAATCCAATAACCTTCTTTTTTCAAGCGTTGAATAGTTTGAGAAAGATTTGTGACTTGGACTATCGGAATGATTTCTTCACCACCAGTGGCAATTTTAGAAACTGTACCCGTGACAGGAACCTGTCTATTTTTTCCGATGATAATACCATCGACTTTAAAGGCAGTTGATGAACGGATGATAGAACCAAAATTGACAGGATCAGAAATGCCATCTAACATGATGAGAGTTGAATCACATTTTTCAGGTATGGATTCTAATAAATCATCCAATGGAGTATAAATAAAATCAGGCATTGATGCTGCAACTCCTTGATGATTGAGTTCACCTGTTATTTTATCTAGATATTGTTTTGATACCATTTTAACAGCGTAACTTTTTTGTCTACATAAAGACAAAATATCTTGATCAGGATGATCTTGATTCAAAAACACATGAATAGGTTTTCTTTTACCTAGAAGAACATTTTTAACAGGAATTTTACCAAAGACAATATTTTGTGCCATATTTTACCTCTACCGATATGTTTAAAATATACTATTAAATTGTTTTAGTGTAAAGAAAAGATTTAAGAATGATACTATAATGAAACAAAATAGGGAAAATATGTAAAAATTACATATTTATATTTTTTGATTTTCGTGTTTCCTAAGCATAAAAGAGTTTGTTAAGGTATAATATATAGATATGAAATATACACAACTAAACACGATAACTTGCTATTCATTTTCTAAAAGCATCATAAAACCGGAGTTCTTTTGTTCAAAAGCAAAAGAATTAGGATATTCATCCTTAGGTATTGCTGATGACAATATCTATTGTTATCCTTCTTTTGCAAAAGAATGCGCTAAAAATGATTTAAAACCAGTGTTTGGTTATCGAATTAAAATCAGTTCACCCCAAACCCATCCTTTAGATGCAGTTTTATATATCAAAAATGAAGAAGGATATTTAAATCTCTTAAAGATAATTAAAAATAAGAAAAACATGTATGGCTTAGATGATTTCATAAGTAACCATCATGGGTTAATATTGGTTTTTGAAACTGAAAATTCTGATTATTGTGAGAAATTATTCCAAGATTTGATTTCTCCCTTGATATTAAAATATAAAAAATTATTTGAAGATGATTTATATTTAGGAATCACTTTAAATACCTTAGAAGATCAACAAGAAGTTGATAATATCTATAAATTTGCAGATACCACATATACCAAAACCATAGCATTTCCAAGTGTTAAATACTTAAAGAAAAACGATGCTTATTCTCTATATTTATATTCAAAAAGCTTTGCAAAAGAAGTGATTGAAAAAGATATAACTGAAGGACCTAATTTCTTATTATCAACTGGATCTCTTTCAAAAATATATCGCCAAAATGATTTGCTAGAAGTGGAAAAATTAGTCGATAATATCAATTTTGATTTCTTTAAGAAAAGAGGTCAATTGATACATTTTGAAAATGATAATGAAATACTAAAAGAAAAAGCATTTGATGGTTTAAAAAGAAAATTGAATGTTGGTGTAATTGATGAAAATTACACTTCACGATTGAATTACGAATTAAAAGTAATTTCTGATATGAAATTTTCTTCGTATTTTTTACTTGTCTCTGATTATATCAATTATGCAAAGAATAACGATATCAAAGTAGGTCCTGGTAGAGGTTCAGCTGGTGGTTCTCTTGTTGCCTATAGTTTAAATATCACCGAATTAGACCCGATAAGATATAAATTATCTTTCGAACGTTTTTTAAATCCAAAACGCCAAACAATGCCTGATATCGATATTGACTTTGAAGATACAAAACGAAGTGAAATAATCCAATATCTAAAAAAGAGATATGGAGAGAATAGAGTTGTAGATATCATCACATTTTCAACTTTAAAGCCTCGTTCTGTTTTAAATTTTGTAGGTCCAGCTTTATCTTTCAATCAGAATAGACTTAAAAAATTGACTAGTTCAATTTCACCGACAAGTTCAACATTTGCTGAAGCTTTGAATGATAAATTCTACGGATACCGTTTTAAAAAGTTATTAGAAGATTCTTACTATAAAGATCTAGTTGCTAAAGCTACTCCTTTATTATCCCTTCCTATCAATACTTCAATTCATGCCTCTGGTATCATTGTCAACAATGATTCAATATATTTAACCTCTCCACTCAGTGAAGGTGAAAAAGGGACTACCAGTTTTGAATATCCTTATATGGAAGAAATGGGTTATTTAAAAGTTGATATTTTAGGACTTTCAAATCTATCTTTCATTAGAATGATCGAAGATGAAATAAAGAAAAATAATAAATCCATTCCAAATATTCAAGATGTCTTAGAGGATGAAAAGACATTTAAAGTTTTAAATGATTTGGATGTTACTTATATATTCCAGCTAGAAAGTAAAGGTATGAAAGATACCATCAAAACGATTAAACCGACAACATTTTCAGATATCGCTTCTCTCATCGCTTTGTATAGACCTGGTCCTAAAGATTACATCTATCTATTTGCAGAGAGAAAACATGATCAAAGCAAAATTGAATACATAGTTGATTCATTAAAACCAGTCCTTGAAGAAACATATGGAATTATGATTTATCAAGAAGAGGTTATGGAAACATTAAAAGTTGTCGCCTCTTTTTCAAGCAGTGATGCTGATCTTTTTAGAAGAGCTATTTCTAAAAAGAAAAAAGATGTCATGCTGACCTACAAAGATAAATTCATGCAAGGATGTAAAAACAACGGTATCGATAACCAAAAAGCTGAAACAATCTACAGTGATATTGAAAAATTTTCATCTTATGGTTTCAATAAATCCCACGCATATTCTTATGCACTGATTGTCTATCAACTTCTTTATTATAAGGCTAATTATCCTCAAGAATTTTATAAAGCCTGTCTTAAAGAGACATCATTATCAGATGAGAAATTCATCTCTCTTGGGACTGAATTGAAAAAAAGAAATTACACGATAAAGCCGTGCGATATCAATCATTCTCTTTATGATGAAAGCGTCTTTGAAACTGATTCTATCTACTTAGCTTTCTCACATATTTCCTCTTTGAATCCAAAATTCATTGAAAATATTATCAGTGAAAGAGATAAAAACGGAATTTATAAATCATTCTATGATTTCATCAAAAGAAATATAAAGTCCATTTCTAATAGTGATAAAAAGTCTATCAATTCAATGATTGAAGCTGGTGTTTTTGACTCTCTATACATCGGTAGAGAAAGTTTAAAAACAAATTTAGAAATGTACATTTCCTTCATTCAAAACGGATTTGAAGAAGATAGTATTCCACCATTTAATTTAGATGATGAAGATTTAGGAGAGAGATTGAATCAAGAAAAATATTCTCTTGGAATAATCCTTTCAACAAGATTATCTAATATTTTTGCAAAACCAGGTTATAAGACTCTCATCATCTCCGATGATAGCGGCTTAGAATTGAATCACACCATCATCGCTTCAAGCGAAAATAAAGAATATAAGATCAATATCACAAATAATGATTCTTATCAAAAGAATGACTTCATCTTAGTTAAAGCAGATTTCACAAAGAAAGGATTTATAAATCCACTTGATATCATCAATATCAAGAAAAGAAAGGTAAAAGAAAATGTCAAAAACTTACATCGTTGACGGAAATTCCCTCTTATTCCGTTCTTATTATTCAACAGCATATACTGGAAATATCATGACCACTAAAAACGGTCTTCCAATCAATGCTATTTTTGCTTTTCACAATCTCATAAAAAAGATAAAAGCTAGTTTGAATTGTGGTGATCATCTTTTTGTAGCTTTTGACACTGGAAAACCGACGAAAAGAAAACAAGAGTTTGAAGAATATAAAGCTCAACGCTCTCCAGCTCCTCAAGAACTTGTCATTCAAATGCCCCTCGCAAGAGAATTACTTGAAGCTATGGATATTTTTTGGGATGAAAAAGAAGGATATGAAGGTGATGATTTAGCTGGAAGTATGGCAAAAATAGCCAGTGATAAAGGTGATGAAGTCACCTTATTTACCAGCGATAAGGATTTCTTACAATTACTAGATTTAGGTGATAAAGTTCACGTTTGTTTTCTAAAAAAAGGATTGACTGAAACAATCGACTACACCAAGAATAATCTTCATAATTTATTCGGTTTAAATCCTGATCAAATAACTGATTTTAAAGGCATAGCAGGTGATCCTAGCGATAATTATGCAGGTATTAAAGGTGTCGGTGAAAAGACAACGATGAAGCTTTTAAATGAATACGGACATTTAGAAGATATCATCAATTACTGTAAAGAAAATCAAAAGCCGAAGATCAATCAGAAAATCTTAGCTGGTGAACAGGATGCTATTTTCTTTAAAAAATTAGCAACTATCGACACCTCTATGGATATGAGTTCAGATTATGAAAAAGCTATCTATACTCCATATCACAAAACTAAATTACAATCATTCTATTTGAAATATGAACTAAATAGTTTTTTGAATAAGATCAACAAGATGGAAAACATCATCGATGATAATAAAACAAACGGTGAACAAATCTCTCTCTTCGATACTTTTGAAGAAGTGGTAGAAAAAGAAGAAGAAATCTTCCATAAAAGAGATATCGTTAAAATCAATTGTTTTAAAGATATAAAAGATGAAATTTTAGGTATCACATTTGATAGCGATAACGAAAATGAAAATGTCGCAAAGCTTTATTCGTTTGCTCTTGCTAGTGAAAAACATCTATATAAATTATCATTAGAACAGGCTATAAATGATGAAGATTTCAAAGAATATTTGAAGAGCAATAAAGAAAAAGCAGTCTTCGACTATAAAAGTTTAGCAGTTCTTTTAAAGAGAAATAATTTACCAGAAATTAAAAATGTGACTTTCGATCTTCTCCTTGCAACTTATCTCATCAATCCTGATTGCGGTCAAAAGAAGGAACAATTGTTCTTATCCTATCAAGTAGAACTTTCAAGCAATCAAGACACATCTTTAGAAGTCATCTCTTATACTTTAGATTTAAAGGCTCAAGTATTAAAAGAATTAGAAAAAAATAAAGAGATGGATTTATTCAAAAATGTCGAATTACCACTTGCTAAAGTATTAGCTGATATGGAAATCGAAGGTTTCCCATTAGACTTAAAGACATTAGAAAAAATCGATATCGAATATTCTACAAAATTAGAAGAATTATCTTCGGAAATTTTTGACTTAGCTGGTAAAGAATTCAATATCAATTCTCCACGTCAATTAGAAACAATTCTTTTCACTGATTTAAACATTCAAAGATTCAAAGGTGAAAAAGGAACTGGTATAGATGTTTTAAACGCCCATATAAAAGATCATCCGATAATTTCAAAAATCATCGAATATCGCCTATATAATAAACTCGTTTCCGGATATACAAAAGCTCTTCCTAATCATTTGAGTTCGGATAAAAAAATCCATGCTATTTATAATCAAGCTTTGACATCAACAGGAAGACTTAGCATGTCAGAACCTAACTTACAAAATATCTCAATTAGGAATGAAGAAGGTAAAAATATCAGAACAGCATTTTTCTATCCGGACAATGATTTCTATATGCTTTCATTAGATTATTCTCAAATTGAACTCAGAGTATTAGCTCATGTTGGAAATATCAAAGCTTTACAAGAGATATTCAAAGAAGGAAATGATATCCATCAAGCTACTGCTAGCAGAGTCTTCAACGTTCCCTTTGATGAAGTCACTAGCGATATGAGAAGAAAAGCTAAGGCTGTCAATTTCGGTATTGTATACGGAATATCTTCCTATGGATTATCCCAACAACTTTCTATCTTTCCAAAAGAAGCAAGTCAACTCATCGAACAATTCAAGAATACCTTTGAAGGTATTGATGAATATCAAAAGAGTTGCATTCAATTCGCTCAAAGAAACGGTTATGTTTCAACAATCATGAATAGAAGGAGATATCTTAAAGATATCAATTCTACCAATAGAATCATGAAAAGCTTTTCTGAACGTGCAGCAGTAAATACCACTATCCAAGGTAGTGCTGCCGATCTCATCAAAGTAGCGATGATCAAATGCGCTGATTATCTTAAAAATTATCAGACAAAAATCATCCTTCAAATTCACGATGAATTGATCTTCAAAGTTCCAAAAGAAGAAATCGATATTGTCGTTCCAGCTTTAAAAGAAATCATGGAACACGCACTTGATTTATCCGTTCCTTTAAAAGTCGATGGTTCTTACGCCCTAACTTGGTACGAGGTACACTGATATGCCGGAATTGCCAGAAGTAGAAACAGTCAAAAGGGAATTGGAAAAAATAATGTTGAATAAGACTCTTTTAACTCCGCAAGTATATTTTAAAGGAGCTATTAAAAGTGATTATGAAACATATTTAAGTGAGATAAATGATAAAACAGTAGTCTCCTTTTCAAGAAAAGGTAAGTTTTTACTTATAAATCTCAATGACAATCAAAGAATTCTTTTTCATTTGAGAATGGAAGGAAAACTTTTTGTTGTCGATAAAGACATTCACACAACTAAACATTTGACTTTATTCATACCTTTTAAAAATGATGATAAAGGCTTAGCTTTTTATGATGTAAGAAAATTCGGTATCACCCAATTATTAAAAGAAGGTGAATTAGGACCTCTTGAAAAATTAGGACTAGAACCCTCAGAGATAAAAGATCCTTCTTATTTGTATGACAAGATAAAAAATAGCAATAAAACAATCAAAGAACTGCTTTTAGATCAAACTATAATTGCCGGTATCGGTAATATCTATGATTCTGAAATTCTATTTAAAAGTTCGATTTCCCCTTTTAGAGAAGGGAAAACAATCACTTTAGATGAATGTGATACAATCATTAAAAATAGTCAAGAAATACTTGAAAAAGCAATCATCAACAATGGTTCAACAATTAGAAGTTATCAAGCTAGTCAAAAAGTCCATGGTTCATTCCAAGAATTCTTACAAGTATATCAAAATGATGGATATTGTAAATCATGTCACTCATTTAAAGTTCAAAAGATTGCTATTGAAGGAAGAGGTACTTATTACTGCCCTAAGTGTCAACACACAGGTATCACTTTAGGAATCACTGGGAAAATAGGTTCCGGAAAAAGCTTAGCAACTAGCTTTTTTAAAGATGATGGATACTTGACTATATCCTCAGATGATATCGTCCATGATTTATATAAGGATGCTGATTTTATTTCTAAATTAAAGAAAAACTTCCCACAAATATTCAAAGATGGAATTTTGTCTAAACAATTAATTTCTAATCTTTTACAATCAGATAAGAAATTCAAAAATAAATATCAAAACTTCATTTTCAAAGAAGTGAAAAAAGAGATTGAAAATTTCATCATCAAAAATGATGGCAAGAATAAAGCTGTTGAAGTACCACTTCTTTTCGATGCTCATTTTGAGAGTTTGTTCACTTATTTAGTCGGAATTGAAACAATTCATCAAAAAGAACATCTATTAACTCGAGGAGATAAAAATGTCGAAGAGAGAATAAAATTCAATGATCTCAACAGTTACGATAAAAATAGAGATAAATTAGATTTTGTCTTACACAGTGATTCTACAATTGAATATTTGCACAAACAAGTAGATGATGTCGTAAGTGAAATAGAAAAGAGGTTAGCATGAAAATTTATCTAAAAATGTACAGTTCCATCATTTCAGCAATTGGAATATTCATCAGCATTTTAGCTTTGATTTTTTGTGTGTTCAATGCTGGAGCTACCTTCATCTTCTCAGATGAAGCTACTCTATTTGCTTTAATCTTTGGTCTTGATAAAGAAAGTTTACTTGTAGGTGATCTTTTCGCTTTTATCTTCTTGCTTTTAGGAATCATTACCTCATTCACTTCATTTCTTTTTTCAAGGCTTGGTAAAAGTTCAATTCATAATTCTTCATTATTTGCTTTGATAAGTATCGGATTCAACTTTTTGTCTTCGTTATTATTCTTTTTAACTCCTTGTTATACTCAATTCTATTCTTTCTCCTTCGGACCATTTTTAGTCGCAGGAATGATACTTTTCTCCTGTATTTTTCAAATCCCTAATGCTATTTATAAAAGATTGTAACCGTGTTTATTTCATTAGACTTGAAATTAATATTTCAAGTGATATTATAGACAATCGCGCTTAGGAGGTTATTATGAAAAATAAAGCTTTGACTACATTTGGGCTTTTCCATTATGTAAAACCTTATAAGAAATATTTCATCATGGCTGTCATCTTCATCATCGTTGAATGCGGTCTTGAAATCACCATTCCTTATTTATCTCATTACTTATTGACCAATGGTTTAGTGAGAGAACAAGATAGTTTAACAGTAACTGGTGTTAATATTTCTTATGTTTTAACAATTGCATCAGTCATGATTATGATGGGTGTTGTCGCAGCTATTTTAGGTGTCTTCACCGCTAAATTCACTGCGATAAGTGGTAGAGGTCTAGGATACGAGCTTAGAAAAGCTGAATATGAAAAAATCCAAGAGATGAGTTTTTCTAACCTTGATGATTTTAGAATCAATTCCCTTGTCACAAGAATGACTAATGATGTTCAGATAGTATCTGATACTTTCTGTCAGGTTTTGCGTCCTGTTTTAAGAGCTCCTATTCAACTAATCTTCGCTCTCACTTTCGCTCTTATCATGTCAAAACAATTGAGTGTCATCTTCTTAATTGCAATTCCATTTTTAGCGATTGTCTTATTTACAATCATCATGGTAACAAGACCGATGTTTGTCAAACTTCAAGGCTCACTTGATAGAATCAATAGAACCACTCAAGAATCGATAGTTGCAATGAAGCTTGTCAGAGCTAACGCCAAGAAAGATTATGAGATTGAAAAATTCCAAGGTGCTAATGAAATGTCAAAAGACATCGGTAACAAAGCACTTGGAATCAACGCCTTAAATATGGGTGTAATGCAGTTTACAACTTATGCTTGTATGATTGGAATTCTTTATTTCGGTGGTCGTTATGCTATCTCACAAAACAGTGTCAGCGATGAAAGTGATACTATCGCAACCATCATCACCTTTTTAGATTATGTCATGCAGTTATTAGCTTCCTTGAATATGCTAAGCAATGTCTTTATGATCTTCACTCGTGCGAGTGCATCAAGTCAGCGTATTCATGAGGTTTTCTTAAGTCAAAATGAAATAGTCGACAATAAGGATTCAAAATTGACACTTGATAACGGAGATATTTCCTTTAAAAATGTCTATTTCAAATATAAGAAAAAAGCTGATGAATATGTCCTCACCGATATCAATTTCGATATCAAAAACGGACAAACTGTCGGTATTCTTGGTCAAACTGGATCCTCAAAGTCAACCTTGATCTATCTCATCGAACGCTTCTATGATATCGATAAAGGTGAAATTGTAATCGCGGGTCATGATATCAAAGATTATTCATTGAATGAACTCAGATCTAAAATAGCTATTTCTTTCCAATCTCCTAGATTATTCACCGGTACTATCAAAGAGAATCTTTTATGGGGAAATAAAAATGCAACTGATGAAGAGATAATCGAAGCTTGTAAAATAGCCGGATGTTATGACTTTATCACCAAACAATTATCTCACGGATTCGATACTGTTTTAGGTCAAACAGGCAGCAATGTCTCCGGTGGTCAAAGACAGAGATTATGTATCGCAAGAGCTCTTATAAGAAAACCAAAGATTTTAATCCTCGATGATTCTTTCTCCGCTCTTGATAGAATCACCGAAGCTGAAGTCAAAAAGAATTTGAAAGAAAAACTCCCTAATATGACAAAGATCATCATCTCTCAAAAGATTTCAACAATTGAAGATGCTGATCAAATAATCATCTTAAATGATGGTAAGATCAATCATATCGGTACTAGTGAAGAACTCCTAAAAACAGATGATATCTATAAGAATATTTACAATATTCAAAAGGAGGGAAGATAATGTCAAATAAGAATAAAAAGAATGACAGCTTCTTAAAAACGATGCTTCGTTTATTCACGTACTTCAAAGGTTATCGTTTTCTTCTTTTCATCGTCGTCATCTTAGTCATCATCTCAGCCTTAGCTAATATCCTTGGAACATATATGTCTAAGGATGTCATCAATTATCTTACTGAACACGTAAATGATGAAAAAGCCGTTCAATTACAACAACTATCTCAGATCATCCTTCCATTATTATTCCTATATATCGGTGGTGTCGTTTCAAATATCATCTACATGCAAGTCATGGTTCATCTCACTCAAAAAGTTCTTTACAACGTGAGAAAAGATCTCTTTGCAAAGATGCAATGCCTTCCTATCAAATATTTTGATACTCACACCCATGGTGAAATAATGTCTTATTTCACAAATGATGTCGATACTATCGTTCAAGCTATCAATGATTCCTTTGCAAATATCGTCCTTGCAAGCACAAATATCATCGGAACTATCACTTCGATGTTCCTTCTCTCCTATAAGTTGACTTTCATCATCTTACCGCTCATCATCGGATTATTCTTCTTCATGTATTTCAACACTAAAGCCACAAGAAAATATTTCGTCTTACAACAACAAGCTCTCAGCGAAGTCAATTCTAAAGTCGAAGAAAATTTAGCAGGTGTCAAAGTTGAAAAAGCCTTCAATCACGAAGAAGATTCAATGAATGATTTCTTAATCTCCAATGATAAGTGGAGAAAAGCTGCTCAAGAAGCATATTTCCACACTCAACTCACAATCCCTGTCAATGTCTCTGTTTCTTATATCAATTTTGCTCTCAGCGCAGTCATCGGATGTTTCTTTGTTGCTAATGGATCTCTCTTATATGGTAATTTCTCATCATATTTAGTCTTTGTTAGAAATGTCTGTCAACCATTCAACTTCTTCACTATGCATATGAATGCGATCTTAACTTGTGCAGCTGGTTCAAAGAGAATCTTCAATTTCCTCGATGAAGAAGTCGAAAAAGATGAAGGTACTGTTGTTCTTTATAAAACTGATGATAAAGAAGATAGTTCTTTCTCATCTCGTTATTGTTGGAAAGTCACTGAAAAAGATGGAACTACAAGATTAGTTCCTCTTGTCGGTAAAATCGAATTCAAAGATGTCTGTTTCTCATACATCAAAGGAAAACCTATCTTAAAACACATATCATTTGAAGCTTATCCCGGTAAAAAAGTCGCATTTGTCGGATCTACAGGCGCTGGTAAAACAACTATCATCTCCCTTCTTGCAAGATTTTATCCTTTAGACAGCGGGGAAATCTTATATGATGGAATCAATATCAATGATATTAAGTTAGAGTCTTTGAGAAGAGCTATCTCCATGGTCACTCAAGAGACTCACTTATTCACGGGAACTATCGAAGATAACATCCGTTATGTCAGAAGACATTCAACTGAAGAAGAAGTCATTCAAGCTAGTAAAAACAGCCATTCCGATAGTTTTATCAGAAGAACACCAAATGGATATAAGACTATGTTGTTCGATGATGGATCTAATTTGAGTGAAGGACAAAGACAGCTGCTCGGTATTACAAGAGCAAGTTTAAATCAACCACCAGTCATGATCTTAGATGAAGCTACTAGCAATATCGACACTCATTCTGAACAATTGATTCAAGAAGGATTGAATAAATTGATGCAAAATAAGACTGTCATGGTCATCGCTCATAGATTATCAACCATCAGAGATGCTAACGAAATAATCGTCTTAGATAAAGGAACTATCATCGAAAGAGGAACTGAAAAAGAACTCTTAGCTATGAAAGGTGCCTACTACGATTTATACACAGGTAAAAAAGAATTAGCGTAATCAAATAAAGAGGGTTCATCCCCTCTTTTTAGTTGGAACAACAATTCCTTCACCTACATCTAAATTTAAAATTCCAAGTCAAAACATCAATTCTTACTTATTTTTTTTGATATTTGGCATTGAGAAAAAATGAAAAATTCATTTAAGTCTATGCTATAATCTAAAGCCATGAGAAGAAATAATATCATATACAGATTAGCTTTAGATAGCATGCTAGCGGCCTTATATTTCATCCTGACATATATCACAATAAGGGTTGGTAATTTTCATATAACCTTCGCTTCGATTATGGTAGTCATTACGTCATTATTATTCGGACTTCCAGATGCATTGTTGATAGCTTTATTAGGTGAATTTTTAAACCAAGTATTGACCTATGGTATCATGGTGACTACTCCATTATGGATCTTACCTCCATTATTCAGAGCTCTTATAATATCAATTGTCAGTATGGTGTATAAAAAGAAAAATGATGCCTTAGAAAATCATATCATCATCTATTTTATAACTACAATCATAGCTGGTCTTATCACCTCGATTGCAAATACTGCTGTCACCTTCCTTGATGGTTATATAATCGGATACAGTGTCTCTTTTGTTTTGCTCACCACTTGTTTTAGATTCTTGATAAATATCGCAACAAGTATTGTCGTTTCTATCATCGCCTTACCGATTGTAAAAGTTCTTAAAAAGATAGTTGTAGTTTCAAAATCGAATTTAAATGATAGAGGAGATAATGTATGAGTTTATCTTTATATGGTCAATTTCATAAAGCAGCATTAGAATATCCAAAGAATGAAGCGATTAGATTTGAAAATCTCCTCTTAACCTATGAACAATTGGATAAAAGAATTATTGAAACTGTTAAAATATTGAAGACTCTAGATATCAAACACGGCGATGTGATATCAGTAAGTCTTCCTAATTGTCCGCTTTCTATATATCTTTTTTATGCCATAAACGCTCTTGGAGCAATCTCCTATAATATCCATCCGTTAACCAAAGCTAAAACCATCGATAAGATGATGAAAGAAACAAATTCAAAAGTCTTATTTTCGCTTGCATTAAACGGAAAAGAATTAGAATCCAACTTAAATAAAAATATAAAAATCATCCTTATCAATCCGTATTATAAAGTAAATATAATAAAATATCTCTATATTAAAAGTAAAACTAATGATATCAAGTCTTCAATCCTTTTTGAGTACATCAAAAAATCAAAAGAAAAGATTGAAATATATCAACCACATGAAAATGAAGATAGTGTATATTTGAATACCGGTGGAACAAATGGAGATCCAAAGGTTGTCAGACTTTCAAATGATGCTATCAATTATCTTGCCTTGCAAGGATATGATTTGATTCAAGGACCAAAAGAGAACATCAAAATGTTGACTGCTATTCCACTATTCCACGGATTCGGTCTTGGTATGGGAGTTCACACTCCATTAAGCCATGGTGCCTCTACTGTTTTGATGTTGAAATTCAACACGAAAGAAGCCATAAAACACATCCAAAAAGGCTATGCGACAGTCATCCTCGGAGTTCCGGCTTTATTCAATGCTTTATTATCAAAAAAGAATTTCTATGGTCCATTTTTAAAAAAACAAGTCATCAGTTATATCGGTGGTGATAATGTTCCAAAATCTTTGATCGAAAGATGGAATAAAGCGATGGAAGATAATGGTTCAGATGCTCGTTTATATGAAGGATACGGACTCACTGAAACCGTCACTTGTTGTACCGTCAACACTAGATATAATAGAAGCAAAGAAGGTTCAATCGGAAGACCGCTTCCTGGGGTCACAATAAAAATCAGAGATATAGATACTCATGAAATATTAAAACCGTATGAAAAAGGTGAAATTATCATCTCTGGGCCTACTTTGATGAATGGATACTTAAATTCAAATAGTGATGAGGTCTTATTCAAAATGGATGGAGAAACCTATTTATCTACAAAAGACTACGGTTATCTAGATGAAGATGGTTATTTATTCTTCAAACAGAGAATGAGAAGAATTGTCAAAGTCAATGGTGAAAGCCTTTGTCCGAGTGATGTCGAAAATATCATTTTAAAAATCGACGACATCTATGAAGTCTATTGTTATGGTGCTAAGGATTTAAAACGCGGACACTGTTTAAGACTTGCAGTCTCTAAAAAGGATGAATCCAATATTTCTGATTCTGATTTAGAAGCTCTGATTAAAGAAAAGATTTCGTCAACACTGACTCCAAATTACCTACCTGATAAGGTAATTTTCTATAAAAGATTACCGCATACTCCTGTTGGTAAAATTGATACAACAAAATTTGATGAAGAATAAAAATAGCTGTTAAAGTAGAGATATATCTCTATTCTAACAGCTTTTATTATTTAGATTTTTACTTTATATGTTGTGACATCATCGACTACTTCACCATCGATTTGAAGCCCGCATGGTTTATCAAAAGTCACTTCAATCTCTTTTCCTTTGATTGCGAAGACATGCTTTTTATCTTTGATATGCTCACCTTTGAATATCTTTGGGAATAACATAAGAGTTCTCAATTTCCCCATTCCAAAGACAGTCACAAAAGTTAAATCGGTTGAATTTCTTTCTTGATCTGGTGCAATTTTCATTCCACCACCGTAATATCTACCAAACATACTGGATGCTAAATAAACTTTCTTGAAATTGTATTCTTTTCCGTCAACTTTTACTTTAGCATTTCTAGCTACATAAGATTTGAAAAGTAAAGAGATAGTGATACTAGAATAATCAATTTTACTAGCACCAGCTTTTTTCATCTCTTCAGCTTTGACACAGCATTCACCATCGATACCATATCCGATACCATTGATGAATTTATAACTCTTGCCATTGACTTCAATAGTTGGTAAGTTTTTAACTTTTGAATTCAAAGAGATGACAGGACTTTTCTCTTTTTCTTTTACATCATTTAAAAAGTCATTGCCAGTACCTAAAGCATAGAAATAAAACTCACAAGGTAAGAAGGAAGTATCAAGATGATTGATGAAATAATTCAAGGTCCCATCTCCACCAGCGATGATGACCTTATCATTGCTTTTAAATTTCTTGATTTCTTCACTCCAAGTGATATCAGAAGAAGAAACTTCTTGAATGCTTTCATTGTAATGCTTTTTCTAAGATATCTTTAGCTTCTTTGATATTGTTCTCAGTGTTAGAACAATCAGATAGTGAATTGTAATATAAAAATATCATAATAATTCCTCTATTTCTTTAAATCTTCTAAAATCAAATCATGACAGTATTCAGCGATTTCTTGAGTTGATTTATCCTGATATTCTTCTTTTTTCAAAACTCCAACAACATTCATTTCAACAGTTGTATGTTTAAGTGGAGCGTTCTTTTTGATTGCTTTAGTATTCTTCAAATCGATAACAACAATCGGACATTCTGCTTTGGTAGCTATTTTAAAGCTACCAGGATGAAATGGTAATATCAAATCATCAGTTTTATTTCTTGTTCCTTCAGGGCAGATACAGACATTACCTTTCTTGGAAGCTAAGAAATCGCTAGCTTTATTGATAGCTTTAATCGCTTTTCTTGGATCATCGCGATTGATATCGATGAATCCAGCTCTTCTGATGAAAGGACCTGCGATTGGAAATTTAAAATTTTCAGGTTTAGTTACACACAATATCGGTCCATCATTGATGATTTCAATGAGCAACATCGGATCAAAATTTGAATTATGATTGATGATATATAAGCATTTTTCATTTGGAATCAAATCGAAGTTTTTCTTTTTGACAAAAATTCTCAATAATTTGATAGCCCAGGTATCAGTGTTCTTAACAATGAAATAATAGAAAGGAGAATAATTGTATTCCTTATCTTTCTTGATAAAAAAGCCCCAAATTGAAAGGATGATAACCCAAAGTAAAAAGATGACTAACCAAGTAGGTATCACAAATAAAAAAGCTGTGAAGAAATAATACCACGCAGTATAAGAACAAACTAAATAGGCAAAATATGAAGATAAGCCTAATGAAATAAGTAATGATATAAGTGTAAATGTCATAATGGTTTTATTCTAATTAGTTTGAGGTCAAATTGCTATAGAAATTTAAACTTTTAAAAATCCGCTTATGACTAAGCATGAGCGGATGTTTGTTTCGATATTGTTGAACAAGAACGTTCACAAATGAAGTTGAAGTGATCACCACAACGTTCAAGATTTCCGACAAGATTGACAAAGATATTACTATTTTGAGGTTTACATTCGCCTTTTGAAAGTCTATCCATATGTTGTTTGATCATCAAAGTTCTTTGATCATCGATTTCATTTTCAATCTTTTGAGCTTCAAGAAGTAAGAACATCGTCGGCTTCTCAACAATGCATTCAGTATTTTTGAACTGCTTATCAAGAAGGAGTTGCATATGTCTGAGCTGTTGATTTACGACATCAGAGAATTCAAGATTGTCTTGAACTACATGATTGGTATAACCTGTGATATTATCAGCAACTTCAGTCAAACGGATGATATCAGCGATATCAAGTTGCATTTTACTAAGTCTTGTATTGACATCTTCAGTCACACCTAAAGAAATAATCTTGACGATATATTCGTTCAATTTTCTCGACATTCTCAAGACTTCTTCTTCAATAGCATCGATTTCTTTCTTCTTACTGGTGTCTTTATTGATAAAGGCATCGATAGCATAATTCAAATCTTTAAAGGCGATTGAAGAAATTCTGTGATAGTAGAGAAGTGATTGAGAATAAGCGATAGCAGTATTCTTTAAGAATCTCTCATCGATAATTTCATCGACATTATTGCTTTCATCTTTCTTCTCAGGAACAATGAGAGTGGCAAGTTTAACAAAAACTTTTATGAATGGGAAGAAGATGATTGTACAAATAACATTGAAGAAAGTGTGGAACATAGCGATTTGCTCTTGTGGAGATTCTTTAAACCACCTAGCAAATGTCATATCGTTGAATTTCGGAACACAAATGAGAACGATGAAGAAGAGAATGGAACCGAAGAAATTGAATAATAAGTGAATTACAGCCGCTCTTTTACCATTGACAGTCGAACCGATAGATGAGAGAAGAGCAGTGGATGTAGAACCGATATTAGTTCCTAAAATCAAGAAGAGAACTGCATTACCACCGCCACCGATTGTCGCTCCTGCCATTGTAAGAGCGATGACAATAGATGTGATAGCAGAAGATGATTGAACAGCAGCAGTAGTTAATATACCGATTAACAATAACAAGAATGGATTTGAAACTGAAGTTAAGAATTCTTGAATTTGAGGAATTCCGTTTATCAAGCTCTTCATATAGGAGGTCATGATTTCAAGTCCTAAGAACAAAAGACCAAGACCGATGATAAGAGAGCCGACATGAGCAACTTTTTCTTTCTTTTTGGCGAAAATCTGCTGAAGAATGACACCGATCATGGTAAGGGCGATCATCACCTGAGATATCGGTAAGTCACCTAAAGCGACAATCTGAGCTGTGATAGTCGTACCGATATTAGCACCCATGATGTATGATGTCGCTTGCGCTAATGACATAGCACCCGCATTGACAAAGCCAACTACCATAACAGTAGTAGCACCTGATGATTGCATTATCATAGTGGCTAGAGTTCCGATACCTAATCCAAAGAATGGATTTTTACTGGTTTTGGAGAATAATTTCTTCAAAGAACCCGTAGCTAATTTTTCGGTTGCTTGTTGTAAAAGTTCCATGCCGACTAAGAAAGCGGCAAGACCTCCGACAATCAATAACACGTTCTTTACAATTTCTGTATTTGTCATTACAATTTAAATTATAAAGAAATTTCGGTATCAACTTCAACTAAAATTTTTATCATCACAATTTTTTAATTTTTGAAGAAAAATAAAAAACTACATTATTATCGATAAAAATAATCATTTTTATCAATTTTTTTGTAGTTTTCTATGTTTTTTTGATTTTTTAAAATTTGTTTATAGCAAGAAAATATTTTCTTTCTCACAGGCCTCTTTCATCTCTTTAGGCCAGAGTGAGCACTGAATCTCACCGATATGTGCCTTCTTTAAAAGGAACATACAAAGTCTAGATTGACCGATGCCACCACCGATTGTGAGTGGTAATTCATCATTGAGAATAGCTCTGTGGAATGGTAAATTTATTCTTTCTTTTTTATCAGAAATTTCTAATTGTCTCATCAATGACTCACTATCAACACGGATTCCCATCGAAGAAAGTTCAAAGGCAATATCAAGGAGTGGATAATAAACAAGAATATCGCCATTTAAATTCCAATCATCATAATCAGGCGAGCGCAAATCATGTTCGACACCATCAGATAACTTACCGCCAATTCTTTCGATGAAGACAGCCTTCTTCTCTTTGGTAATCAAATATTCTCTTTCCTTAGGAGATTTATCGGGATACATTTCTAATAACTTTTGAGAATCAATAAAGAAGATATCTTCTGGAAGAATAGCTTGAAGGCACGGATATAACTTTTGAATTTCTAATTCAACTTTTCTAATCGAGGAATAAATAGTTTTGACAGTATCTTCAAGATAGTTAATATTTCTATCTTCTCTTAAAATTATCTTTTCCCAATCCCATTGGTCGACATAAAGAGAATGAATATTATCTAATTCTTCATCTCTTCTAATCGCATTCATATCTGTATATAAGCCAATATGAGGTTCAAATCCGTAGAGTTTTAAAGCATATCTTTTCCATTTAGCAAGCGAATGAACAACTTCAGCATTGATTCCTCCGATATTTTTGATATCGAAGGAAACTGGTCTTTCAACTCCGTTTAAATTATCATTTAATCCGCTATTAGGGTCGACAAATAAAGGAGCAGAAACGCGTCTGACATTCAAATCTTCAATCAAATAATCTTGGACTAATCTCTTTACTTTATCAATCGCCAATTGCGTTTGAAATAATGATAAAGCCGATTTGTAATTTTCGATTTTAAAAGTTTTCATCAAGATCCTCCAAAATTAATTTTCTACTGCTTCTTTATTATCTTTTTGATGTCTTTCTTCTAATTCTTTGACAACAACTTCCATCTGTTTTTCATCCAATTTATAACAGAAATGTAAAAGAGCCCAAGAAGCAATGAAAGAAACCAAAATGACTCCAATGACAATAATACCGAAGATTACCAATTGTTTTCTAGAAATATTCTGCATATAAGAAGCTATTGTATTATCTCTTAAGGCAGTTGCAGTTTCAATTTCTGCTTTCGTGGCATTTTGAATTTGGGCGTTATAAGTACCCTCAGCATTAGAGATTGCGTTGATAGCTGCACTAGTTCCTGTGATAGCAAAGACAGCCCATTGAAGTCCACGGTTTAAACCGCTAGCTAATTTGACATCAAGTGGTCTCCAAGCAAAGGAAATAGATTCTTTTCTCTCACCATATTTCCATTCACCATAATCGATAGAATCTTGGAACATGACAAGAAGGGCTAGATAGAAAACACCAGTAGCGCCGAAGAATAAGAATGAGAAGACATAATATAAGAACATAGTACCACCAGCTGCCCATAAAACATTATCAGATGGAGTATTATAAGCTAATGGTTTATCAGAAAAGACAGGGAAAGCGATGAAGAAGAAGCAAAGATAAGAGATCAAAATCGTAAGTCCCATGATAGTTAAAATCTTTTGTTTGGAAAATTTCTTGCATAACATAGGATAGAAGGCTTGAGCAACAAGAGTAGCAAGAACATAAACAACAGAGATGACAGTAGCTACAAGTCCGCCTTTATTTCCACCATATCCGAAGACCATATAGAAATAATTGGTTCCAATACCAGTCAATATGTATTCACCAAAATAGAAAAGAAGGAGACTCAAAGCACAAACTCCTAATTGTTTATTTTTGAAGACAATTTTGAATAAATCAAGAATTGTTGATTTTTCTGAAATTTCTTCTTGTTTGATATCTCTCTTCTTTTCTTTGCAGAGGAAGAAAACAACAAGTTGAGATGCTAAGAAGAAAATGGCAACAAAGATACCAGTCCACATATAGATGCCTTTTGTTGAAGCACCGCTGAAAGTTCCTGGAAGTAATATCATCATGATATTCATGACAAAGGTACCGATAGTTGCTGCAATAGCAGTTTCTGTGGTGAGCTTTGTTCTGATCTTTGGATCACTAGTAAGGGCAGGAAGCATCGACCAGTATCCGATATCATTCATTGTGAAGAAAGTATCCCAAAGAACATACATGACAATCATAAAGGCGACATAACCCCATCCACTAACAAGACCTAAGGATGGGATCATAAACATCAAAGATACACTTACAGCATTTCCAATAGCTCCAAGAGCAATCCAAGGTCTGAATTTACCAGATTTGAAATGACATTTTTCTAAGATAAATCCCATGATAGGATCGTTGATTCCATCCCATAATAGAGCAATCATCATTGCGATAGTAATAACACCATATTGAGATGTAAATACATCAGCATCAGTTGATAAAACACCTGCTGTGATTGCATATTGCATCAAAAATGTTCCGATAAGTGCGTAACAAGCATCGCGGAATATACCAGACCAAGGATATAAGATCCTTGTCAGTTTAGGAACTTCATTTCCTTCAAAAGTTTTTGCTTCCATATTAATTTTTTCCTTTCGTAAAGCATCCATCTAACAATTGATTGGCAATCCTTTCAATTGCAGCACTGTAGGTGATGCCTTTTTTCTTCAAGTATTCATTTGAATACAACGCCTCATAAGATGTTGATAACATCAAGATCAAAAGATCAACGTCCGTATCTTCTTTCATGATTTTCTTTTTAATCGCTTCTTCTACCAGTGATCTAAAATACTTCCATTGAATTTCATATGATTTCAAAAGTTCGTGATAGAAAACTGGTTCTACTTCGCAGAGCAATTGTAATTTAGATAAATCAATCTGTTTTTCTTTATCGGTTTTGATAACCAATATATTCCGTATCTTATCTTCTAAACTCAAAGCCTCATCTTCATAAATTAACTTTTGTTTTTCTTTTACTTCTTCTCTTGCTGTATAAAGAATATATAGATAGATATCAACTTTGGTAGGGAAATATTTATATATTGTCTTTTTAGATACATGAATTTCTTTGCTGACATTATCTAACGTTACTTTCGGTCCTTTGATATTAAAATCTTTGATAAATTGTTCAACTATTTTATCTTTAGGACTAATTCTTCTCATAAGGGAACTTTTCCTCCTTTCTCCGTTTCCTATAATATACTTTGTAATCGCTATCATTTCAATATAAAATTACAAATTATTTGAAAATAGGAAACATATTTTTAATTTTTCGTTTCTAAAACACAAGTTTTTATCGAAATATTTAATTTTTATGATTTTTAAGCATAATTTATTATATTTTTTAACTTATATGAAAGGGCTTAAAAATATTCATTTTATTTTTCTTAAAATTTTTCTTTATTTTTTTGATTATTTAATCTATGCTAATCGTGTATGAAAACAAATTTAAATTTTAATTGGAAGTACATTCCTGGTTTCAAAGAAGAATATCTAAGCCAGTTACCTAGTGAAGCAACTGTTGTTGATATTCCTCATTCTCCAACCATCGTAAAAGAGAATTATTTCAGTGAAAATGATTATCAAGGAATTTTCACCTATGAGAAAATCTTTGATAAACCTGAAATAGATGCCGATGATATATTTGAATTAGTCTTTGAAGGAATCATGTTAAAAGCTCATATCTACTTGAATGGAGTAGATTTAAAAGAGGCAATCAGTGGGTGGTATGAACTCAGATATGATGTCACTGACTTATTGAAAGAAAAAGATAATCGTCTTTTAGTCATCGTCGATTCTAATGAAGATAAAAATATTCCACCATTTGGTAAAGTTGTCGATTACTTAACATTTTCTGGAATTTACCGTCCTGTCTTCTTATATTCTCACAATAAGAAATACATCAAAAGATTAGATATCATCAAAAATGATCAAAACGGAAATTTAAAACTCAGAACAGAGACATCCTCTCTTGATAAAGATGATGAAATCATCTATCAAATTTTAGATGACAAAAATAACCTTATAGCAGAATTTAAAAATGATGAATATCAAGTAAAAGATGTTCATCAATGGTCAATTGATGATCCATATCTTTACACCTTAAAAGGAATCATCAAAAAAGGAGATGCTGAATTATTCACTATTGAAAGAAAATTTGGTTTTAGAACATATGAATTCAAACCATCTGGTTTCTATCTAAATGGTAAAAAAGTCAAATTGATCGGTTTGAATAGACATCAAAATTATCCACTTGTTGGATGTGCACTTCCAAAAGCTTCACAAGAAGAAGATGCAAGAATTATTAAATATGACTGCGGATGTAATATTGTTAGAACATCACATTATTCTCAAAGTGAAGACTTTTTAAATGAATGCGACCGTATCGGATTATTAGTTCAAACCGAAGTTCCAGGATGGCAATTTGTCGATAAAAAAGAAGGAGCATGGAGAGATAATTTCTTATCATTCATAAAGAGAATGATCGAAAAAGAAATCAATCATACCTCCCTCATATCATACGGAATCAGAATCGATGAATCCGAAGATGATGATGACTTGTATTCAAAAGCAATCAAGCTAGTAAGAGAATTAGATCCAAATAGAGTTACCACTGGTGTTAGAAACTTCAAAACAAGTTCTTGTTTAGAAGATTATTATTCCTATAATGATTTTTCATGTTCTAACACAAGTCACGGACTTGATAAACCATCAAGTATTAAAGTCGCCAAAGGAAAAGGGATCTTAATCTCTGAAAACATGGGACATATGTACCCGACCAAACAATTTGATGAACCAGAAAGAAGATTGGAACATGTCTTAAGACATTTAAGAGTCATCAATGACGCTTATAAATATGATTATCTAGGTGAAATCGGTTGGTGCGCTTTCGATTATAACACTCATAAAGATTTCGGAAGTGGAGACCATATCTGCTACCATGGTGTCATGGATATCTACAGAAATCCAAAACCAGCATGTTTTGCTTATCTTTCTCAAAATTCAAAAGAACCGATGATGTATTTAGCAAATCCCTATCAAGCAGGGGATTACGATGAATGCAGAATCTTACCTCTATATATTTTGACAAATGTAGATGAAATCAAATTGTATAAAAATGATACATATATAAAGACGTTCTATCCAAATAAGAAGGATTATCCAAATCTACCACATCCACCGATTATCATCGATGATTTCATCGGTGATACCTTCAAAGAAGGCTATAATAAAAAACAAAGTGAAACAATTGTAAAAGCTTTAAATTATGTCGGAAGAGTAGGTTACGCAAATATCAAGAAATCAAAGGTAGCACACGCCTTCTTATTGACATTATTACACGGAAAGAAAATCACTGACCTCTTCGATTGGTATGGAAAGTATGTCACAAATTGGGGAAGTGAATCAACCTTCATAGAACTTGTCGCATTTAAAGATGGAAAAGAAGTATTTAGAAAAAAAATAGGCCCATCAACAGAATTCCATTATGATATAAAAACTAGCAAAACAGTACTTAAGAACCAAGACACTTATGATTCTGCAAGAGTCTCTCTTTTCTATCTAGATCAATATGACGAACAATGTCATTACGCCTTCAAACCTATTACAATTAAAACCGAAGGACCAGTTGAAGTTCTCGGTTCTAATCAAATAGTTATGCAAGGTGGTGATATCTCTTTCTATGTTAAATCAAAGAAAGTTGAAAGCGAACAAAAAGCAAAAGTTATCATTGAAATACCTGGTGAACTAATTAAAGAAATAGAATTCACAGTAAAATAAACTGATAAAAACTCCGATAAATTATTGAACCAACAATAAAAAATCGGAGTTTTTTTAAAGTTAATAGTGCAAATGATCCATCTTATTTAAAGTAATTTCTATTACTCTAAAGAGATTGTTTATACTTTCTTTTCAGAGTTTGTAAACAATTTTCAACAATACTGATTAAAATATAAACAAAATTATAAAGTTGATTTTCTTCGAATGTTTCTAAGAAAAGAAAATATTGTTAAGAACAATATCAAACCAAAAAAAGAATGGCATTATTAAAGATAAGATAAACATATCTCTATCATAAGATCCATTAACATTAATAAAAGTATTCTCTAATACCAACGTAGAAACAATGGCATTGACAAACATAACAACACCTAATTGTTTCCCTAAAAAATTTGGGCTTTGTTTCTTAAGATTAATTATTGAAATTGTTATATTATAAAAAGAATATGTACCTTATGTAGCTTTAATTCAGTTACAAGATAATGACATATTGAAATGACTTTTTAATGTCTTTATTTCAAAAACACTTGTAGTCAATATATGAACAAACTATAATATTTGACGTCAACGAGGTATTCAACAATGTTTTTCAGTACTAGAAACTCAAAATTAAAAATCACACCATCACAAGCAATCATCAATGGAATCAGTGATGATGGTGGATTATATTTACCATATGAAATAAGAAAATTAGAATTAAACGATCACTTGTTATCTTGTTCATATCAAGAATTAGCTTATGAAATTCTATCAACTTATTTTCAAGATTTTTCAAAAGAGGAATTAGAAAAATGTATCAATTCAGCATATGATAAGAATCATTTTGAAGAAAAGATATTGGATGTTCATACATTTTCAAATCATTCTTTTTTAGAGCTATTTCACGGAACTACCTTAACATTTAAAGATATGGCATTATCATTATTACCATATATGATGGTAACTGCTAAAAATAAATTGAATCATAAAAAGGATATCCATATCTTAACTGCAACTAGTGGAGATACTGGTAGTGCTGTTTTATCTTCTTTTTCAAAAACTAAAGGAATAAGAGTTTCGATTCTCTATCCAGATGATGGCATTTCTAAAATTCAAGAAAAACAAATGCTATACTTCACCAGTGCTTATTCAAGAGCTTACGCACTTAAAGATTCTAACTTTGATGATTGTCAAACATTGATTAAAAATCTCTTAGTAAAAGGTAGTCAATATGAGCAATTCTCATCTGCAAATTCAATCAATGTAGCAAGATTATTACCACAAATCACCTATTATTTTTATTCATATATCAAACTGGTAAACGATGGTGTTATAAAACTCGGTCAAAAAATCGATGTCATAGTTCCAACCGGCAATTTTGGGGATATCTTTGCTGGATATTTAGCTAAAATGATGTCATTACCAATCGATAAATTAGTCATCGCATCTAATGAAAACAAAATCTTAACAGACTTTTTTTCTACTGGCATTTATGATTTAAGACGTGAATTCTATAAAACAAATTCACCGAGTATGGACATTCTAATTTCATCAAATTTAGAAAGACTTCTCTATTTAATAATCAAAGATGATCAAAGAATCATTTCTTTGATGAATGATTTGAAATCAAAAAAATATTTTGAATTAAATCAAAAAGAACTTGAAAAACTGAGAGCTGATTTCATCGCTTTAAATGCAAGTCAAAGTGAGACTGAAACTAGGATAAAAGAATGCTATGAAAATGAAAACTATCTTTTAGATCCTCATACAGCTGTTGCATATTCATGTTTTAAAAAGTATAAATTCGATAATCATGTGCTAATAATCTCTACTGCTTCACCTTTAAAATTTCCAAGTACAATATGTAAATCTCTCGGCTTAAATTATCATGATGATACTGAGGCATTGATGACAATGGTCAATTCTTGTAAGATAAAAATTCCAAATGCATTAAATAAGGTACTTAATGAGAAAACAAGAAAGAAATTAATTGATAAAGATGAATTTGAAAAAGAAGTGTCTAACAAATTTAACTATATAATCAGCACAAGTGCTACCAGCGCTAACCTTGGGCCTGGATTCGATGTTTTAGGTATTTCATTATCACTATACAACACTTATTCATGCATCAAAAATGATAAAGATGAACTCTATGGTTTTGAAAAAGAATACTCAAATTCAAATAATTTAGTTTTAAAAGCCTATCAATTCGCATTTAAAAATAGAAGCCTTCCTTATCAACCTATTAGATTGACACAAGTTAAAGCTGATATTCCAAATTCAAGAGGTCTTGGTAGTTCTTCTTCGTGTATCATCGCAGGATTACTTTTAGCTAATGCAATCTTATATGATTTATATACTGAAGAAGAATTATTAGATTTAGCAATCAAGTTAGAAGGACATCCTGATAATGTAGCTAGTTGTTTACTATCTGGTTTAGTATCAAATACAAAGATTGATAATTCTACAAAACCGCTTTGTATTCCAGTATCTGATAATCTTCAATTTTTAGTTTTTATTCCCTCATTTAAAACTAGTACTGAAGAAGCTCGTAAATTGCTTAAGAAAGAGTATTCACTTGAGGATATCACATCAAACTCTAGTCATCTTCCTTCATTATTGATGGGATTTATGACTGGTGATTTAAATCTTATCTATGATGGCATTGAAGATAAGATTCATGTTCCATATCGAAAAAAAATGATCAAAGATTTTAATATTTTAAATGATATCTCCAAAGAACTTCATATTCCATTTACAATCTCAGGTTCTGGTTCAACAATGATATTTATCCTTGATAAAAACTCAAATCAAAAAGAGATGTTGATAAACAAAATCAAATCTTATGATTTTCCATATTCCTATGAATTAAAAACATTAGATATTAATAAAAATAAAGCTTTTGTTAAAAAAGAGGTATTACATAATGAAAAATGATTTCTATTTAATAAGAAAAGATATTCTTCCTGAAAACTTCGAAAGAATCCTCAAAGCTAGAGAGCAAATAGAAAACGAAGGATATTCAGTGACACAAGCGTGCAAAGAAAATGATATCAGCCGTTCTACTTATTACAAATATAAAGATTGTGTTTATAAAGTGAATGATAGCACGAGCAAACATTTGATCATCACCTTCAAAGTAACAGATATTCCTGGTGTTTTAAATTCAATCTTATCATATTTATTCTCATGCAAAGTTAATGTTTTAAGTATCAATCAAAACATCCCGGTTTCAAATATCGCATTCATTTCTTTGACATTAGATATTCAAAATTTAGAAATAAGCATCGATGAATTAAAAAACGGTGCTAAAAAATTGAATAATGTCAGAAAGGTCGATATCATCGCCTATGAATAAAGTAGCAATATTCGGCTATGGAACTGTAGGGAAAGGGGTCTATGATTATTTAAAAAATGATAAAGATACAGAAGTAAAAGCAATCTTCGGAAGAGAAAACAAAAGAAAAGAATTAGGTGATCTACTTGAAATAGATTACAAGAAAATAGTAGATGATGAAGAAATAGATACTATTTTTGAATGCCTTGGAAAAGATGATTTAAGTTATAAAGTTATAAAAAAGAGTTTGATGAAAAAGAAAAATGTCATCTCATCAAATAAAGAGACAATCTCAAATCATTTAAAAGAATATCTAGACTTAGCCAATATGAATGGTTGTTCAATTCAATTTGAAGCTAGTGTCGGTGGGCAAATACCTCTTATATATCCACTTCTTATTCAAAGTCAATTTGAAAAAATAACTGAAATATACGGAATCTTAAACGGAACTTCAAACTATATATTAACTAAGATGGTAAAAGATGATTCGAGTTTCTCTGATGCTTTAAAAGAAGCCCAAGAAAAAGGATTTGCAGAGCTTGATCCTAGCGCTGATTTATCAGGATTGGATATGATAAGAAAATCAGCAATCATAGCTTCTATCATCACTAAAAAAGAAATAATTCAAAAAGAGATTATTTCTTTTGGAATTCAAAATATAACAAAAGAAATTCTCAATGATTTAAAAGAAGATGGCTTAACTCTAAAATTTGTTTCTCACAGTCAAGTGCTAGATGATGAATTGATCATTGAAGTTATCCCTACTGCCTTTAAAGATTCAATATTGAATTCAATCGATTATGAAAAAAATGCGATTATCATCAATAATGATATTAGCAGTCCTATTTTGATATCTTCAAATGGAGCAGGTAAATATCCAACAGCCTCAAGTATGATGCAAGATTATCAAAGAATAAAATCAAAGACATATCTTTCTTATTCTCTTTCAGATAAGATAAAGATAAAAAAAGAAATGATAGGTAAATTTTATTGCTATAAGAATGAAAATAAAGACATTTTGATAAATCCTCAACTATCAGAACTTAAAAATTATGATGTTGTTATCAAAATTGTAGAAAGGTGATCACTATGAAAAAATATTCGTTTGCTATTGTTGGAGCTACTGGTCTTGTCGGTAGAACTTTTTTAAAGGTCTTAGAAGAATATGAATTACCAATATTTGAAATAAGATTATTCGCAAGTGAAAAAAGCAAAGGAAGCAAAATTATCTTCAAAGGAAAAGAAAAGACCGTTCAAACTCTTGAAAGAGGTTGTTTTAAAAATATCGATTTTGCTCTTTTTTCAGCTGGTGGAAGCGTATCTAAAATCTGGGCACCGATTGCAAGTGAAGAAGGTGCTCTAGTTGTTGATAATTCAAGTCAGTGGAGAATGGATGATAACTGCGCTTTGATAGTGCCTGAAATCAATATTGACGATTATAAGAACAAATCAAAAATTATCGCCAATCCTAATTGTTCGACAATTCAAAGTGTCTTACCGCTTAAAGTCTTAGATGACTTATTCCATCTAACAAGAATCAGTTATACAACTTATCAAGCAGTAGCAGGTTCTGGAAAGAAAGGACTCGATGATTTAGAAAGAACTAAAAAAGGTGCGAAAAATCTATTCTATCCCTATGATATCTCCAACACTTGTATTCCTGAAATTGATGTTTTCTTAGATGATGATTACACCAAAGAAGAACATAAAATGATCGATGAAACAAAAAAGATTCTTCATCGTCCAGATTTAAAAATCACGGCCACATGTATCAGAGTTCCTGTTCCTGTCGCTCATGGAGTATCCATTCAATTAGAAGCCTCAAAGAAGATTGATTTAAATCTAGCAAGAAAAGCCCTTGCTGAACATGACGGAATCAAAGTATTAGATGATCCTAAAAATCATATCTATCCGGTTTCAACTATCGCTAAAGGAAATGATTTTGTCTATGTAGGTAGAATTAGAAAAGACACTTCTTGTGATAATGGAATGCTTCTTTATTGCGTAGCTGACAATGTTAGAAAAGGAGCTGCTAGCAACGCAGTTCAAATAGTCAAGAAAATCATCGAGGAAAAAGAACATGCTCAAAGTTTGTAAATTCGGTGGTTCTTCTCTATCAGATGAAGAAGAATTTAAAAAGATTAAAAAAATCATCGAAAGCGATGGTGATAGAAAAATAGTTGTTGTCTCAGCTATCGGAAAGAGATTTAAAGGTGATAATAAAATAACCGATTTATTATTCTTAGTATTTCAACATGTCAAATATCATGTTGTTTTCAATCCTCTTTTTGATGAGATAAAATCTCGTTATTTAGAAATAGAAAAAGATTTAAATCTCAAAACAAATTTAAATGATGAATTTGAAATCTTGAGAAAAAGATTAGCAAATAATGAAATCAACGAAGAAGAATTAGTCTCAAGAGGTGAATATTTTTCAGCAAAATTGATGGCTGATTATTTAGGATACACATTCATCGATAGCAAAGATCTCATCTTCTTTGATTATGAAGGAAAAGTTGATGAATGTAAAACTTTAAAAGCAATTAAAGAAACTCAAATCAAATATCAAAAAATAGTAGTACCTGGTTTTTATGGAAGCTACCCAAATGGGAAAATCTGCCTTTTTCCAAGAGGTGGAAGTGATGTCACAGGTTCTTTCATGGCAAAAGGAGTCAAAGCTGATATCTATGAAAACTTCACCGATGTCTCTGGCTTTTATATGACAGATCCAAACATCGTCGAAAATCCAAGAAAAATAAATGAGATATCGTATTCTGAACTGAGAGAACTATCCTCTATGGGCGCTAATGTCATTCATGAAGAAACGATATATCCGCTTCAAGAAGATCATATACCACTATACATATTAAATACTAACCATCCAGATGAAAAAGGCACTCTTATAAAAGAAGAAACACCTGATAAAACTCATTTGATAACTGGAATCACAGGAAAGAAAGGATACATTGCTTTAACATTTGTAAAAAGAAAAACGGCTGATAAATTATCAACCATTTTGATAGTTTTAAATCTATTGAACAAATATAAAATACCAGTAGAACATATCCCAACATCAATTGATTCTTTTTCTGTCATCATAGAGAAGGATAAAATTGAAGAGAAATATTACGATATTTTAGCAGAACTAAAAAAAGAAAAAGATATCATTTCGATATCTCTAGATGATGATATCGCTCTCCTTGGGGTAGTCGGAAGAAATATGGTAAAAAAGCCAGGAACTAGCGGCCGAATATTATCTAGTTTCGGCGAAGAAAAAATAAATATTAAACTCATCGATCAAGGACGAGAAGAAATCAATATTATCATCGGAATCTCAAATAATGATTTTGAAAAATCAATAAGAGCTTTATATGATAGATTCGGAAAAGAAAAAGTGGAATAACATCTAAATTTTACTTGTTGCAAATAAAATTGTCATTAAGAACAATGTGAAAACAAATGCATTAATTCATCAAAATTTTCTTTAAAATTTACCAAAGACGTTCTATATTCATCAACGATTTCTACAAGACTCATTAAAAAACCAGCTCTTTTAGCACAGATAGTCTTATCTTTTAAAACAGTAAGATTAAACATGTTGAATGGTATTTTGTTAAATTCAACAATCTCATCATAATCTTTGTTGATATCAATCATCTTTTGGAAGTAAAATCTAAATTCAAAATAACCTTTTGATGTCACATAGCATTCAAATTTGAATGCTATTTTTTCATCATATAAAACATTTAAAATCCCAGTGAATTCTGGAACGCATTCTTCATCTTGTCCAAGATAAATAGATGAGTAATCAAAATTCATACCAAATTCTTCGCTTGTAACTTCTTCTAAACTCAACTTAAGAGCATTCATATTAATACTTTTTTCCATACTTCACCTCAAGAGTGCTGTTAAATCTTTTTCACAAGCAATGAATATGTATTCGAGCAATCCATTCATATAATTGATTAAATCATCTTCGTTTTTAACAATTTCAGTTCTTTTACCAATCAATTTTTTATCTTCTAAATAAAAACTAAAAATCATATTTTTATCATTGAAATCATTGATTTCGGCATTGTTTAAATCTTTTTTATAATCTTTAAAAACAAAGGTGTATTCAACTCTGTTATTTTGATATACAAAATTTAAATCAAAAGGCATATTGATTTTAATATCATACAAATCAATAGCACCGATGATTTTATCTTTTGTTTTTATCAATTTTCTAAACACAATTTCATTTGAGAATGAATGATTGAGATTTTCTTTAATTTTTTCTATATCCATATTTCACCTACAAAAATAAAATATCATTAAACTTGTAACTTTTCAATAAAATAAGAATTCAAAACCTTCTTTGAAATCTATCTATCCCCAATAAATGGTTTACTTCTCAATTTCATATCAGTACCGTCAAGGAATTTACCTCTCGAATGTTGGATTTCAACAAACATATCTTCAATTTTACGATTGTAGAATATTATAATTCTCTTTTTAAAATGTAAGTTTATAGTCCCAGTTAAAACATTATAATTATAACTGAAAAATGATCCTGGTTTACTTATAAAAGAAGTATTGAATTTCTTGATATTTTCAAAAATAAATAACACATATTCAGCAGATATTGCTTTTGAAGAAAAACATTCTCTTTTTTCTTTTTGCTTCTTTTTCTTTTTTTCATCTTCACTTAGTTTGCAAAATCTTGCATAATTAGATAAAATCAATTTCTTTACTACTATCATTTTTTCATATTTAACTCTACATAATTCTCTCTTTAAAACATTTCCAAATATAAAATAATCATCCTTAAATATAATGAATTGCAAATGCCATAAAACCATAAAAATCATAATCAAAAAAGGAATCACTATAAACATAAAAATAAATAAAATCATTACGTCAAGTGGAATAATCTTGTTATCAGACAAAAACCAAATTAAAACAATAGCAGCTTCAATTAGACAATAATCTAAAATTGGTGAAACTATCATTGTAGGTGCAAAAACCCATATTTTTTTATTCTTTTCCATATTATATTTTCCCTAATAATTCGCTTAAAATATCATTTAAAATTTCACCGATTTTATCTTCTTCATAAATCCAATTTTGACCTGTATAAACAAAGCGAATTTTATACGAAAATTGTGTTTTGTTATAACACTTAGTTTTGTATACAAGCGAAAGTAAATTATATTTATTTTGAAGATTTGAACTATGATTTATAGTTTTCATACCATTTTGTGTTAATACCTTTCCAATAGACCTAGTAATTCCTAAAGAAATCAAAGAAATAAAAGCTCCAATAAAAAAGAAAATTGCACCATCTTTGAAAGAATGTACATCATCACAAATCAAAAGGAGGAAAGCATAAAGAAATCTGAACTTTATCAGAACAGCTAAAATTTAAAAAATATCTTCGAAGTCATTTATCTTTTCAATACCTAAACTATCATCAACATTCATACACTTAATTCTCCTAATTCTTAATATAAGTTTAACATATGTCAATTATTGTTACAATACAAATTTTATTCTTCAAAATTGATTTTCATTTTTCTTGAATTAAAAATCTGATTGATATATATTAAAGTTAGTTAAAACTAACATAGGAGGTAATTATGATTTTCATCAAACACAATCTTCTTGCAATATCATCAATTCTAAACCTTATTTTCTTAGGTTTAACAATAGCATGTTTCTATCTTTCAAGCATTTTCAATAACACGATATTTATCATTTTAGGAATGATTGCTTGTCTTATTTCTTTATTTTTATTCATCGGTATTGTTAAATCATTATGTAAATTCGCATTGAAACATGATTGAAGTAAAAAATCTCGTTTCATTTTCTGAAACGAGATTTTTATTTATATCAAGAGATCTTTTATAACTAACAATCCAGCAAGTAACATTAAGATGATAAGTCCTACTGCGTTAGCGATTCCTTTTACTTTAGTTGGAACTTTCTTTCGTGAGATCATTTCTATCAAAGCGATTAGTGTTTGCCATCCATCAAGTCCTGGGAATGGAAGGAGATTGAAACATCCTAAGTTCAAAGAGATATATCCCCAGAGCAAGATGAAATATCCCGCACTTTTACTTTGAACTCCTTGAGCAGAAACTCTATAGACTGAGATGATACCACCCATATTCTTCCATCCAGCTGGTGTGAATAATCCACCAAGTGCTTGGAAGATATTGACAAATAAATAGTGGAACTGTTTACCTGCCATAACAAAGGCTTGACCAGCATTATATTTGAACTGTTTTACCTTTGCAGAGATACCAAATTTCTTAAAGGTCCAGGTTGAAGAAGAAAGATAGGTCTTTAAGACAACATCAGCACTTTTAGTTGTTTGTTCTGAAAGTGAATAATATGTCAAATGAATTGTTCTTGTCGAATCAGAATTGATCTGCATACCTTTGAATTCTTCAATTGTAGTTAAGGTTTTATCAGCATTTCTGCTGATGACATCTTGAATACAATAGGAGAGAGAATTCTTTGCGTAATCATCAACAGTAGTAGCATCTGAATTGACATAGACTTCAATATTTTGTCTATCTTCGACCTTTGGGAAGTCAATGCTTTGTTCTACTTTATTACCTTTTGAATCATAAAGATTTGAATAGGTTTGATATAAAGTGAGGATCTTATCACCAGTTCTAAGACCAGCTTGATAAGCTCCTGTTACTTCACCATCCAATTTCTCAGTGACAGAAATTTCATTAGTATCTAAAACAGTTTGTGATTGAGTACAAAAGGCAAAATCAGCAAAGAAGAGAATGAAGGCTAAGATGAAATTCATCGTGATACCAGCTAACATGATGACTATCTGTTTTACATGATTGATACCAGGTAGTGTTCTTTCTTTTGGTACGACAATTCCATCTTCGTTTTCGCTAGAATCTTCTCCAGCCATTGAAACATATCCACCGAGTGGTAAAGCACGGATGCTGAAATATGTTTCTCCGTAATAATAATTAGGATCTAATTTTTCTTTCTTACTTTCAGCTTCTTTTTGATCACTAGCGTTTAAGATATCAGCAAGAGCTTTTTTATCTTCGCCATATATTTCAACCGTATCTGTTTTAATTGGTTCACTTTGAACCATCACTGAAGTATTTTCTTCTTTGATTTCTTTATCTGATTCATAAAGTGGTTTCTTCCTTTTATGTTTGAATTTTTTATGGAAGATCTTAGGACCAAAACCGATAGAATATTCAAAGCAATAAACTTTGAAACTCTTTGCAGCGATAAGATGTCCTGCTTCATGAATACAGACGACAAATGATAAGCATAAAATAAAGATGACAATGTTGAGTAGCACTTCTAAAAATTTCATTCAACAACCTCCTAGCGATAAAGGGAGACGACTTTCCAAACGACGTCTTTAGCATACTCTTCACTCTTAGAGATGATTGAATCAAGATTTTTCTCTTTCAACACAGGAAGATCATCTAGATGGGTTGATGTGTAAATAAGAGATTCTCGCATTTGCTTAAAGGTTATTTTCTTCTTTAAAAACATCTCAATAGCATAAGTATCAACAGAATTATAATATATCATCCCAACATTTGAGTATTTTGAAAAAACTTCTTGAGTGACTTTAAATAATGGATAAAAATCATCATCGATTTCACCAAAATGCAAGGTTTTGATCTTATTCAAATCCTCATTATTATTGACATGCATTGAAAGAGTTCCTTTACTCAATGCATATGCGATTGCAACTTTCATCGAACAAGGAGAATATTCCATTAAGGTGTGTTTACCATCACCATCATGATAGATTATCTCAGCATGAACCAAGCTTTCTCTACAGATGATAGCATCGACCATCTCTAACGGAAAATCAAATAAGACTGAAGCTTCAATGACTTCAAACGCCTTATTGACAAGAGTAGCACAGTCGACAGTTATCTTATTACCCATGTGCCAGGTAGGATGTTTTAAGACCATCTCAGGAGTCACTTTATCAAGCTTTTTAAGCGGAGTATCTCTTAAAGCACCCCCACTAGCTGTGACGATGAGTTTTTCAATCTGATTCTTTTTGATTCCGAGTCTTTTAGTCTCTTTTAACAATTTGCTCAAAGCGACATGCTCGCTATCAACAGGATAGAGATGACTTTTTGATTTTTTTAATAAAGGTTTGATAAGAGTAGAACCGATGACAAGACTTTCCTTATTTGAAAGCATCAAATCTTGATTTTGTTCTAAGGCAGTCAAACTAGGAAGAAGACCGCAATTACCCATCAAAGAATTAAAAACATCAGCTTTAGAACATAATTTGACTAATTTGACTGAACAATCATCTCCAGTGATGATTGTGTAATCTGGGTGTAATTTATGAAATTTAGCAGCCGCTTTTTCATCTTTGATAGCGACATATTTCAATGAATCAAAATAGAAAAGATAGGGTTCTAGTTTTTCAAACTGAGAAGAAAGAGAGACACCGATGAGTTCATAATCAAACGAATACATCAAGATATCAAGTGTCTGAGTTCCAATGCTACCAGTAGCACCTAGGACAATAATAGGTTTTCTCATCAAACAGTAAACCTCCATCCATTGCTAGTCAAAGATAAGATGATTGCGATGATGATTGAATTGATCATAACAGAATCAAAACGATCGATGACACCACCATGTCCTGGAAAGATATTTCCGTAATCTTTGATTCCATATGTTCTCTTGATAAGAGAATATAAGAAACCGCCGATATTACCAACAACTGGCATACAAAGAGCTACCAAGACTAAAAATGGCCAGCAAACACCATTTAAGACACCGATGTTCTTCAAATATGAGGAAGTTGAAAATTGAAGAAGTCCAGGAACTAATGGCATATTGAAACAGAATTCGAAAATAGCAGCTAAGCCTAAAGAAACAACAGCAGAGAAGAAAACACCGCCGAAGAATCCCTCCCATGTTTTATGAGGAGAAACTCTAGGATTCATTCTATGTTTTCCAAATAACATACCAAAGAAATAAGCACCGACATCACTAGCCCAAGTTCCTACAAAAACGAAGAACAAAAGAAGTGATGATGCTAATGTTTGATTTAAATTGGCATTTTCATAAAATGATTTAAAATAATCACCATAAGTTGTTACATAATGTAAAGAACGATAATCAACGATAAGACTTGTATTTTTAGTGACACCTAAAGAAGCTGAGAACATACTTGGGCCATTTGAGATTGGGAAGTATCTTAGATACAGCATTCCTTGGAATCCTAAGGCGAAAACAATACCGACAGTGAATAAATATGTGACATCATTCAAGGTGACTTTAGGAGAGATGATTGAGATAGTGAATAATGTCAAAGCATAAAGAATAATTCCGATGAGAGATACGAAGATATCGCTCATATAGAGCTTATCGACATAATAATGACTATCGCTGATTAAGTTTTTTAAAAACACCCAAAAGATAAATGAAAAGACAAAAATATAGACAACACTGTAAACAAGCAGGTTGTATTTATTTCTTCCAGATGCTCGAAGTATCTCCCAAATTCCGATGAGAGCTAAGACGATCATCAAAGCGAAATATGCCCATCCACCAAAGAGAATGGTCGGGACTAAAACAGCGACTAAAACAATAGCGGTTATCGTTCTAGTCAACATGCTAGCCTTAGAAGATTGTGATAATTTATTCATAATCACTCCTTTTCTTCAATGGCACCAAAACGCCTATTTCTCTTAAGATATATCTCGATATCTTTCTTCAAAGTTTCAGGAGTGTAATCCGGCCATAAAGTATCTTCAAAGACAAATTCAGCATAGGCAACTTGATAGAGCAAACAATTGGAAAGTCTTTCCTCACCACTAGTCCTCACTAATAAATCGATATCGCTCAAATCCTTTGTGAAAAGATAATTTTTAAATGTATCTTTATTGATTGAGGAAATATCGATTTTGCCATCTTTGACATCTTGTGCTACTGCTTTACAAGCATCAGCGATTTCATTTCTAGATCCGTAATTGAAAAGAACATTAAAAACATTAGTGCTATTGTTTTTCGTACTTTCAATAGCATTATGAATAGTGTTTAAAGTATCTTTAGGAATACGGGGATCATCTAGTTCACCAAGAACATTGATCTTAGTTCCACGGGAATTGAAATAATCGATTTCTTTATCAAAAAATTCTTTTAGCAATTTGAAAAGTGTGTCAAGTTCTTTTTGAGGACGATTCCAATTTTCAGTTGAAAATGTGAATAAAGAAACAGCGTAAATACCATAATCATCATAACAGGATTCAACGATCTTCTTGATGATATCTACACCGACTTTATGTCCAGAAGAACGAGGCAACAATCTTTTCTTTGCCCAACGTCCATTGCCATCCATGATGAAGGCAATGTGACGAATACCAGGGTTTTGAATATCAGCCATTTAGATGCACTCGATATCTTGAATCTTTTCAGCGACAAGTTTGTCAACTGTTTCAATATGTTTATCAGTAGCTTTTTGAATGTCATCTAACATATCATGTTGCATATCTTCGCTGAGAGTATCATCTTTCTTAACTTTATTATTGAGATCCTTACGAACATTACGAATAGCAACTTTGCCATCTTCACCGTATTTCTTTGCTTGCTTTTCTAAGTCCTTACGGCGATCAGCACTTGGGGCTGGGAATTTTAACATGATAGCATTGCCGTTTTGAGTGACAGTGCAACCTAAATCAGCTTTGTTCAATCCTGCGATAATATCTTTTAAAGTGGATGGATCAAAGACCTTAACTTGTAAATCAGTAGGAGAAACTGAAGAAATAGTTCCTAAACTTTTGAGAACCATATTTTCTCCATAGGCTTTGACATAAACTTTATCAAGCAATTGAGCGGTGACTCTACCAGCACGAAGAGTTCCTAAAGATTCCTTTAAGGAATCGACACATTTGTCCATTTTTTGATTTGCTTCATCTAACCAAGACATATAAATACCTCCAATAATATGTATTACTTATATATTCTATCAAAAATACTGTTATGTAATGTAGATTATTCTTTAGAAATTAGTCATTACTCATAGAAATAGGTGTTAATTTTAAATTTTGATATCAATTTTTTATTTTTTTGCTTAGTTGTATTATAAATATGATATAATACATATATGAA